>JBMNTA010000006.1:0-82008 GCA_050945495.1 Saccharofermentanales bacterium
GCCCATACGATTTATGAACGACTTGTTTGAGCAAAACGCTCGTGTCGATGTTGCCTTTGAGCAACAAATCGGCGCGGCCGGCGCGCACATCCCGCACGGCGGTTTGTGCGGCCGTCTGCGGCGTCTCCGAGACGATGACCGTCCGCCCGTCGAGTTGTGCTCGATAAGGATCGAGCCATGCCCGTCGCGGTTCGTCGACGTAAAAAATCGGATCGACCAATCCCATGTGGGAAGCCATCAGGGCCGCGTCCATGGTCCCGGGATCGGGACACACGACGGCCGCGCGCTGACGCTCGGGATGTGCCGTCACCTGTTCAATGATGTGTTTGAATCGATTCATCGAAACGTCCCCCTTCACGGCACGGGGCCGTGCCTGACCCCCGCCGTCCTCACAGATGAAGATGAATAACGGTTTCACTATACCACGCCGATGCGACGCGCCCAACGCGCGAGGGACCCGCCGCCGCACCGCCGCGAAACGGGCGCCCCCGACGTCGGTCACGTTCGTTACGTCATGCCCTTTATTCATGATTTCATCCCGTCTGCATACCCCTGAAACGCGGGCGTTTGGGGCTTATGGCGTGATTTTACACCGATTTAACATTTTTCTGACGCGCCCAAAATAATCGCTCTTTACGATGAAGTCGTCACGACAGAGGACATGGCTTCACGAAGAAGCCCAACCATTAACCAAGTGAGAAGAAATTGTATGAAAGGAAACACCATGAAAAGAAAATCCATTTTTACATCCATCCTCGTGATCGCGCTGGCGCTGACGCTCGTTTTGGGCGTGGTCGGCTGCGACAACAACAAAGACCCGAAAGTGACGAATCCGTCGAAAACGAACGCGCCGGATACCCCCGACACGCCCGACACCCCGGATTCGAAAGAAATCCACGTTTACACGCGGGACTCCTCCTCGGGCACGCGCGAAGGCTTTGAGGCCGTCGTCGGTTTCAAAGGTCAGCTGACCGAGAAAGCGAACGAAGTCGCGTCAAACGGCCAGATGGCGCAGCAAGTCGGTCAAGACGTGCACGGCATCGGCTACGTTTCGCTCGTCACCAACTTTGCCGAAAACAACCTGAAACCTTTGAAATACGAAGGTGTGGAACCTTCGGCCGACAACGTCAACAACGGCTCATACACGCTGAAGCGCCCCTTCTGCTTCACCACCCGTGCGGCCGATGACTACGCGTCCGACGAACAACGTCAGATCGTCGCGGCGTTCATCGCGTACCTGATGGACTCCAAGGAAGGCCGTGAAGTCGTCCGGGCGGCCGGCGGCATCGTCGACGTCGAAGGCGGCACCCCGTGGGACGAATTGAAAGCGGATCACCCGATCGTGGATCAAGACAACAGCGGCCTGACCATCGTGACCGGCGGATCGACCTCCGTTGAAAAAGCGGTGACGGCGGCGCTCGAATCCTTCCAAGGCATCGCGGGCAACGTGCAGTTCAAGATGGACCAAACGGGTTCCGGCGCCGGCTGGGAACGCGTGCTCGGACCGGAAAAAGACGGCCCGAACGGCTCGGACATCGGCTTTGCTTCGAGAAACTTCAAAGATGACAAGGAACCCATCGGCGACGCCATGCGTTCCGGTGCGTTCTGCCAAGACGCGATCGTCGCGGTCGTCCACGCGGACAACCCGATCGACAACGTCACGCAAGACGATCTCTTGAAAATCTTTACCGGTGCGACCACGAACTGGGACGTCGTCGGTAAATAAGCACTGAGGAGTTCGACGTGGCGTCAACGAAAACCACCACGAAATCATCGACGCGTCGGCGACGCCGGCGCGTCGACCACGCCTTCCAGTGGGCATTCCGCGTGGCAGGCTGGATCGCCGCGATCATGGTCTTGCTGATCATGATCTTTGTCATTTCGAAAGGCGTCACGCCCTTCTTGGACTCCCACCCCGAACAAGTCGAGTTCGACGCGTTCATGACCGGCATGCGCTGGCGCGCCGACCAGAACGTCTACGGCATCGGCTTCATCATGATCAACACGCTGATCGTCTCGCTGACGGGCGGGCTGTTGGCCCTTCCGTTCGCGATCCTCACGGCCTTGCTGATCACACGCATCGCCAAAGGCAAGGTCAGCATCGCCTTGACCACCGTCGTCGAAACGCTCGCCGCGATCCCCTCCGTCATCTACGGCGTCTTTGCCGCGAGCAAGATCACGGAACTGGTCCGCGACCTCGGCAACGCCTTCGGCATCGCCACCTTCGGGGGCAACTCGTCCCTGGCCGTCATTCTCTTGTTGGCCATCATGGTTTTCCCGACGATGACCACCCTGGCGATCTCCGGCATGCGCGCCGTTCCCACGGAACTGTCCGCGGCTTCGTTGGCCTTGGGTGCCACCCCCACCCAAACGAGTTTCAAAGTCGTCGTCCCCGCGGCGCGATCGGCCATCCTCACGGGCTTCACCCTGGGGCTCGGACGCGCGTTCGGCGAAGCGACGGCCGTGTCCATGATCGCGGGCAACGCGCTGAGCGGCCCGTCGTGGAATCCCTTCGACATCACCCGAACGTTGACCTCGACGATGCTGACGGGATTGCACGAAACGACCGGCATCGACTACGACATCCGATTCTCGGTCGGTTCGATCCTCTTAATCTTCATCTTGATCATGAACGCCCTCGTTCATACCTTCAAACGACGCATTGAACGCCGAGGAGGTGCCCAATGACCCGCGCCCGTCGATTCAAGGATCGCCTGGTTCAGGGCGTCACGTGGCTGATGTCCGGCGTGTCGCTGTGGGTCTTGATCGCCATCCTCGTCTTCATCGGCACGCGTGGCTGGAAATCGCTCAACTGGTCGGTCCTTTCGGGCGATTACGACGCCAAAAGCATCGTCGCCGCCTACGAGACGGTGGCCGAACCCGGACGCTTTGAACGCCCGAGCCACCTCGAAGCCGACGCGATCTTCTCCGCGCGGTTCGGCTTCGCGGTGGAAGACCTCGTCGACCACAACTTGAATCACGTCCACCGCGTCACCTACGTCGCCGACGATTCCCCGTTGAAGCACGGCACCATCACCACGGCCGGCCCGCTGCAAGGCACGGAGGCACCCTTCAACGTCGGGATGTCCGTGCACAAATTGGTCTTCCGAAACGCCGCGGGCGAAGCGGTGTCGGTCGGTCGCCTGCGCCAACAGACGCCCGACGTCTGGGTGCCGATCCTCGACGGCGAGGCCGTCGAACTCGCGGAACTGTACGCGAACATCCCGGGCGGCGGCATCCGCGGATCGATCCTCGCCACCTTGATGCTCATCGGATTGTCCATGCTTTTCGCCGCGCCGATCGGCATTTTCGCCGCCATCTACCTTCACAGCATCGCGAAGCAAAACAAGGCGACCGCCTTTATTCGCTCCTCCATCGAATTATTGGCGGGCGTCCCCTCGATCATCTTCAGCATGATGGGCATCACGCTCCTCTACCCGATCGTCAAGGCCTTCGGCATCTCGGGACAGAGCGTCTTGCTCGGCAGCCTGACGATGGCGGTGGTGCTGTTGCCCATCTTGATCCGCCAGGCCGAAGAAGCCCTCATGGCCGTGCCGATGGATTACACGATGGCCAGCCTCGCGTTGGGGGCCACCAAAACGGAAACGCTCTTCCGCGTCGTCTTGCCCGGCGCGCGCAACGGCATTCTGTCGGCGTTCCTGTTGGCCATCAGCCGCGTCATCGGCGAGTCGGCCGCCCTGATCTTCACGATGGGCACGGCCATCAACGACGCGCCCGAAGTGACGTCCGGCGCCACCTCGTTGGCCGTCCATATCTGGGTCTTGATGGGCGGCGAAAACCCGAACTTTGAACTCGCCTCGACGATCTCGATCGTCATTCTCATCATCGTTTTGGCCTTGAACTTACTGGTCAAAATCATCGCCGCCGTCTCCAAGCGCACGGAAAAGGCCAATGCCAAAGCCCACGCCAAAGCCGGCGCGAGAGGCAAATAAGCAAAGGAGTTGCCATGAGCGCTCTCATGACGTTAAAAAACAAATGGACGCCGAAGTCCGCATCGACGAAAACGAAGTCGGCCCTCACGCCGGAGCTCGAAGCGTTGCGTCTTCAAACGGAGAGTCCCGACATCGCCTTCACGACGGCCGACCTCAACTTGTTTTACGGCGACCACCAAGCGTTGACCGACATCAATTTGACGCTCCCCGCCCGCCAAATCACGGCGTTCATCGGGCCGTCCGGATGCGGCAAATCGACGCTGCTTCGCTGTTTCAACCGCATGAACGACTTGATCGAATCGTGCCGTTACACGGGGTCGATTTTCCGCGAAGGCGTCGACATCAACACGCCCGACATCGATGTCGTCGACCTGCGCACACGCGTCGGCATGGTCTTCCAACAACCGAACCCCTTCCCCAAGAGCATTTACGACAACGTCGCCTACGGGCTGTCCTGCCAAGGCGTCCGGTCGCGCTCGCTCCTCGACGAAGTCGTCGAGACGTCGCTTAAAAAAGCGGCCCTCTGGGACGAAGTGAAAGACCACCTGCGCCGCGACGCGACACGTCTTTCGGGCGGCCAGCAACAGCGTCTCTGCATCGCACGCGCGATCGCCCTCGAACCCGACGTCATCCTGATGGACGAGCCGACCTCGGCGTTGGACCCCATCGCGACGTCCAAGATCGAAGACTTGATCACCACATTGAAAGAAGACTACACGATCGTGATCGTCACGCATTCGATGAGCCAGGCGGCTCGCATCAGTGATCGCACCGCTTTCTTCCTCCTCGGTGAGATCATTGAATACGACGCGACCGACACGATTTTCCAAAATCCGCGCGATGAGCGCACCGAAAACTACATCACCGGCAAGTTCGGTTGATTCAGAGAAAGGAAACACACACCATGTCCGC
The DNA here is from genome assembly GCA_050945495.1 of Saccharofermentanales bacterium. GTDB lineage: Bacteria > Bacillota > Clostridia > Saccharofermentanales > DTU023 > UBA4923. Next base: position 4,866 of record JBMNTA010000006.1, read on the forward strand.
ACGAATGGGATTCCAAGAAGAGCTCGCGGCGATCCATCGCGATATGATCCGTTTGGGCTCGATGGTCGAGGAGGCCATCCACAAAGCCATCCAAGCGCTCGCCGACCGCAATGCCGTGTTGGCGCACGAAGTCATCGCGGGCGACGACGCCATCGATGCGTTGGAGCGTGAAATCACGCGCTCGTGCGTCAGCGCCATCGCGCGGCAACAGCCGGTCGCGCGCGACCTGCGCAACATCGCCTCCAACATGAAGCTCGTCACCGACCTGGAGCGCATCGCCGACCACGCCGAAGATGTCTCGCGGCACGCCCTGTCGATCATGGACAGCGGCATCGACGTCGAGATGCCGAGCGATTTGCTCATCATGAGCGAAGTCGTCAACCACATGCTGCACGAAGCCCTCGACGCCTATGTGTCCCGCGATCTGGCAACGGCGTACCACGTCATCCGCATCCGCGATCGGGTCGCGCGCGTGGGCGCGACGCTTTATAATGAACTGGTGGAGGCCATGCAAAAGACACCGAGTGCGATCCCCGCCCTGGTGGAGCTCGTCTTGATCGTCAATCACATGCAACGCGCCGCCGGCCACACGCAAAATGTCGCCGAATGGATCGTCTATTATCTGCGCGGCACCTACGTCGAAGATGATGAGGAACCGGAAGCCAACGACCCTGCGTGAAAGGAGCACGACCATGCAACACACGATCTGCCTCGTCGAAGATGACGATTCGATCCGCGAACTGCTCGTCTTTAACCTTGAAAGTGAAGGCGATCGCGTGATGGCGTTTGCGCGCGGCGCCGACTTGTTTGAAGCGCTCGCGGCATTGCCCGCCGACGAGGTCGTCTCGCTTTTCATCCTCGACATCATGCTGCCCGACATGACGGGCTACGACATCCTGAAGCGCCTGCGCGAAGACGGTCGCTTCGATCTCGCCTCGTTTCTCATGTTGACGGCGCTCTCCTCCGAGCAAAACAAGCTCGCGGGCTTTGAAGGCGGCGCCGACGACTACATCACGAAGCCGTTTTCCATGAGCGAATTGTTGGCCCGAACGCGCGCCCTGATCGCGCGCAGCGACCAGCGATACGTCTTGAAAGGCGAACGCGAACCGGACGAGCGGCCGCTCTCCGAGGACAGCGAAGTCGTCTACAGCCATGCCGGCATCGTGGTGAACGACACGCGGCATCGCGTCTGGCTGGCCGGCCAAGAAGTCGACCTCACGCGCCTGGAATATCAATTGCTCGTCTACTTGCTCCGTCACCCGGGATTTGTCCTGTCCCGCGACCGCCTGCTCTCGCGCGTCTGGGGCTACGATTACTCCGGAGAATCACGCACGGTCGACGTGCACATTCGCTCCTTGCGACGCGAACTCGAGGAACACGGACTGGATCCCGACGTCATCGAGACCGTCCACGGCATCGGCTATCGTCTGCGAGAGGTGCCTCCCCATGCGTAAACAAATCACGTTCATCGTCATCGTTTTATTGGTCATCGCCATCCTCGCGACGGCGGCGGTGGCCATCCATGAGTCGAAAACCATGAGCCGAACCTTGACGCGCGACCACGTCACGGCCCTGACGGATTACGTCGCCAAGGCGTACACGCCCGAGACCTCGTGGGAAGCACTCGCGGGGCCGATGCTCGACGAGTGGAGCGCGCGCAACATTCCTCTGCGCCTCACGGTCATCACGACGCACGGCGTCGTCCTCTACGACAGCGCCGCCAAAGACCTCGAAAATCACTTGTCGCGCCCGGAAATCCTGTCCGTCATCGCGGACGGTCGACCGGCCGAAGCGACGCGCTACTCCCAGACGTTGAAGAGCGACCTCTACTATTACGCGACGCCGGTGCCGAACACCGACCTCATTTTGCGTGCCGCCTATCCCCTCACGTTGGAAGATCAGACGATGCGCACCGTGCGCGCCCGCGTCTTGCTGATCTCCACCGTATCGATCGTTGTCATGGGACTCTTGCTCGCGTTCGTCATCACGAAAGTCACGCGTCCCCTGGAGACGATGACCGATTCGTTCGAAGCGCTTGCCTTGGGCGGGGATGCCGAAGAAGTGCACGTCAAGCATCAGGCCTACCCCGAGATTCGTCGGCTGGCGTCGTCCTACAACCACATGGCCAAGACAATCGAAACCCAGCAATCCACGCTGTTGCAAAAACAAAGTTTTCTTGACGCCTTGGTCGACCACTTGACGACGCCGTTGGTCGTCATCGACGAACGCGCTGACGTCATTTTGATCAACGAAATCGGCATGGAGACGTTCCGCCGTTACATCAACCCGACCGAAAACCCCTACCCGCTGTACCTCTTGACGCACGATCAAACCATTACGGAACACGCCAAAGCGCTCATTCACAATCGAACGACGGAATCCTCGATGATGAAAACGCTGGAGACGAACGACGGCTTGAAGAGTTTTCGCCTGACGATGTCGCCCCTGCACGGCGATCGGCTCGCCATTCTCTTCCACGACCGCACGGCGGAAGAACAGGCCGCCCAGCTGCGATCGGAATTTGTCGCCAACGTCACGCACGAATTGCGCACACCGCTGACCTCCATTCGCGGCATGATCGATACGCTTCGCAGCGGCAAAGTTCGGGAACAGGATCAGGCGCAGCGATTCCTGCAACTGATGGACATCGAGAGCGCGCGCCTCGAACGCCTCGTCTCCGATCTCTTGGTCCTCTCGAACCTCGAGCAAAGCGACGGCGGCGGTCACGATCAACCGTTCGACCTCGCCGAACTCGCGTCGGAAGTCGCAAGCGGCCTGCGGCCCTTGGCGGATGAACGCGACATCGAACTGCGCCATCCGACCGAACCGCTGATCGTATGCGCCGACCGCGACCGCATTAAGCAACTGCTGCTCAATTTGGTGGACAACGGCATCAAGTACAACCGCCCCGGCGGCTTCGTCGAGTTTAGCTGGTCCACCGTCACCGACGAACACGGCACCGAGCTGACGATCGCCGTCCGCGACAACGGCGAGGGCATCCCCGCCGCGGATCAAAACCGCATCTTCGAACGCTTCTATCGCGTCGATCGCAGCCGTGCGAAAGCGCCGCGCGGAACCGGGCTCGGCTTGGCGATCGTGAAACACATCGCCCTCCTCTACGACGGCCGCGTCCACGTCACAAGCGACGTCGGCATCGGCACGACGATCACCATTCATTTAAAATTGCGCACCCGTTGACGGTGTGAGCATTCCCATGAAAAAGCGCCGCGATCCCGCGGCGTTTTTCATATGTGCACGTGCGATCCCACATCACCCGTTCAATCGGATGCGACGAAGCGGCGTGTACACGAGCCGACCGTCGACTCTGTGCGACCAAAACAAGGTCACGACATCGACCCGAAACGGGGGCGGCACGGTCAGCGTCCCGGGCAATCCGCCCGATCCGAGAAACGACCCGCGGGCATTCCGAGCGATGGTGATGTGCGGGGTGTACGGACGCCGATCGAACGACAGCCCCACGGATGCCAAGGCCTCCCGTTCGCGCCGGTGATAGGCAGAAAGCGCGTCGTCGCCTTGCACGTGCCAGACGATCAGATCTCCGCCGCGACGCCGCTGAAAGCGCCCGGCGCCCTTCACGGCGAGCTCAAACGGCGCACACGAGGTCAAGGTCGCCATGGCGTTCTCGATCGCCCGACCTTCCCGTGTCTCACCGATGAAATGCACGGTCATGTGCAGACGATCCGGCGGCGTGAATCGCGCGTCGACGTCGTGCCAAAGCAAGGCGCGCCGCATGGCGGACGCCGCGTCGAGCCACGCGCGCGGAAGTTCAATGCCCGTAAATAAACGTTGTTCCTGTCCCATATACGTATGGTCGATGCCCGTTCGCCGTTTGTCAAGCCCCGCGATCGGCACCGGAAAGCCTACAAGAAAAGCGAGTCCGCCCGAAGGCGAACTCGCTTGCAAGTTGACGGATGCGTCGATCGATCAGCCGATCAGGCCTCGGATCCACGCCAACAGGTTGTAGCGGCTGAAGACCACGCCCATGACGAGCGAGACGACCGACATGATCTTGATCAAAATATCGAGCGACGGGCCGACCGTGTCTTTCAACGGGTCGCCGACCGTGTCGCCGACGATGGCCGCTTTGTGTTCGACCGATTCGCGGCTCAAGCCGGGAATGCCGCCGACTTCGATGTACTTCTTCGCATTGTCCCACGCACCGCCGGCGTTGCCGGTGTAAATCGCGAGCATGATGGCCGAAATCGTCGAGCCGATCAGGAGGCCGGCGACGAACAAGGGGCCCAAGAGGAAGCCCGTGATGACGGGGAACAGCACCGCAAAGAGCGCGGGCATGCGCATTTCTTTCAGCGCGCCTTTCGAAGCGATCGAGATGCAGGTCTCGTAGTCCGGCAGGACTTCGCCCTTCAAGAGGCCTTTGATCTCACGGAACTGACGGCGGACTTCGACGACCATCAGACGGGCCGTCTTCGTCACCGAGTCAATCAACATGCCGGAGAACATGAACGGCAGCGCGCCGCCGACGATGATGCCGACCAGCGTCAAGGGCTCGATGGCATTCAACGAAATCACGTCTTCGGCCGGCGTGAACGAGTACAGGTACGACGTCATCATGGACAACGTCGCCAAGGCCGCCGAACCGATGGCAAAGCCTTTGCCGATGGCCGCCGTCGTGTTGCCGACCGCGTCGAGCGTGTCGGTGATCTGGCGAACTTCTTCGTCAAGGAAGCTCATCTCGGCGATGCCGCCGGCGTTGTCGGAAATCGGGCCGTACGTGTCGACCGAAACGGTCGCCGTGACGAAGGACAGCATGCCGGTCGCCGCCATCGCGACGCCGTACATACCGGCCATCTTATACGCCAAGAGGATCGCGATGCCGAGCGTCACGCACGGGTACATCGTCGACTTCATGCCGACTGACATGCCCTCCGTGATGACGACGGCGACGCCTTCCTGCGTCGATTCCGCGATCAGGCGCGTGGGCTTATAGGAATAGCTCGTGTAGTACTCGGCGAACATGCCGACCACGATGCCGGCGATGACGCCCATGGCGGCCGCCACCAAGGGCGAACCCCAACCGATGGCAAACTCCGCGCTCTTCATTTCCGCGGGATCCATCTTGCCGAAGATCAACCACGACATCAGAATGCCGAAGGCAATGGTCAAGCCGGCGGAAATCCATGTCGAAAGGTTCAGTTCGTGGTGCGGATTTTCCGAAAGCTTTTTCTTGAGCAAAAGGGACATGATCCCGACGACGCACGCGACGAGACCGCCCGCCGCAAAGATCAGCGGGAAGTTGATCATGCCGCGCACCATGGCCTCACTGACGTGAATGTTCGTATCGCGGAACACTTCGCACGCGAGGATCACGGCCGACATGATGGCACCGACGTACGATTCGAGCAAGTCGGAGCCCAAGCCGGCGACGTCACCGACGTTGTCGCCCACGTTGTCCGCGATCGTCGCGGGGTTGCGCGGGTCGTCTTCGGGGATGTCGACTTCGGTTTTACCGACGAGGTCGGCGCCCATGTCCGCGGCTTTCGTGTAGATGCCGCCGCCGACACGGTTGAACATCGCGATGATGGAGCAACCGAGCGCATAGCCCGAAAGCGTCAGCGTGAACGTCGTGGGCAGTCCCCACCAGTTCGTCGTCTCCACGCCTTGCACGATGCCCTCGAGCTGACCCATGCCGAGTCCGAAAATCAAGTAGACGATGATGATGCCCAACATGGCAAAACCGCCGACGCAGAGGCCCATGACGGATCCGCCGCGATAGGCGACTTTGAGTGTCTCGCCGAGGTCACGCGTCTCGCGCGCACGGTTCGTGACACGTGTGTTGGAATACGTTGCGATTTTCATGCCGACCAGGCCCGCCAAGCCGCTCATGATGGCGCCGATGATGAACGCGACGGCCATTTGCCACGCGATCATCACGCCCAAAATAACGGCGAGAATGGCGGAGATGATGGCGACGATCCGGAACTCATAGTTCAGGAACGTCGACGCACCGAGACGGATGGCGGCGGCGATCTCTTGCATACGCTCCGTGCCTTCGTCCATCCGCTTGACGGCATAGAAGTTGATGGCCGCATATCCGAGGGCCAAAATGACCCCGAAGGCCATGATGATGGTTAGGATGACAGGACTCATCTTCAATATCTCCTTCAATGTCTTGGTTGTGATGCCTCTTAATAGGTTTTCATACACGCGAAGAGACGGACTCTTCGCCCTCACACCTAATAGATACTAACAAAGTTTTACACAAATGCAAACAAATGGGAAGTATTTAAAAACAATAGAGCCTGACCGCCCATGTGACAAGGCGGTCAGGCCGTCATGCATGCGGTGCGATTGAACGCCCGTCGGGCGTTCAACCGAGCGTACCGTTAATCGAAGCGTCCGAATTGGGCGTCGTTGTTGCCCGAATCGGTCGTCCACATTTCAAGCATGTTGATCGGGTCGTTGAAGTCTGCCACCCAGCCGTGGCGGGCGACGTCGTAGTGACCGGCTTTACGTTCGGCCAGCGTCGTATCCCAGTCCATCAAGCTGATGGTCATCGTCACGCCGAGTTCATTGAAATCGTCGTAAATGATCGAGGCGATCTTCTCATGGCCGGACGATTTGTTCGTGATGTAGTTCACGTGCAGCGGCGTCTCATCGCTGAGTTTGCCGTCGTCGCCAAACTTAAATCCCGCTTCGGTCAACAGTTGACGCGCGAGATCCAAGTCTTGCTGCGTGTCGAAGTAGCCGACCGCCGCTTCGTTCGGATATTTGTATTCGCCTGTGTTCTGTTTGAACTCTTGGCCGAGGCCGTCGTACATGCCGGGCGGAATGAACGTGTTGGCCAGCTTCTGACCGGTCTGTCCCACCGTGTCGACGATGTACTGGCGGTCGATCGCGACCGTCAAGGCGCGGCGCATCTTGTTGGCTTCTTCGACGGTCTTGCCCGCAAACATGTCGGACTTGACGTTGAAGCACACAAAGTACGTGCCGAGCTGGTCGATGACGTGGAACTCGGGGTTTTCGAGCAGAGTCGACACTTCGTCCGCGGGGACGGAGTCGATGAAGTCGAGGTCGCCCGCCTGGTACGCGGCGTAGATCGCCGTGTCATCGTCCGACAGCATAAACTCGAGTTTTTGGAGTTTCACGTCGTCCGCACGATGGAAGTGTTCGTTCTTTTCAAACGTGATCGTCTGGTTGTGGACCCAGCCGGTGTTCTTGAACGGACCGTTCGAGACGTAGTTGCCGTTCTCGGTCCAGGCGGCGGGTTTCACGATTTTGCCGTTGGCATCTTTGTAGCCGGGCGCGCTCTCCACCGCTTCTTTTTGCACGGGGAAGTACGTCGGGAAGCAGCAGAGGTCGAGGAAGTACGCCGTGACCGATTTCAACTTGATCGTCAAAACCTTACCGTCTTCGGACGCCTTGACCTCTAATTTGTCGATGTCCCCGTCGGCATCTTCCGGCCAGCCCTCAATGCAGTCGAGCATGTAACGGTAGTCACAGCCCGTGGCGGGGTCGGCCGCACGTTTCAGCGAATATTCGAAGTCGGTCGCGTCGAGCGGCGAGCCGTCGGACCACTTGAGGCCTTCACGCATGTTGAACGTGTAGGTCAAACCGTCGTCCGAGACCTCGTACGTCTCCACGCAATCGGGAACGATTTCCAGCTTGTCGTTGTACGTGAACAGCCCGGAGAACGAGTTAACCGCCATGACGGCGCCGTCCACGGCCGTGTTCAACGCCGGGTCAACGTACTGCGGCTCGCTCGAGATGTTCAGGCGGACGGTGTCTTTATCCCCGTACGACGCCTTCTCGAAGTATTTGTAGCCGTACAGCGTGCAGTAGAAATCCTTCAAATCCGGCTTCGACATGTACTCATCGTTGTAGAAGTAGATGGGGCAGATCGCGCCCGTCTCCATCAACATGTCTTCCGCTTCGTGCATGGACTTGCGACGAAGCTCCATGTCCTGCGTCGTTTTGATGGTCTGAATCAATTCGTCATAATGCGTCCAGTCAAAGGGCTCGACGCCACCGGTTTCGCCACCCGTCTTCGGGCCTTCCGGTGTGTCCGGTGTGTCGGTGCCTTCTTTCGGACCGCACGCGACCAAAGTGATGACCATCACGAGCATCAATAAAATGGCCAGTGCTTTTTTCATGCTTTCCTCCTTGGTGCCTCGGGGCCTTCCGAGGCTTAACTATGCGGAAGGCGCGTTGCCTTCCGACCTAAGATCGCGCGAGCGATCTTGTGTCCTTGGTTCGTCTGTCCCGCGCCGTCGGGCGCGTTCTCGTGATCTATCGATTCCAGCAAGCGACGAAGTGTTCGTCGCCCCGGTCCTCAAAGGGCGGCGTCTCGAGCGCGCACTGCTCCGTGGCGTACGGACAACGCGTACGGAACGCGCAGCCGCTCGGCACGTGCAGCGGGCTCGGAACATCGCCTTCAAGCACAATGCGTTGGCTCTCCCGCGCCGTCTTCGGATCCGGGATCGGGACGGCCGAGAAGAGCGATTGCGTATAGGGGTGCATCGGATGGGCGTTGATCTCATCGGTTTTCGCAAGTTCAACGATTTTGCCGAGGTACATGACCGCGATGCGGTCGCTCATGTACGTCACGACCAAAATGTCGTGGGCAATGAACAGGTAACTTAAATCAAATTCCTCTTGCAGATCCTTGAACATGTTGAGGATCTGGGCTTGGATCGAGACGTCCAGGGCCGACACGGATTCGTCGCAGACGATGAACTTCGGATTGATCGCGAGCGCCCGGGCAATCCCGATGCGCTGGCGCTGACCGCCGGAGAACTCGTGCGCATAGCGCGTGGCGTGCTCCTGATTCAATCCGACGAGGTCCATCAAGTGCTCGACGCGATCCCGACGTTCCTTTTTCGTCTTGTAAACTTTGTGAATGTCCAGCGCCTCGCCGATGATGTCGGAGACCGTCATCCGCGGATTCAATGAAGAATACGGATCCTGAAACACCATCTGCATGTTGCGGCGCAGACCGCGAATGTTTTGTTTCGTGATCCGTTCGCCGTCAAAATACACCTCGCCGGCCGTCGGCGGGTACAACCACATCAAGGTGCGTCCCACCGTCGTCTTGCCGCAACCCGATTCTCCGACGAGCCCCAACGTCTCCTTGTAACGGATGAAAAACGAGACGTCGTCCACCGCCTTCAAGGGCAGCGTCTTGAAGAACCCGGTCTTGATCGGGAAATGTTTGCTTAAGTGATGCACCTCGAGGATGTTTTTCGGATCGGGCGTGTACGGCACCCCGTCCACCTTGTCAAAGGGCGAAGCCCCCGTCGTGCGTTGTTCTTCGACGACATCGGTCATGACAAATCCCCTCCTTTCGGTGCATCGGCGTCGGCGGCGACGTCCGCCATGACGCGTTCACGCACATTCACCCAACAGGCGGCGTGATGGCGCTCCCCGACTTGCAATTCTTCCGGACGCGCTTCCAGGCAGATCTGCATGCACTGTTGGCACCGAGGGGCAAACGCACACCCCGGCGGCAAATTCAAAAGGTCGATCGGACTGCCGGAAATCGGCACCAGGCGCTCGTCCGACTTGTAGGACTTCGGGATCGAGCGCAACAGGTTGCGCGTGTATTCGTGCCGCGGATCGTAGAAAATATCGTCGGCCGTCCCGCGCTCGCAAATGGAGCCCGCGTACATGACGACGATCTCGTCGCACATGTCGGCGATGACGCCCAGGTCGTGGGTGATCATGATGACGGCCATGCCGAGCTGCGCTTGCAAATCGCCGATCAATTCCAAGATTTGCGCTTGGATCGTGACGTCCAACGCCGTGGTCGGCTCGTCCGCGATCAAGATGTCGGGCTCGCACGCCAAGGCCATGGCGATCATGACGCGCTGGCGCATGCCGCCGGACAATTCGTGCGGATATTGTTTGACGCGACGCTCGGGGTCGTTGATGCCGACCAAATGGATCAGCTCAATCGACCGATCGCGAATCGCTTTGCCCTGTCGATCGGTGTGCAACCGGATCGCTTCATCGATTTGGTTGCCGATCGTGAACACGGGGTTCAACGACGTCATCGGGTCTTGGAATATGATGCTGATTCGCTCACCGCGAATCTTGCGCATCTCTTTTTGGGACAGATCCAGCAAATTCTGCCCTTTGAAAAACACTTCGCCGCCGATGACGCGTCCCGGCCACGCCAAGATCTGCATGATCGAATAGGCCGTCACGCTCTTGCCGCTTCCCGACTCGCCGACGATGCCGAGTACTTTCCCCGCTTCGAGATCGAAACTGATCCCGTTCAGGGCTTTGACCTCCCCGGCGTCGGTGAAAAACGATGTCCGCAAGTTTTTAACTTCCAATATTTTTTCTGCCATCGCTATTTCCTCAACTTCGGGTCGAACGCGTCGCGCAAGCCGTCGCCGATCAAGTTCAAGGTCAACACGATCAAGGAGATCATGATGGCCGGGAAAATCAACTTGAACGGATACGATTGCAAGCCCTCGCGCGCGTCACTCGCGAGCGAGCCCAAGCTCGGCATCGGCATGGCGACGCCCAGCCCGAGGAAGCTCAGAAAGCTCTCCGTGAAGATCGCCGACGGGATCTGCAGCGCCGTCGAAATGATGATGACGCTGATGCAATTCGGCAAGATATGCTTGCGAATGATCCGCCCCGTCGAAGCCCCCATCGCGTTGGCCGCGAGCACGTATTCGTTTTCTTTGATCGACAGGATCTGGCCGCGAATCAAGCGCGCCATGCTGACCCAGTACAACAGACCGAAGACAATGAACATGCTGATCATGCCGGTGCCGAGTTTGGCGAACACCGTGCCTTGAATCTGTTTGCCGATCGTCTCTTTCAACACAAAGGCGAGCAAGATGATGATGAGCGTATCAGGCAACGAATAGATGACGTCGACGATCCGCATCATGACAAGGTCGACCTTGCCGCCCAAAAAGCCGGAGATCGAACCGTAGATCAATCCGATGACCAGCACGATCAAACTGGCAAAGAATCCGACGATCAGGGAGATCCGTGTGCCGATCAGCACGCGAATGAAATAGTCGCGCCCCAATTGATCGGTGCCCATGATGTGGGGGAACAATTTGTTGCCCTGATCGATGCATTCCTGTTCTTTTTCGGACCATTCGAAGGGATGCAGGTTGGCGACCGTCTGATCGCGCTTTCCCTGAATGCGAATGGGTTCGCCGTATTTGTACGGGACGAAGTGCGGCATGATGATGATCAACAACACGATGAGGATCAAAACGATCAAGCTGCCGATCGCCAGTTTGTTTTTCTTAAAGTTTTTCCAACCGTCTTTCCAGAAACTGCTGGGGGGACGCATGACGTCGAAACTTTGTTTCTCATCGTCGGAGACGAGCGTAAATTTCGACAGGTCAACTTGCATCGACAAGCTGTTCTTCACAAACGGCGCGTTGGGATCGCGAGGTTGTTTCATACGACGCCTCCTCCTAGTCAAACGTGATTCTCGGGTCCACCATTTTGTAGACGATGTCACTCAATAGAGTCATAAAGACCATGAGGGTCGCCAAGAAAATGGTGGTGCCCATGATCATGGTGTAGTCGCGGTTCATCACCGATTGCACGAACTCTTTGCCAAGTCCCGGCAAGGTGAAGACCGTTTCGACCACCATGCTTCCCGTGAGCGTGTACGCGACCATCGGACCCAAGTACGTCACCACCGGCAGCACGGCGTTTCTGAGCGCATGCTTGTAGACGACCCGGGTCGGCGCCACGCCCTTGGCGCGTGCCGTCCGAATGTAGTCATCGGCCAAGACGTCGAGCATGCTCGATTTCGTCAGGCGCGTGATGTACGCGATCGGATACAGCGACAACGACAAGACCGGCAGAAAGTAACTCGGATTGTCGGCCCGGTACACCGGGAACCAGCCCAGTTGTTGCGCAAAAATCAACAACAACAACGTGGCCATGACAAAGCTCGGCACAGACTGGAACAACGTCGTAAAGAAGATGATGATCCGGTCGGACGCTTTGTTTCGGCGCAACGCGGCGATCATGCCGAGCAAAAGACCGAAGAACAGCGACACCAAAATCGAATATCCGCCGACTTTGGCCGACACCGAAAATGAATTGCTGATCGTTTGCGAAATCTCGCGACCGTTGCGCATGGAGATGCCGAGATCTCCTTCGAACAGCCGACCGAGATAGATAAAGAATTGTTCGCCGAGCGGCTTGTCCAAATCGTACCGCTCGGTGAGCGCTTGAATGACCGCCGGGTCGGAAGCTTTCTCGTTATCGAACGGACCGCCTTGAATGGCGTGCATCGCGAAAAAGGTGATCGCGATCACCACAAACACCGTTACGATGGCGAGCAAAAGACGCTTTATGATATAGCGCCACATAACCCCTCATCACCTCCTGACTGACAGGTCGTCATCGAATGAAGATCGACAATATGCATAAAAGTCATGCATATTTGAAAAAGAATACATAAAACCGCGCGGCACCGCGGTCACGTGTTTCTCGTCCTTCATTACGTCTCTTCCGCTGTTCGGACGCGATCGCATGTGGATCCGATCGCGGTCAGAAAGCCTTCAAAAGACGCCCATCGCTTTTATAAACAATAAATGAACGACCCGGGGTTGTCAATCGTATGAGCCCAGCAATTAAAACATGCAATTCGTGCATAATGCGCACAAATTACCGTTTATTCAGCTATATTTTCAGGCGAAATGACCATAAATAGACGCATGTAAAGGTACATTTGATGCATAAAACACGGCCGTCATGTTCATAATATATTCACTTTTAACACTTTTAAAGAGAATGCCTGCAAATATATGCAGCACGTCATGCATCGAACTGGCTCTTATACATGTTGGCATAGAAGCCGTCGAGTTCGATGAGGTCGTGATGGTTGCCGCGCTCGATGATCGTGCCGTCGCCCATGACTAAAATCAAATCGGCATCGCGAATCGTCGACAGCCGATGAGCGATGACGATCGAAGTCCTGTTCTCCATCAATTGATCCATCGCGTGCTGGATCAACGCCTCGGTGCGCGTATCGATCGAACTGGTCGCTTCGTCGAGGATCAGCATCGGCGCGTTTTCGATCATCGCCCGCGCAATCGTCAGCTGCTGCTTCTGCCCTTCCGAGATGGAGATCTCATCGCTGACGACGGTATCGTACCCTTCGGGCAAGGTCTCGATGAAATGATGGACCCCCACGAGCTTGCACACGCGCACGAGTTCCTCATCCGAGACATCGGGGCGCCCGTACGTGATGTTGTCGCGCAGAGTGCCTTCGAAAAGCCACGTGTCTTGCAGCACCATGCAGAAGAGATCGCGGACATTGGAACGCGTCAAGTTGCGGATGTCGCAGCCGTCGAGGCGGATGGCGCCGTCGTCGATTTCGTAAAAGCGCATCAACAAATTGATCATGGTGGTCTTGCCGGCGCCGGTCGGCCCCACGATCGCGACTTTCATGCCGGGCGCCACCGTCGCCGTGAAATCGCGGATCACGTCGTCCTCCATCCCTTCGTAACGGAAGCGCACGTGGTCGAATTCAAGGGCCCCGACGACGTCTTCGGGCGCAAGGTACGCCGTCTTGTGAGATTCGTCTTCCAAGTCGGGTTCATCGAGGAATTCAAAGATGCGCTCGGCCGCGGCCGCCGCCGATTGGAGGCGCGTGCCGATCTGCGCGAAACTCTGCAACGGCTGGGAGAACAAGCGAATGTACATCATGAACGCGACGATCACGGCAAACGGAATCTTGCCGCGCATCGCCAGCACGGCCCCGAGGATGCTGACGGCCACATAACTGATGTTGCCCACGAAGTTCATCAGCGGCATCATCATGGTCGACAGCGTCTGCGATTTGAACGCACTCGTCTGCAACGCCCGATTGATCTCATCGAAGGTCTCGCGCACGTCGTCTTCGTTGTTGTACGCCTTGATGACGTTGTGGCCGGCGTACACCTCTTCGACGTGGCCGTTCATACGCCCCAGATCGCGCTGCTGGGCGACGAAATAGCGCCGCGACACTTTGATGATGAGCGTCATCAAGAGGAATCCCAAGGCCGTCGTCGCGACGGCGGTCAACGCCATCCAGACGTTCGTGATGAGCATCATGATCATCGATCCCACAAAGATCGTCACATCTTCCAAGAGCGTCGCGACGCCTTGGTTCAGGGCTTCGCTCACGCCGTCGACGTCGTTCGTGACGCGACTCAGAATGTCGCCGAACGAGGCGCGGTTGAAAAAGTTCAACGGCACGCTGTTGATCTTGCGGGAAACATCATGGCGGAGGCGATACGCCAATTGCTGCGTCACGCCCACCATCAAAAACGATTGCGTGTAGCGCGTCAGGGCGTTGATGACGTAGACGGCGGCCAAGGTGATGATCATCCGACGCATGGCCACGACGTCCATCGCGCCCGTGAGCCCCACTTCGATGATGCCGACGAGTCGACTCAAAAGGCGCGGCGCGATCAAGAGCGCCGCCGCGATGACGAGCCCGCACAAAAGCGCCACGATGATCTGCCACTTGTGCGGTGCGGCAAATCGAAGCAACCGGCCCCACGACTTGCGGAAGGATTTCGGTTTCTCGCCCGGATTCGAGAGCGCGCGTCCCCCGCCTCCGATGCGCGGTTTTCGCTGAAGGTCCTGATTGTCCCCGACGTTGTAATCCTTGCGACTCATCAGTCCAGCTCCTCCAACGACAATTGGGACAGCGCGATCTCACGGTAGACCGAACACGTTTTCAAAAGCTCGTCGTGGCGGCCGTTGCCGACGACGCGCCCTTCATCCAAGACAATGATGCGGTCGGCGTCGCGCACCGTTCCGATGCGTTGCGCCACGATCAAGGTCGTCGCCTCGGCGGTCTCGCGTTCCAGCGAACGGCGCACGCGGCGCTCCGTCGCATAGTCCAGGGCGGAAAAGGAATCGTCGAACAGATAAATCGACGGGGCGCGATGGATCGCGCGCGCAATCGAAATGCGCTGCTTCTGACCGCCGGAGTAATTGGTTCCGCCGCGCGCCACCGGCGCGTCGTAGCCTTCCGGTAAATTTTCGATGTACGAGGCAATCTCGGCGTTCGACGCCGCATGATGGAGCGTGACATCCGTCGTGCGGTCGCCGTAATCGATGTTGTCGGCGATCGTCCCGGAGAACAAGAAGGCCGTCTGCGGCACGTAGCCCATTGCATCTCGAAGGGAATGAAGTGTATACGATCGGACGTCCTTACCGTCAATGAGGACCTGCCCTTCCGTGGGATCGTAAAAGCGCGGCACCAGGTTCAGGAGCGTGCTCTTCCCGCTGCCCGTCGCCCCGATGAAGGCCACGGTCTCGCCGGGCGCGATGCGGAAGGAAATGTCTTTCAGCACGCATTCGTTGGCGTCGGGATATCGGAAGCTGACGTTTCGAAACTCGATGGCGCCCATGAGATGCTCCGGCGCTTCCTCCCCGTCGCGAATGGACGGCTCCGTGTCCAACACCTCGTTGATGCGGTTGGCCGAGATGGCGGCGCGGGGCGCCATCACGAAGAACATGGTCAAGACCATAAAGGACATGACCACGTGGACGGCATAACGCATGAACACGATCATGTCGGAGAAAATCGGCAGGCGATCCGGGACCGCGGAGCGCATGATCAGGACGGCGCCGATGGCGTAAATCGACACGGACAGGCCGTTCATGATGAGCCCCATGCTCGGACCTTGAATGCGCATGATGCGATGCGCCAAAAGGTTGTTTTTCGTCAACGCTTTGTTGGCGTCTTCGAATTTGCCCTCTTGATACCACTCGGCGTTGTACGCGCGGACGACGCGAATGCCGGTCAAATTCTCACGGGCGATGCGGTTGATCGCATCCGTCAATTTCGGAACACGCTTGAAACGCGGCATCGCCAACCCGAAGACGACGGCCAACATCGCAAACATGATCACCAGGGCAACCCCGGTCGCAATCGACCAGGCCTCCCCTTTTCGGGCGATTTTCGTCACCGCCCAAATGGCGGTGATGGGCGCACGGAACAACATGCGAATGCCCATGCCGACGTAGTGCTGAATCTGCGTGATGTCGTTCGTGGAGCGCGTGATCAGGGACGCCGTCGAAAAACGACTCATCTCTTCCATGGAAAACGAACTCACGCGTTCAAATTGTTTTTCGCGCAAACCCATGCTGAAGTTGGCCGCGATGCGCGACGACAGGCCGGCAATCATGACGGCCGAAAGGAAGGCGCCCAGGGCACACAGAAGCATGTTGCCGCCGGCCCGAAGCACATCATCCATGGGACTTCCCGGCGTTTGCACCAAGGTGGTGACGTTCGACATGAAATCCGGCAGCCGCAACTCGAAATACGTGCGCAACAACGTGAAGCCCAAGCTCAAGAGCGTGAGCAGAACATCTCGCAAGCGCATGTGCCGTAACAGGCGAATCATGCGCTACGCGTTCCTCGGATCCCTCGGGATGGGATCCGTGAGACCCAACGGTCCGTCATCGAAACCATCAATTTAAAATGCGGATATGCCCGATCAAGGGCAGTTCTTTCGCTTGGCCCTGTGCCGCATGGACGATGCCCATGATCGCCCACACCGCAAACGGAATCCACAAGAGCGAAAAGATGACGGACAGAACGGTAAAGATCAACAACGAGCGCAACGCCAAGGCCTGAACGATCCCCAAAATAATCGACAAAATCGCTTCACCGATGAAAAGCACCAACCCTTGATTCGTATGGAAACGAGCGTACGGCGAATCTTTCGCGGCCAATAACGGGACCAACACCAGGATCCCGATGTACGACAAAATCGCCATCGCCTTGTTATCTCGAATGTCTTCGGGGGTGTATGCCTGTGATGTATCCATGATGATCAGCCTCCGTTCGGTACGATCGACGTCGCACGTTGCATGCGACACTGCTCTTTATTATACGAGAAATCGGTGTATTACGATTTGCCCCGTCGTTGATTGCGTTGACTCAAGACGACGATCGTCGTCACGATGGCGGCCACCAGCACCACCAGAGCAATCCCCACAATGAGGAGGATCGTCTGCAGCGACGGCGCACTTGACTCCTCCGAGGCGGGCGGGACATTGTTCGCAGCCGACGCAATCCACGCCATGCTCGTCCGAGGCATGCTCGGCAAGGTCGACACGACCGGGGTCGTGACGAGGGCGAGCGGTTCGGTGGTGATGACGGGCGTCGTACCCTCCGTGGTCGTCGAGGGCTCGGTTGTCGCATTCGACGTCGAGGTTGTTTTCGTGGTCTTCGTCTTGGTCGTGGTGGTCGTGGTGGTCGTCGAGGTCGTCGTGGTCATCGTGGTGGTCGTGGCTTGGGCCTCGATTTTGGGCATCAACGTGAATCGTTCGGTAAGCTTCGGATGGAGCGGCTCGATGTGGTAGTCGTACGTCACCTTTTTGACGTTGGGATCGACCTTCAGCATCGTGACGCCCGTGATCGCGCCCCCTTGAATATTCGAAATGCGCGAGAGATCGAACTGGCCGCCCGGCAGCGCTTTTAAATCGATCAGGCGATCGGTGCCGACCTTGACGGTGGCGACATTGTCGAAACATTTGACGTCCTTGATCGGCGCGGCGGGCGAAAGGTTCAGGTACGCGAGACGGTTGTTGCCGCAGTACACCGTCTGAAGCTTCGTCTGCGCTCCGAGATCGAGGTAGCGCAGCTGATTGTCGTAACACATCAGCTCTTCCAACCGCGCGTTCTTCGTCAGATTCAAGGCGTTCAACGCGTTTTGCTGACAATGCAACCGCGTGAGTTTCGAACACCCGACAACCTTCAGCGTCGCGATGTTGTTGACGCCGCATTCGAGGATTTCCAAGCGAGGACAGCCGCTCACATCGAGCGATGTGAGGTGACCGAAGTTGGCGATGATCACTTCCAAGGCCGGGTTGTTCGAGACGTTGAGGCTTTGGACGATGGAATCTTCCATGTCGAGGCTCTGCAATTTCTTGTTTTTGGAGAGGTCGAGTTTCGTGAGCGCCGTCCCGCCGCAGACGAGATGTTCCAGCTTGGGACAGGCCGAAAGCTTCAGCGCGGCAAGCGACGGGTTGTATCGACAGTTGAGCCCCGTCAGCGCCGGATGTCGGTCGAGTCGAAGCGCTTTCAAATCGTTCGAGGAACAGATGAGGCTTTCCAGCTTCGACGACGCCGGCATCTCGAGCGACGTCATCCCGTTGTCGGAACAATCGAGAAACGTCAGCGCCGGATGATGGGGAAGCGTCAGTTTCGGGATGCTGTTCTCGGCGCAATCGAGGTATTCGCAGTCATTGAAATATTCGATGCCCGTCAAATTCCCGATGCCCATGCCGCGGACGGCGATCATGGTCGCGGCCTGCACCTCCGACAGACTCAAAATGCCATCGCCGTCGGTGTCAAATTGATCGGATACGTAGGTGCGAAACACCGGATCCGGGAAATGGACGGCATCGATCTCGGCGATGCCTTCGGCACGCGCCGCATAAGACGGCATGATCCAAAGGCACAGCAAAAGCGCCATGACAAAACATAACGCACGACGGATGTTCGATAAAGCTCGGACCGTTGGCATGGGGGATCTCCTTCACGCGTCTCGCCTCGCCAAGCGAGGCCTTCGAAATACGTGCGCCCATCATACGCTTTCCCTATTCGGTGCGCAATGCCACCACCGGATCTTTTCGCGCCGCTTGTTTCGACGGCAGCCAGCCCGCAAGCAACGTCAAAACCACGCTGAGGGCCACGAGAATCAAGGCATACGTCACGGGCAAATACGCATAGACATCGTAGGTGTTCGACAGTCGATGGATCAAATGATTCAACGGAACGATCAAAATGTAAGACATGACGATGCCGATCGCCCCCGACAGCAGGCCGACGATGAACGTCTCGGCATTGAAGACCTGCGCGATGTTGCGCTTCGACGCACCGATGGCGCGGAGAATGCCGATCTCCTTCGTGCGTTCGAGCACCGAGATGTACGTGATGATGCCGATCATGATCGAGGAGACGATGAGCGAAAGCGCGACAAACGCAATCAAAACGTACGTGACCACATTCACGATTTGCGTGACCGACGAGAGCAGCAACCCGATGTAATCCGTGTAACTAATCTGGGCGTCCCGATCGGCTTCAGCATTGTAGTGATCGATGCAGTCCGACACGGCATTCTTGTTTTCAAACGTATCGGTGTAGATGCTGATGCGCTTCGGCGCATTCAGGCTGACCACGCCGAACAGCGTCATGTGCTCGTCGTACGTGCTCGCGTCGATCCCCTGCTCGTCGTAGAACCGGACGAGCACCTCCTCCGGCAACGTCTCTTTTTCCAACATCCCATCGAGTCGTCGGGCGAGCGCCGTATCGTCCAAGGTCTTCAGCGCCTCGAGCTCGAACGGCGTGGACTTCGGGTTCTCGAGCACGATCGCGCGCATGACCTCCGCCTTGTGTTCGATGGACAACTGACGCAAAAAGATCGCCGCGTTGGCCGCCTTCGTCGCATCGTCTTGCGGCGCAAACGTCATGTTCGTCAACACGCTCGTGTCGGGCTGTCGGCGCTGCGCGCGGACGACCTCGCTTTGATCGGTGACCTCGATCAGTTTCTCCGTCAGCGCACGCGTGTACGCAAACGTCCCGTTGATCGGGATGGATGCCGCGTCGTCCTTCAATCGAACGATGCCGACGATCGAGAGCGGCCATGCCCGATCCATGACCTCTTCCAAACGGTTGCTGTCATCGCCGATATAACGGAAACGATCGCCGTCCCGCTCGAACTGTTCGCACATCGGCAGAAGGTAGAGCGGCTTCTCCAGGACTTGGTCGTATGACCAACGATCCGTCGTCTTTGCGACGGGATGGCCCGCAAAGATGTCGTCGCGGATCTCCCGATATTCGGACAACGGCAAAAAGCCGAACTCGTACAACGTCATGAGCGGAATTTCGTTGTTTCGGTCCAGCACCAACACCAATTCGTCGTACGCCTCCGGCCAGCGCCCGTGCAGCACGTCGTAATTTTCACGCACCGCTTCGCTGACCGACGCGCCGTCGCGGCCGGCGAGAATTTCCGTCAATCGGTCGGGGCGCGTGATGCCCTGCATCATGTCGACCGGCAGCTGATCGTCGATGAACACGCCGCGCGCTTTGACCAGCTGATCTTCGGGATCGTACGCCAAGACATCGAATTTCGTGTCGTACGAATAGACGATCCCCTCCGCCCCGACGTACTCGTGGATCTCGCTTTCGGGATCGTCGAGGTACGCTTTGAAATCCGTCAGATTGTTTTCCGTCAAACTCACGGAGGCGTTCGCGACGAACTCGAGATCCGAGCTGTTCGAATACATCGCGTCGCGCTCGTGATCGATCTCTTTGTGCGGGTTGCCGCGATGCCCGGAGGACAAGAGCGACGAGAGATCGATGGTGTAGGCGTCGATCGTCACCGGATACGACGTCATGGTATCGCGTTGGACGTCCGAGATGTACATGTTGACGCCGGTCGAAAGGGCGAGGATCAAGGCGATGCCGATGATGCCGATGGAACCGGCCAACGCCGTCAAAAAGGTTCGGGCGCGTTTCGTGCGCAAGTTGTTGAAGCTGAGCGCCAGCGAGGTCGCAAACGACATGAAGGCGCGCCCCGGCGCATCGTTCCCGGTCACCGGCATGTCGCCGACGTCCAACGGATCGGTGTCGTTGACGATCCGCCCATCTTTCAAATGAATGATCCGCGTCGCGTACTGTTCGGCCAAGGCGATGTTGTGCGTCACCAAAACGACCAGGCGATCCTTCGCCACCGTTTTCAGCAGTTCCATCACCTGCAGCCCCGTCTCACTGTCAAGCGCGCCCGTCGGTTCGTCCGCCAAGAGAATGTCGGGGTCGTTCACGAGAGCGCGGGCAATCGCGACGCGTTGCATTTGGCCGCCGGACAGCTGGTTCGGGCGCTTGTGCGCGTGCGCTTCCAAGCCGACCTCCGCGAGCGCTTCCATGGCGCGTTCGCGTCGCGCCTCTTTCGGGATGCCCGAAATCGTCAGAGCCAGTTCGACATTGGCGAGCACCGTCTGGTGCGAGATCAAGTTGTAGCTTTGAAAGACAAACCCGACCGTGTGGTTGCGGTAAGCATCCCAATCGCGATCCGTGTAATCTTTCGTCGACACGCCGTTGATGATCATGTCGCCGCCGTCATCGTATCGGTCGAGGCCGCCGATGATGTTCAAGAGCGTCGTCTTCCCGGAACCGCTGGGGCCCAAGACCGCGACGAATTCACTTTCGCGCAGGTTAAACGTCACGTCGTCCAAGGCTTTTTGGACGAACGGACCCGACGCATATGTTTTGCTCACATGCTTAATCTGAAGCAAGGCAAACCTCCCCGAACAACGTATCGTTAAAAACCTCCCTTGCCGACGGACAAGAGAGGTTCATCGTATGGTGCGGACAACAGGACTCGAACCTGCATGGTTGCCCACCGGAACCTAAATCCGGCGTGTCTGCCAATTCCACCATGTCCGCTCATGCCAACACTATATCGCAAAACCGCTAATCGCTCAGTCTCAAAACGCTCATGAATGCTTCCTGCGGCACCTCGACGCTGCCGACTTGACGCATGCGTTTTTTGCCTTCTTTTTGTTTTTCCAACAGTTTCTTCTTGCGCGAGATGTCGCCGCCGTAACATTTGGCCGTGACGTCCTTGCGGTACGCGCGCACCGTCTCGCGGGCGATGATGCGACCTCCCACGCTCGCCTGAATCGGAATTTCAAACTGCTGGCGCGGAATGTTCTCACGCAATTTTTCGGCCATGGCGCGCCCGCGCTTGTAGGCGTCGTCACGGTGCAGGATGAACGTCAGCGCGTCCACCTGTTCGCCGTTGATCATCATGTCGAGCTTCACGAGATCGGAAGTCTGCCACCCTTTGAGCTGGTAATCGAGCGACGCGTATCCCCGCGAGACCGATTTCAAGGCGTCGAAAAAGTCGTAAATGATCTCATTCAACGGCATGTCGTAATGCAGATAGACGCGTTTTTCATCGACGTACTCCGTGTTGACGTAGACGCCGCGGTAGTTGTGGCACAGCTCCATCACGTTGCCGATGAAATCGGTCGGCGTCATGACGGCCGCCGCCACGACCGGCTCTTCGATCGATGCGATGCTTTCCATCGGCGGCATGTTCGTCGGATTCTCCAGCATCATTTGTTCGCCGTTCACAAGGTTCAGACGGTACGCGACCGACGGCGCCGTCGAAATGAGGTCGAGGTCGAATTCACGCTCCAAGCGCTCCTGGACGATTTCGTAGTGCAACAGTCCGAGAAATCCGCATCGGAAACCGAAGCCCAACGCCGTCGACGTCTCCGGTTCAAACGACAGCGCCGCATCGTTCAGCTGCAAGCGCTCCAGGGCATCGCGCAGGTCGGGATAATCGGCCCCGTCCACGGGGTACATGCCGCAGAACACCATTTGACGCACCGGCTGGTAGCCCGGCAGCGGCGCGTCGGCCGGATGCTCCGCCAACGTGATCGTGTCGCCGGGCGCCGTGTCGCGGACGTTCTTGATCGAGGCCGCCACATAGCCGACGTCGCCGGCGTAAAGCGTCGGCCGCTCTTGCATCTCGGTCGGCGAAAACGTGCCCAAGTTCGTGACGGTGAAGGTCTTTCCCGAGTGCATCGTCAAAATTTCGTCGCCCAAAGAAAGCTTGCCCTCTTGGACGTTGATGTGCGCAATGACGCCCAAATACGCGTCGTAAATGGAGTCAAAGATCAAGGCGCGCAGCGGCTTCGTGTCGTCGCCTTCGGGCGGCGGCAAATAATCGGCGATCGCTTCGAGGACTTCGTCGATGTTGATGCCGTTTTTGGCCGAGATCAACGGGGCATGCGACGCGTCGAGACCGATGACCTCTTCGATCTCGTGACGCACCTCTTCGGGGCGCGCCGACGGCAGATCGATCTTATTGATGACAGGCAAAATTTCCAGATCGGCATCGATGGCAAGGTACGCGTTGGCCAGCGTCTGGGCCTCCACGCCCTGCGAGGCGTCGACGACCAAAAGAGCGCCGTCGCATGCCGAAAGCGACCGCGACACTTCGTAATTGAAGTCCACATGTCCCGGCGTGTCGATCAAGTTATAGACATAACGCTCCCCGTTCTCGGCGACGTAATCCATCCGCACGGCGCGCGCTTTGATCGTGATGCCGCGCTCGCGTTCGATGTCCATGTTGTCGAGCACTTGTTCCTGCATCGTGCGCTCGCTGAGCGTGCCGGTCCGCTCAATGAGACGGTCGGCCAAGGTCGATTTGCCGTGATCGATGTGCGCGATCACGCAAAAATTGCGAATGTGATCGACGGGTACGCGTGAGGTGGATTGTTGGGTCATCTCTATCTCTTCTCCGGGGTGCTTGTCAACGGTGCATGGCTTGAGTTCGTCGCGGACCGAGAACCTCGTGTCCGCCTTCATTCTACGCGATGCCGTTACGGCTTGCCGAAACGATCAAAGGGATAAAAGCGGAACACCAGACGGCCCGAAAGATGTTCGCGCGGGATGGGGCCGAAGTCGCGGCTGTCGCGGCTGTTCATGCGGTTGTCCCCCATCAAAAAATATTCGTTGTCGTTCAAACGCACGCTCGCGTATTGCAACTGATGAATCGCCGTCAACGTGCCCTCCGCAAGATACGGCTCGTCCAGCGGTTGACCGTCGACGTAGACTTGTCCGTGCCGAATCTCGACGTGCTCGCCCGGCATGCCGATGATCCGCTTGATGATCAAATCGTGCCGCGGATCTTCCAAATTCGTCGATGCCGTTACGATGTCGCCGCGATTGAGCGGGAGCTTAAACACCAGCGACACCTTTTCGACGAACACCTCGTCGTGGCTCTCCAGCGTCGGCAGCATGGAGGTGCCGATGACCGTGTTGCGCTGAATGATGAACTGCGTGATGAGGATCGCGATCAGCAGACAGATGACGAGCGTAAACACGACGTTGCCGACCCGACGCGCACGCATTTCACGCGTCGAACGACGTTTCGACGCGCCGAGCGGCGGGCGCGAGCACGGGGGCATTTCGGGCGGACGGCGATCCGTCCCGTCTCGGCGTTCATCCTCGGACGTCGCCCATGGCGCCCCCCTCATCGGCGGCGAGGGCTCCGAAGCGTCCGCAAACCTCGGCACACGCACCACATTGCGACGCGCCCCGTCGGGGCCGTTTCGAGGTGATTCGTCCATCAGTCGTCGACCTCTTCGACGCTGCTCACGCGTCGAATGACTTTCAATCCGAGCTCGTCGAGTTGTTCATCGGACACGATGTCCGGCGCATTCGTCATCAACGACGACGAGTTTTGCACTTTGGGGAACGCGATGACTTCGCGGATGCTGTCGGCGCCGGTCAAAAGCATGACGATGCGGTCCAGACCGTACGCGAGCCCCCCGTGCGGCGGCACACCGTAGCGGAACGCCGACAACAAAAACCCGAAGCGACGCTCCGCGGTTTCTTCGGACAACCCGAGCAACCGAAACATGCGCTTTTGCACGTCTTGTTGATGGATACGGATGCTCCCGCCCCCGAGTTCCGTGCCGTTCAAGACGATGTCGTAGGCACGGGCGCGGACATCTTCCGGCGCCGTGTCGAGCAAGGGCATGTCTTCTTCCATCGGCGACGTAAAGGGGTGATGTTTGGCGACGAGCCGACGGTCTTCTTCCGACCACTCAAACAGCGGGAATTCCGTCACCCAACAAAATTCAAAGACGTCGTCCGGGATCATGTCGCGACGCTTGGCCGTTTCGATGCGCAGCGCACCGAGCGATTCGAGCGCGCGGATCCGATCGTCGTCGGCAATGAACAGCAATTGCGCTCGGGCATCGGCGCCGATGCGTTCGAGCACCGTTTTCGCCCACGCGGCGTCGAAAAATTTCGCGATCGAACCGCGCGTTTCGCCGTCCTCGTTGAGCGACAACCAGGCCAATCCCTTCGCCTTCGTGTTGCGCTTCACCCAGGCGGCCAGATCGTCGAGCTCGCGGCGCGACATGTCGGCGCCGTCGGGCACCGCGATCGCGACCACGGCACCGCCCGCCTCCACCACGCTCGAAAACACGCGGAACGGCGCATCCTCGACAAGATCGGAGACGTCCGTGATCTCCATGCCGAAACGCAGATCCGGCTTATCGGAACCGAACCGCGCCATGGCTTCGCGCCACGTGATGCGGCGCAAAGGCAGCGTCAGCTCGATGCCCTTGAATTCACGCATGAGCGTCTGTAAAAAGCGCTCGTTGACGTCCATGACATCGTCTTCATTCACAAACGCCATCTCCATGTCGATCTGCGTGAATTCCGGTTGACGGTCGGCGCGCAAATCTTCGTCGCGGAAACAGCGGGCAATTTGCATGTACTTGTTGTACCCCGCCAACATCAACAATTGCTTGTAGAGCTGGGGCGATTGCGGCAGCGCAAAGAAATTGCCGGGAAACACGCGGGACGGCACGAGGTAATCGCGCGCCCCCTCCGGCGTGCTCTTGATGAGCGTCGGCGTCTCCACGTCGATGAATCCTTCGCGATCGAAAAACTCACGCGTGATTCGCGTGATGCGGTGCCGCGCCCGTAAGCGGCGCTGCATGTCGGGACGTCGCAAATCGAGGAAGCGATACTTCAAGCGCAACGCTTCGTTGACGTCGAGGTCCTCTTCGATATAGAACGGCGGCGTTTCGGCCTCCGACAAAATGCGTAAATCGCTTGCGTGCAGTTCCACCGTCCCCGTCTTCATGTCGGGATTGACGGCGCTGCGCATGCGCAACGTGCCGCGCACCGCGACCACGAATTCGGACCGGACCGTGGCGGCCTTCGCCTGCACATCATCCGGGGAATCGTCGTCGACGACGACCTGAACTTCGCCCGCGATGTCGCGCAGCGTCATGAATAAAAGACCGCCGAGGTCGCGCTGTTTGTGGCACCACCCCATCAAGGTCAAGGTGTCGCCCACCATGGATTCGGTGACGTCACCGCACAGGCAACTTCTCTGCCAATCACCCATCGATTCACTCATCGGTATGTTCCTACTTTCTCCAGGTTCGGTTCGATCGGGAAACGATCGTCCGCCGTTCCCCATTTTACCCTTTTTGTCGCGTTACGCCCGATCGTCGCCCGCATCCGCCGTTTGGGCGCGATGCCGCTTCAAAAGATCGCCGACGGCCGTCAACGGGACGAGCGATTCGCTGCCGTCCGAAAGACGGCGCAACGTCCCTTGCTGACGGGACACTTCCGTGTCGCCCAAGACCATCACGTAGCTTGCATGCATGCGATCGGCCGACTTCAACTGCGAGCGCAGGCTTCGGCCCATGATGTCGGTTTCCACCTTCAAGCCGGCTTCCACCAGCTCCTTCGTCATCGCGAGCGCGTCCCCCGCCGTCGACGGGAACGAGGCGATGAACAGGTCGGGCGCGGCGTCCGCCGGTTGACCGACGCCCTGGGCATCCATCTCCAGCAACAGCCGTTCGACGCCGAACGCGAAACCGACGCCGGGCACATCCGTGCCCCCGATCTCGCCGATCAGGCCGTCATAGCGGCCGCCGCCGCAGATCGTGCCCTGCGTGCCGACATTCGTCGATATGAATTCAAACACGGTGCGCGTGTAATAGTCGAGGCCGCGCACCATGGTGGGATTGACGACGTAGGCGATGCCCATGTCGTCCAAATACGATTTGAATTTCGTGAAATGCTCACGGCATGCGTCGCACAGGTAATCGAGTTGCGCCGGGGCATCCTTCGCCAACGATGCGCAATGCGTCTCTTTGCAGTCCAGCATGCGCAAGGGGTTGCGCTCGAAGCGCTCGTGACAGTCCTCGCACATCTCGTCCAACATCGGGCGATAGTAGGCACGAAGCGCGTCGCGGTAAGCCTCGCGACATGCGGGACAACCGATGCTGTTGATTTCCAAATTGATGCGTTTCAGACCGATGGCTCCGAAAAACGTGTCGAGGAGACCGACCAGTTCGGCGTCCGCTTCCGGGCTTTCGCTGCCGAAGACTTCGCAACCGTATTGCCAGAACTCGCGATACCGTCCCTTTTGCATCTTCTCGTAGCGGAACATGTTCATGTTGTACCAGAGCTTCACGGGAGCGGGCCATGAGGCCATCCCCTGCTCCACAAACGCGCGTGCCACCCCCGCCGTACCTTCGGGGCGAAGCGTCAGGCTCCGTCCGCCTTTGTCGTCAAAGGTGTACATCTCTTTGCGCACGATGTCGCTCGCGTCGCCGACGCCGCGCACGAACAATTCCGTGTGCTCGAAGGTCGGGACGTGAATTTGGCCGTATCCGTGACGTCGACAAATCTCGGCAAAGGTGCGTTCGATGACGCGCCGTCGATCCGATTCGTCCGGTAAAATGTCACGTGTGCCTTTCGGTGCTTTGAGGTTCATGGGGGCCTCCTTCATGGCGTATTTTCGATATTCACCATATCAAATCATTTTAGCACAGCGGCGGTTTCCACCACATGCAAACGACGGCGCGCCCGCCGCGCGCCGTCGTCCTTCGATCAAGACCTCTCCGAGGGTTGAATTATTGCGGCAAACTCGCTTCGCCGACGGCATTCAAAACATCCTCGGGCGTGACGACCGCTTCCGACAACATCCGCGCGGCGGCGATGTCGGCGGCGTATCCGTGCAGGTAGACGGCGCGACGCACGGCGTCCGCGAGATCGTCCGACTGCGCGGCCAACCCGACGATCATGCCGGTCAGCACATCGCCCGACCCGCCTTTGGCCAGGCCGACGTTGCCCGACATATTCAGAGTGACCGCCCCGCCGGGCTCGGCGACCACGGTCGCCATGCCTTTCAACACGACGATGGCGTGCATGCGATCGGCCAACGCCTTGGCCGCTTCCACGCGATCGGCGGCCAAGAGATCTTCCAAATCGGGCGCCAAGCGCTTGAACTCGCCCGGATGCGGCGTCAACACCGCCGGGGCATGGCCCGCGTCGACGCGTTTTTTCAAAAGTTTTTCGGCGTTCGGCATCTTGGCCAACGCATTCAAGCCGTCGGCGTCGATGATGACGGGCGTCGATTGACCGAGCAGCCGCGTGAGCGCTTTGACGACCCACGGCGCGTCGCCCGCACCGATGCCGACCGCCACCGCCGTGGGCGCCGGCAAATCATGCTTCGTCGCATCCCCCGTTTCCGGTACGGCGGACATCAGGGCCGACGGAATCGCCGACGCGATCACGGGCAAGGACGCTTTCGGGGCGCGGACCATGGTGTAGCCGACCCCCACCCGTTCGCTCGCGCGCGCCGCGAGCACCAGCGCTCCGGCCATGCCTTCCGCACCGCCGATCAAGAGAGCGCGACCGAACTGCCCCTTATGGCCGTCGCGCGCATGGCGCGGCAGCAGCAAGGGATACGTCGTCTCGTCGACGGTGAAGACGCCGCGTGCATCTTTTGCCAAAACGCGTTCGACAAACGCATCGCTCATGCCGATCGGCGCGACTTCCACGCGCCCGGCTTTGAGCGCGCCGGGATGCGTGACGAGCCCGATCTTCGGACGACCGAACGTCACGGTGACATCGGCCTCGACGGCTCGATCGATCGATTGCCCCGTGTTGGCGTCCACCCCGCTCGGGATGTCGCACGCCACGATCATCGCGTCGCCTTTCCAGTGGCGCAGATACATGAACGCCGAGGTCGCCCAATCGGGCAACGCGCGATCCGGACGGAATCCGGTGCCGAACAACGCGTCCACGATGATTTTCGGCACCTGACCGACCAACGCCTCCGTCTGATCGACCGATTCGCCGCCCATTGCGTAATAGGCATGCATGTTCGTCGCACGATCTCCGTCCGCGGGTTGATGCGCACAGGCATCGAACACGAGGACACGGTGGCCCCGAGCCAAAAGTTGCCGCGCCGACGCCCACGCGTCGCCGCCGTTCATGCCGGGTCCCGCGAGGTACACCACATCGACCGTCGCGTCGTCGCGATCATTCCATGTAAGCCGCTCGATGAGTTGACACGACAGCCCCGCGGCCGCCTGTTCCATCAAGACGATCGACGGCAATCCCGTCGCTTCCGAATAGGCTTGATCGAGCCAACGTTGTTGCTCACGCGTTACCAATCGAACCATCTGTTCTCTCCTTCTTTTCCGAGTAACAAAAAGCCCACCCGCCGAGCGACGCGTGGGCTCTTCGTATCACGAACGTCCATTAACCGACGTATTGATCGAGTACTTTCGCGATATCTTCGTACGGACGCGCGCCGACGAGCTGGTCGACGATTTGGCCGTTTTTGAAAATGAAGAGCGTCGGAATGCTGAACACGCGGTACTGTTGCGCGAGCGCACGCTCTTCGTCCACGTTCACTTTGCCGACGACGGCCTTGCCCTCGTATTGAGCGGCGAGTTCGTCGATCACGGGTGCCACCATTTTGCACGGTCCGCACCAGACGGCCCAAAAGTCAACGAGTACGGGAAGGTCACTTTGGAGGACCATTTCTTTGAAATTATCTTGTGTAAATGTCTTCGTCATGATGTCCAACTCCTTCAACGAATCATCATCGTATGGATTAGTCTTCTGCGATCACCGTCACCGTCCGGCGGACGATCTCGGTGACTGACACCCATGATAAGACATGGCGGTGCGGTCGGTAGTGTCATCAGTTACCCCGCCGTCGACGCCGCTAAATGAACTCCTGCAGAATCGAATTGTCCGGCACGAACGACGGCGTCACCCGAGGCAGCTGTTCGCAGACCCACGACAGACGCACGGCCTCTTTGACGGCCCGCTTCAAATCGGAGTGGCCGTCCTTATTCACCGTATAGGAGGACGGCGGCAGCGTTCCCTTGAAGAATTGATCGAGCGAGCGCTCGATTTCGATGCGCGCCATCGGCCCCACGACCATGAATTCGTATGGCAGAACGGAATTGATGTAATAATCGGCGGCCGCGAGATAACGTGGGATGAAATCGCGCTCGGCGCGGTCAATCATCGGCCAATAATCGATCGTGTCGATGGCCATGGCGCCGCGATGTTGCACGTCGCGGCTGATGCGTCGCAGAATGCGGATGTCGCTGCCCGAAAGCATGCGTCGATCTCCCAGGACGCGCGCGTGCGGCATGATGAAGTAACTCAGCCGCTGTTCGCGCGGCAAACGGTTCATGACGACGTCGTGCAATCCGTGCAATCCTTCGATCAACAAAACGTCGTCGTCACCCAAGCGGATGGTTTTGTTGGGCTCGTACAGGCGCTCCCGATTTTTGAAGTCAAACGTCGGCAAGACCACCTCCTCGTGGTTGAACAGGCGTTCCAAGTCGCGGGCCAGCAATTCGAGGTCGATCGTGTCGACGCTCTCGAAGTCGGGGCGCCCGTCCGCATCGAAACGAAGCCGTTCCGGACGATAGTAATCGTCGAGCTCCAGATGGAACGTATGAAGTCCCGCCGCCGTCAGACGCTTCGACATCAGCATCGAGGACGTCGTCTTCCCGGACGACGTCGGTCCGGAAACGAAAATCGCGCGAATGGAGCGGTTCTCCAAGATGCGGTCCGCCACGGCCGCCACCTGATCGACGAAGCGTTTTTCCGAGGCCTCGACAAAGGCGCGGAACTTGGCCGCCCCCAAATTCTCTTCGAGGTCATCGATGGTCAAAACGACCAAATCCGAAAATTCCGCCATGCGTTACCAGCCTCCCGAAGCGCCGCCGCCGCCCGACGAACCGCCGCCGAAGCTGCTGCCGCCCGACGAACCGCCGCCCGACGACCGGTAGTGACCGCCGCCGTAGTACGTGTCGTCGCCGCCGCCGCTCTTGATCCCGCGAAAGATCAGGTAGACCGCCCCCGCAAACGTCACGATGCCGATCGCGGCGGCCAAGCCGTCGCTGATCTCGTCTTCGGCGTAATCTTGCGGCTCAAAGCCTTCGGACTCGATGTCGATGCCGTACTCTTTGGCGATCAGGGTCACGATGGCGTTGAATCCGGCCAAGACGCCTTGATCGTAATCGTCGTTTTTAAAATAAGGCGCGATGACGTTGCGAATGATGTCGGAGGCAACGGAGTCCGGGATGGCCCCTTCGAGCCCGTAGCCGACCTCGATGCGCAACGCACGATCCTCCTTCGCAATCAACAAAAGAACGCCGTTGTTTTTGGTCTTGTCTCCGATCCCCCACGCACGAAACGTCTCCAGCGCGGCATCCTCGAGCGAGTCGTCGCCCAGCGTCGGAATCATGAGCACCGCGACTTGGGCGCCGACGGTGCGCGTCATTTCATCGTTAATGTTCTGAATGATGGACGTCGTCTCGGACGACAGCGTGTCGGTCATGTCGAACGCAAATTTCACGTTCGGATTCGCCGGCACTTGAAAGCCGACGAGCATGAGCGCGAGCGCCGCCACCAAGACGGCCATTCCCAACGTTTTACATCGGCGTGCTTTCATCGATGCATCGCCCTCCGATCATTTAAAAGCTGACGTCCGGCGCCACCTCGGATTCGGGCTGTGCCTGGAACATCGAGCGCGTCTCAAAGCCGTACATTTTGGCGAAAAGTTTGCCGGGGAACGTCCGCACGAGGCGGTTGTACGATCCGACTTGATTGTTGAAGTCGCGGCGCGCGACAGCGATGCGATTCTCGGTGCCGGCCAATTCCGCCTGCAAACTCAGGAATTGCTCGCTGGCTTTGAGATCGGGATACGCCTCCACGACCACGTTGATCGCGCGTTCGAAATCACGGTCGATCGCCTCGTATTCCTCGGGCGTGTCCGCGGCGTCGTACCGCGCACGCATGGCCGTAATGTTGGTCAGTACTTCGACTTCATGCTGCGCGTATCCCTTGACGGTATTGACGAGGTTCGGAATTAAATCGGCGCGGCGTTGGTACTGTGTTTCAACCTGTGCCCACGCGGCGTTGATCGATTCGTCGGCGCGGACGAAACGATTGTGATAACTCACGAAGATGATCGCGATGATCGCGACGATGACCAAGATGATCACCAGGGTCTTCACTGTTTTGCTCATGGATGCCATATCCTCCTATGGTGTCGTTTGCATGGTGCGCAAAGCGCGGTTATTGTTCCGTTCGAACGGGGCCTTCGACGGTCGGTGCCGGCGCCGTCGTGATCACGGGCACGGTCGGATGGCTTGCGGTCAAATCGGGCCGTGTCTCCGCGGGCGTTGTGATCGCCGTGACGGTCCCCGAGGGTTCCGTGACGACGGGCGTTGTCTCCGACGTCGTCGCCGCCCCGGGCGTCGTGTCGGCGGGCGTGGTTGCAGTCGCGGTCGTGGTTGTGGCGGTCGTCGCGGTTGTTTGACTCGACGGCGGACTCACGGGAGCCACGATGGTCATGGTCGTCGTCTCCGCCGCAAGCGTCGTGGCCGTGGCGGGCGGCGTTATCGGCATCGTGCCCATCGTAAAATACGGATTGACGTCAAATCCGGGCGATCCGCCCGGATCGTTGCCGCCCACCATCGATCGAATTTTACCACGAATAAGGCTGCCGAAAACAACGATCAAGATGAGCAAAACGATGACGGTCGCCCCATACCTCAGGACAAACCGCCGACGTCGCGGATCGGCCGGCAAAATGCGCCGCAAAAAGCTCTTTCGACGCCTCCTCTTGCGCGGCGCCGGCTTTCGGCGCGGCGCGGGAGCCGGTCGCTTCGATGTCGACGGACGACGATTCATGGCCGCGTCTCCGGGGACGGTGCGGCCGCGCGCACGGCATCCGTGGCCTCGGCGACCGCAATGCGGCGCGGGGCGGCGATGGACACATCGAGCTCGCGCGCGATCTCCATCATGTCGCGATTGAGCCGATCCTGCACACGCAACATATCGTCAAAGTCGGGACCGACAAAAATCCGGGCGTACAGGCCCATGCCGTCCGTCGTGAGGTCGCGCAACACCACCAGGGGCGGCGCGATCACGCCCGGCTGCCGCTCGATCCGCTCACGCATGGCCTCCAAAAACGCTTCGCAGCGCTCCCGGGGAATATCCCACGGCACGGTCAGACGCAGTTCGATGCGGCGCTTCTCGCGACGCGACTCATTTTTGATAACCGATTGCGCCAACGTCTTGTTCGGCACCGATACGCGTCCGCCGTCGAACGTGCGCACTTTGCTCGTTCGCAGGCCGATGCTCTCGACGGTCCCCTCCAAGTCGGAGGTCACAATCCAGTCGCCGACCACGAACGGGTGATCCATCATGATGGCCAAACTTCCGATGAAGTTGCCGATGGTGTCCTGCGCGGCCAAGGACAAAGCCAGGCCGCCGATGCCGAGCCCGGTGATCAAGCCCGCCACATTCTTCACCCAGAGCGACAGCAAAACGAAGATGCCGATCACCACGATGAAGAAGCGCAGCATGTTCACCAAAAACGTCGCGGCACTCGCCTCGGCCTCGCCTTCGGCCGAGGTCTTACGTTCGACGATCAAGACGCCGAAGACCATGGCCAGGCGGTACAAAAGCCAGAAGGCCGCCGCCGTGAAGAGCGTCTCGCCGATTTTGACGAGGATGTCCTGCCAGGCCTCAGGAATGAATTGGGCATAACGGAGCGCCAAGACGAAAAACAGCCCCGGCAGCAAGAGTCCGGTCGGCGACATCAAGACGTCGCGGACCTCCGCGTACGTCGTCTTGGAACGACGTCGCGTGCGCGTCAAAACGAGGCACAACAATCCCCGCGCGACGAACCGTCGGAACACAAACGTGACGACGGCCACGCCGAAAAAGATGGCCGCCAACAGCCAATTTTCTTGGGCCCACACGTCGGATGCGGGCTCCGACGCGAGGCACACGTGCAGCATATGCATGAAGGTTGATTGAATCACTCGCTACTCTCTTTCGCACGGAGCGTTCGGCCTTCGTTCGCCGAACGCGACGCCCTAAGTATACACGAGCGCGCGCGAGGGGGCGCGCGCCTACACGTCGACCGTTTCGGGACGCACGGCAAAGAGACGCCGTCGAATGGTTTGGCGAAGACGCGCCGTCGCCAAAAGCGCCTCGTCCTCCGACAACGACGCGGGACGCGGGACGGCGAGCGACGGCCAGAGCGACGCGGGATGCCCCTGCGACAACACGTAAATCCGATCCGACAGACGGAGCGCCTCTTCGATGTCATGCGTGATCAAAAGGATAGAGAGCCCCAGCTTGGAACGATGCTCCAAGAGCCAGTCATAAAGCTGTTCGCGCGTGAGAGCGTCGAGCCCGGAAAACGGCTCGTCCAACAGCATGAGTTCCCGAGAGTAAAGGTACGTGCGAAGCAGCGCGGCGCGCTGGCGCTGCCCGCCCGACAACTGCGACGGATAACGGCGCTCCAAGCCCTCCAGACCGAACGTCGTGAGGTGCTTTGCGGCATGACGGCGCGCGTCGTCACGCGACCGACCGTCAAGCACCAACGGCAACGCGATGTTGTCGATCAGGCGCTTCCACGGCAGCAACAGATCTTTCTGCAGCATGTAACCGACGCGGGCGCCGCGCATCACCTCGCCGCGATCGGGGGCGTCGAGTCCCGCCAAAATGTTGAACAACGTCGTCTTCCCGCTGCCGCTTTGTCCCAATACGGAGACGATTTCGCCTTGGGAGAGCGTCATCGAACAGTCGTCCAAGACTTCGAAGGCGCCGAAGCGCTTCGCGATCCCGTGGCAAGATAAAATCGTCGGTGCGTCCGCAGTCATCCGCTCACCTTTTTATTTCGTCAAAAAATCGTTGGTGAAACAGTCGTCGATGTCGATCGGATGATCCAACAGACCGTTCGCGTCCATCCAACGGGCGAACGCTTCCCACACGTCACGACGCATTTCTCCCCAATACGGGGCATCGTCGATGTACAACGGATTCAAATACGTTTGACTCTTGAGCAACAGCGCACGATCGTATTCCGGCACGACCGCCATCAAGCTGTCCACGCCGGCCTCCGCGTCGGCGATGGCGTCATGATAGCCCTTGGCCGTCGCGCGCAGAAAGCGCCGCACGAGCTCGGGGTTGTCCTCCAGCGTGGCCTCGTTCGTAATCAACACCGGCGAATAAAAGTCGAGGTCCGGCACGATGTCCTGCAGCAAAATGAAGTCGATCGGGTACGATTCGTATTCGCAATGGATGCCGTCCCAGCCGTAAAAAATCCACGCAAAATCGGCCTCCGTCTCCATGCTCGCGATGTAGTTGTTCGCGGACTGATTGACGATGCGAACGCGGTCGTAGTCGCCGCCGTCCTTTTCCATCAACGTCCGAAGAATCGACAATTCGAGCTCCGTCCCCCACCCGCTGTAGGTTTTGCCTTCAAAATCTTTCGGCCGACGGATCCCGCGATCCGCGGGCGAGGCGAACCCGGATGTGTTGTGTCGGATCATGGCCGCGATGGCGACGATCGGCATGTGCGCGTCGGATGCGCGCGCCTGCATCACCTGTTCCTGGGCGGCGATGCCGAACGTCGCGCTTCCGTTGGCGACCATCTCGATGAAGTTCATGTCCGATTCGCGAAATTCAATGTCGATGCCCTCCGCGTCGTAATAGCCGCGATCTTTCGCCAGGAACATGCCCGTGTGATTCGTGTTCGGCGTCCAGTCGAGTGCGCAGACCACGGTTTCTTTCGACTTGGGGGCACAACCGACGGTGCACCCGAAAAGCACCGCGACGACGAGAAGCACGACCGTCAATCGGGATAACGTTCTGATGGATGAATGCATGAATCTGTCCTTTCCAAACATGGTCTACGCATCGGCTTGGGACGTCTTGTCGGCGCGAAGCCACGGGGTTCCGAGCCACTCCAACGCCACGCTTACCGCGTAGAACAATAAACTCAATAACACGATCCAGATGATCGACGCGAACATCGCGTCGAATCGAAACGATCGTTTCGTTCGAAGCATGTAGATCCCGATCCCGTCGTTGCCGCCCGCCCATTCGGCAAGCACGACCGCCATGACGCAATACGTCGACGAAATGCGCAGACCGGCAAAAAAGGACGGCAGCGCGGCGGGCAGTTTCACGTGTCGCAAGAGATCGCGACGCGTCGCGCCCATGGCGCGCATCATGCGCACCAGATCCGAATCCACGCCTTTGAGCCCTTGATAGAGGCTGATCGTGATCGGGAAAAAGCAGACGAGCACCACGACCACAAGTCGCGGCACATCGCCGTAGCCGAAAATCAACACGATGACGGGCGTGATGACCAGGGTGGGAATCGTCTGCGAGATGACGATGAGCGGATAGAAGGCACGGTACATCCACGCAAAGCGATCCATCAAGAGCGCAAACACGACGCCGATAACGGTGCTCAGAACGTAGCCCCACACGGCGATTTTCAGCGTTTTCAGGAGATGGTGCGCCATCGCGGGCGTATCGCGGACCAGGGAGCGACCGACGGCGCTCGGCGGCGGAAGAATGAAGCTTCGGATGATCTCGGCGTCCGCCAAGATTTGAATGACGATCAAGATGACCGCCACGACAAGCACGGGCGGCCCGACGCGCCGCACAAACGCGCGCCATCGAGACGTTGGCTTGGAATCGTGATGATGTGGCAATGCGCCCAAGGATGTGCTCCCTCCGCCAGCATGACCTGGATCAGGTTCAAGGGTCGACCTTCGGTCCTCTCAGCCACGTCGCGGTGGCTCCCCTGACAAAAAAAGTATAGGCGTCTTCGTGGCGCGATGTCAACCGAAGGACGCCGAAATCACGGGCTTACGTGTTTTTCATGATGACGTGCTCGACCATTTGACTCAAGTCTTCCACATCATCGCAGCAGCGCTCCAAACGGCGGAAAATCTCCGTCCACGCGACGACCTCGACCGCCGGCACGTCGGACGTGTACAGACGACGCAAACTGCGCATGTACACGACGTCGCCCCGCTCTTCGAGGTGGTTGATCTCGATCATGTGGCGGCGGATGTCGTTCGACGATTGACGGAAGTCGCCGAATTCGTCCATCAAGTGCGTCATTTCTTGCGTCGCCTGCGTGATGATGGAACCGAATTCGAACGTCTCGTCGCGCAGTTCCCGGACATTGAACATGTAGAAACGAATGAGCACTTCTTCAATCGCATCCGTCACGTCGTCGATCTTGTTGCCGATGTCAAAGATGTCCTGGCGCTCGATCGGCGTGATAAATTCACGCGCCAGTTTCTGCGTCACCTCGTGGAGCGCCAAGTCGGCCGCGTGTTCGATCTCGTGCATCGCCACCAGGGCTTCTTCGAGGTTGTCGGGATCAAAATTTTGGATCGATGTCTCCAAAAAATCGGCGGCGCGTTCCGAATACGTCACGAGCTCGCGCAACATGGCAAAGTAATCGTTTTTCTTTGGCTTTCCAAACATCGTCTCGATCCTCCTTCACGATCTAAAAAATCGCGATAAACAATTTCGTCATGCCGTACCCGATCAGCCCGCAACACGGGAACGTCAAGATCCAGCTCCACACCATCTCGCCGACGATGCTCCACTTGACGGATGACAACCGCCGCGACGCCCCCACCCCGATGATGGCCGTCGTCTTGGTATGCGTCGTGCTCACCGGCAGGCCGAACAATTGCGCGACGAGCAAGCTCAAGGACGCCCCGAGGTCGGCGGCAAAACCCTGATACGGCTCCAACTTGACCATGTCCATGCCCACCGACTTGATGATGCGGTAGCCGCCGATCGACGTGCCCAAGGCCATGATGAGCGAACAGAGCACCATCATCCAGATGGGAATCCTGAAGGCGTGCGCGTCCGCCACGCCGCGATTCAAAAAGATGCCGAGCATGAACACGGCGATGAACTTTTGCCCGTCCTGGGCGCCGTGCATGAACGCCATGCCGGCCGCCGCCCCGATTTGGGCTTTTCTGAATTTGCTCGCGAGATTGCGGCGATCGCCGTGACTGAAGATCCACTCGATCAGACGCGTCATCGCAAACCCCGAGATAAAGCCGAGCACCACGGACAAGGCGAGGCCGTACAGCACTTTCACCCATTCAGCGCCGTTGATGCCGGAAAAACTGTTTTGGATGGAGATGGCCGCCCCCGACAGACCGGCGATCAGGGCATGGCTTTCCGAGGTCGGGATGCCGAAAACGGAGGCCGCCGTCGCCCAGACCACGATGGCCACCATGGCGGCGCATAAAGCGACGGTCGCTGCGTGCGCGTTGCCTCCGAAGTCGACCATGTTGAAGATCGTCTCGGCCACCGTTGCGCTGATCATCGTCATCACAAACACGCCGAGGAAATTCATGAAACTCGCCATGATGATGGCGGCGCGCGTGGACATGGCACGCGTCGAAACGGCCGTGGCGATCGCGTTCGGCGCGTCCGTCCAGCCGTTGACGAGGATGACGCCGAACGTCAACAGGACGGTGACCGCCAAGAGCGGATCGGACGTCACCTCATGGATGAATGTCGTAAATTCAATGGTCATGTAAACGGGTTAGCCGTTGCGACCCGACGATCCCGTGCCGGCGTTGTTGTCGCGGCGCGGCATGCCCCCGCGCATGGCGTCGAACAGCGATTTATCGTTCATCGAAACGTTGATCGATGCGATGAATTGGTCGTTGTCGCGTGTCTTCATCAGCAAATTGAGCATCGTCTCGGTGACGGCCGCCGTCTCCAATTGCGCAAAGGTCTTGCGCAGGATCCACACGGCGTCCAGCTCGCGGTCGGACAAGAGCAGTTCTTCGCGTCGCGTCCCCGAACGGTTGATGTCGATCGCGGGATAAATGCGTTTGTCGGCCAGTTTGCGGTCGAGGATGACCTCCATGTTGCCCGTGCCTTTGAACTCTTCAAAGATGACCTCGTCCATGCGCGACCCGGTCTCGATCAAGGCCGTCGCGACGATGGTGAGACTGCCGCCGTTCTCGATGT
Organism: Saccharofermentanales bacterium; assembly: GCA_050945495.1. Lineage (GTDB taxonomy): Bacteria > Bacillota > Clostridia > Saccharofermentanales > DTU023 > UBA4923. The sequence goes on from JBMNTA010000006.1 coordinate 43,552, forward strand.
TGCGCGCGGCACCGAAGAAGCGCTTCGGCCCGTAGAGCGCGCCGGGATCCAACCCGCCGGACAGCGTTCGGCCCGTGGGATTGATCGTCAAGTTGTACGCCCGCCCCATGCGCGTGATGCTGTCCAACAACACGACGACGTCGTGGCCCAATTCGACCAGACGCATCGCGCGTTCCAGCACCAATTCCGTGATGCGCACGTGATTTTCGGGCGTCTTGTCAAACGTGGAGTAGACGACTTCGCCGTCGATCGACCGCTGCATGTCGGTCACTTCCTCGGGGCGCTCGTCAATCAACAAGACAATCAGTTTGGCGTCCGGGTTGTTTTGCGTGATCGCGTTCGCAATCTTTTGCAACAAGATCGTCTTGCCGGCTTTCGGCGGCGACACGATCATGCCGCGCTGCCCTTTGCCGATGGGGCAAATCAGATCGATCACACGGGTGGAGAGCTCTTCGCGATTGGTCTCCAACGTGTAACGTTCCCGCGGATAAATCGGCGTCAAGCGATCGAAATGCGGACGACGCGTCATCTTGTCCGGGGGCAGCTCGTTGACCTCGCGGATGTAGTAGAGCGCCTTGTAGCGGTCGTTGTCGCGCTGCTGGCGCACGGGTCCCGTGACGAGGTCGCCCGTTCGCAAATTAAAGCGGCGGATGTACTGCGGCGGCACGTAGATGTCGCGGTTGCTCTGAATGTAGTTTTCCACGCGGAGAAATCCGTACCCTTCGGGCATGACTTCCAGGACACCGGTCGCAATCTCCTGATCCTTGTCTTTGTCCTTGTCTTTGTCCGAATCTCTTTTATCTTTGTCTTTTTTGTCTTTTTTGTCCGAAGATTCGTCGTCGGCGTCGCGTTCGGACGCGTCGTCGCCGCCGGAAATCACTTTCACCGTTTTACGTGGTGTTTTTGACTTCTTTTTGGCGGATGAAGCATTGAATTTCGCTTTGGATTTGGGTGGGTTTTCTTCCGCGTCGTCCTCGTTTTTCTCGGACGCTTTCGACGCCTCTTGCGCGTCGTCGTCGCCCGATGCCGCATCGTTTTCGGGGATCTGACCGTCTTCGACGCTCATCAAATAATCAAGCAACTCCTGCTTCGTCATGCGTCGCGTCTCCGTCGGGGTTAAGAGTCCGGAAATGTGGGCAATGGCGGCGAGATCTTTCTTCGTCTTTCCACGAAGATTCGGTTGTGCCATACAAGCTCCTCTGTCTGCTGTTGAGCAATGCCTCATCAAGAGGCCGTCATGAATATGTGGATGGGGGTGATGCGGTGGTTTCGACAAGCACGCCGATCACAATCGTCTCCCTCAGTACCCTAAAGGTATCCCAATGACATCTGAATAATCGTGCTCTCGGGGGATTCGTCGAAAGTATAAGTCAAACGCAGAAACTCGTCAACCGCCTACAGGATGGCAATGTCGGCCATGTCACGCATCATTTTGAGCGACGCGCCCGTACCGATGGCCACGCACGACACGGGGTCTTCGGCGACGATGACTTCGATCCCGATGCGGGTCGCAAGCATGCGATCCAGCCCGTACAAAAGCGAGCCGCCCCCCGTCATGACGATGCCTCGCTGGCTCAAATCGGCCATCAATTCCGGCGGTGTCTGCTCCAGGACGGAGTGCACCGCTTCGAAAATTTGGAACACGGGTTCTTCCAGCGCTTCGAGCATCTCGGCCCACGTGACGGTCAAAATGGCGGGCATGCCCGTGAGCAGATCGCGACCGCGCACTTCCATCGTCATCTCTTCTTCGCGCGGGTACGCGCAGCCGATGTTGACCTTTAACTCTTGTGCCGTCTTTTCGCCGATCAAGACATTGTGCTGGCGGCGAATGTAGCGAATGATCGCCTCGTCGAATTTATCGCCGGCCACCTTGATCGAGGTGTCGACGACCGGACGACACAGCGAAATCACGGCGATGTCGGTCGTCCCGCCGCCGATGTCGATGACCATCGACCCGGAGGCCTGCGTGATGTCGATCCCCGCGCCCATGGCGGCGGCGATCGGTTCACGGATCAGGTACACTTCCTTGGCGCCGGCATGGCGGCACGCATCTTCAACCGCCTTTTGCTCGACGGGCGTGATGATGCCGGGCACCGAAACGACGATCGTCGGCTTGAAGAAGCGCGACAAAAAGCCGTCGTTGACTTGGCCGATGAATTCCTTCAACATGATTTCGGTCACTTGGAAATCGGAAATTACGCCTTCGCGCAAAGGGCGCACGGCTTCGACGATATCGGGCGTTCGGCCGAGCATGAGACTTGCCAATTCCCCGACCGCCAACACGCGATCGGTGCGTTTGTTGACCGCGACCACCGAAGGTTCGCGCAACACGACGCCCTTGCCCTCAACATAAATGAGGACGGTCGCCGTCCCTAAGTCAATGCCGATGTTAAGCCCTAATCCCATAGTATTTTATGTTTCACCGTTTCCTTGATTTCATTGTTCGATCAATCGGGGTCATGATACAATAGTTCGCGAACGGGGGCAAGGAATTTTCCGCTTGAGCGAGGCGGAAGCGCATCGCTTCCGACGCGAACGTCGCCCACGCTTTTTCCCCGACGGGACGAGGTTTTTCGTGGTTAAAATCACCGGATACGGCTTGACAATCTTCTATCTCATCGGCGTCTTTTTCCCCGCCGGCATGTCCGCCGCCGTCGTCCTGATCTCGCAGTTGGCGGGCCACGTCGCCTTCGCGCTTTTCGCGCTGCTGCTCGCGCGCGGCGCGCGACGCACCACGAATCATTTTCTTTATTTTGCCCGTCTGCTCGTCATCGCCGTCGTCGTCGAAGGGATCGAAGCGTTCGCGACGGCCAAACTCGACGTCTATTTCCCCGAGCGCAACGCCGTCTTCACCTATGCGGCGGGGCTGGCTCTCATTGCGGGCATTTCCATGACGATCGGCTGTTACCGAGATTTGGTCGCCCACGCGGTGCCGGCCGGCGGCGAGATGGACCGCAACGTTTTGTTTGGCGTGCCGGTCAATCCCGGCCAATACAAAATCGCCCCGGGCACCGGCCTGATCATCGGCTTGGCCACCGCGGGACTCGCCGTGTTCGTGACATTGTTTTTTCATTTCGCCTACGGCCTCTATGGGTTGTTGACGATCCTGCTTTTGTTCATCGCGCTGCGCGACGACGGACGCCACGCGTCTCGCCACATGCGCAAGACGCTCTACCGGGGTCGCCTCCCCTTCTCGCGCGCGCTGTGTTACACCGTCGCGCTCAATTTGGTCGCGCTCATTCTGGCCTGGCTCATCCGACCGCTTCGCACCGTCTTCCCGACCACGTATGTGGCGACCCTGCTGGCGCATCCGCTGGCCGCCGGGATCCCCGAGCCCGCCACCGCGCCGAACGGCGGGCGCCGCTGGCTCACGTGGACGGCGTACCCCCTGATGATGGTCGTCTTGACCCTGATCCGCGCGATCGCGTACGGACGCCCCCTCTGAAACTCGCAAAAAGCCCCCGTCACGGCGGACCGTGTCGGGGGCTTCATCGTGCCCCGATCGGGCTTGGCGGAGGGCAAGGGATTTGAACCCTCGATACCCTTGTGGGGTACACGCGATTTCCAGTCGCGCTCCTTCAGCCAGCTCGGACAACCCTCCATGCGCATGCGTTTCCTCGATCGCGATCGAACGAAACGGCCTTGTCGCACGCTTTTGGCGCCCGGACGGAGCAATGGGAATTGTAGCATGGGCGAAACAGGCTGTCAACGCAACAGACCCGAGGCACCACTCTCGGGTCTGTCCAATCAATTGGAGGAGAAAAGTATGAAATCAGGGGTTCGCATACCTGACAGCATTTGTATTTTAACAGCCACTCATTGCGAACTTAATAATCGTTTGTGAACAAACAAAAAACAAATAAGTCCGTTGCATTGCAATGAAAAAGGCCCGCACCGGGCGGGCCTCGATCAATTCGAAAAAACATCAGGGCAATCGCTTCAAAGAGTCCTCCGTCAAGGCGTCGGCGTTCGCGGGCTGATGGATCAAATAACCGCCCATCGGCGTGGCCACGCGGAACGTGATGTTGCCGCGCGTGTTGGCAAACGTCGGGTCTTTGATCTCCAAGACATCGGCGCGAATGTCGCAGAACGCCTCAAAGAGTTCGATCGCTTTCGCGCGATCCACCGGTTGCTTCAACACCACCGCCGCATGGGTGCTGTTGAGCTCCTGAATCAAGACATCTTGCTCCAGATCGTCCGGCAAATACTCGATGAGTTGCTCGGCGATCTCGGCCTGTTGCGCGTTGCGTTTTTTCACGAGCGGAATCGAGACGGCGCAGAAAACGCCGATCACCACCGCGATCACCACGAATATCGAGACCAGCGATTTCCACGAGATCTTCAACGCCGGAATTTTCTTTTCGGGCACGACGTAATCGGGTTTGCGTTTTTTGCGGGATGACTGCCCCCCGCGTTCGACGAACACGGGTCCGTGCGCCATGGCGGCCGGGGTCAGCGGCGGCCCCTCGTATTTCGGTTGCTCGACGTTCGGAAATTCGAATTCCTCCGGGTGCGCGCTCGCACGGAACGCCTCCTCGTTGTCGAACAAGCAATCGCAAAACATGCAGTGCCCCTTGGGCATGTCGGGATCCAAAAACAAAACGGATCCGCAATTGATGCAACGTCCTTCTTTAAGTGTCATGCAAGATTCTCAACTCTCTGTCCGTGGTGACGGCCGCAAACGGCCATCTAGTATATTAACACACATGTTGCGGGATGACTCGCCCCGTTTGCGACTGATATAGTAAGGACAATGCCGACGCGGGACATCGTCGTCGGCTTGAATGAGGTCACCATGGAATCGGATCCGTTGTCGTACATGCAGGAAGCCCTGCGGCTCGCCGAGGCGGCCGCCCGTGCCGGCGAAGCACCGATCGGCGCCGTGATCGTCCGTCACGGCGACATCATCGCGCGCGCACGCAACACGCGCGAGAGCACGCAGGACGCCACCGGCCACGCCGAGATCGTCGCCATCCGCGAAGCTTCCCGCGTGCTGGGATCGTGGCGTCTCATCGACTGCGATCTCTTTGTCACGCTGGAGCCGTGCCTCATGTGCGCGGGCGCCATCATTCAGGCGCGGATCCGCCGCGTGTACTTCGGCGCCCACGATCCGAAATCGGGCATGGCGGGCTCCGTGTTTGACGCGTTCGCCCTCCCCGCCAACCACCGCGTGGAGGTCATCGGCGGCCTTTTGGAACAACCGTGCGGCGATCTTTTGCGCGATTTTTTTGCACGTCGCCGACGCAATTATGATAAGCTTGAGCATGAGGTTTAAATTTTAACGGAGTCATTTCATCCGATCCAAACATGTGTAAACGACGTAAAAAACCGACACAAATGCAAGAACGCGGCTGGCAAGGCCGGTTCCTTTTTCGGCTGGGCATGGGCCTCAGTCGATGGCTTTTGCGTCTGACCTACCTCGGTCGGGAGCACATCCCCGACGAGGGCCCCTACATCGCGGTCGCCAACCATCAATCGATGTTTGACGGCCTCTGGATCATGGGCGGCATCCCCGAAGCACAATTGGAGCGCTTTTCCTGCATGGCCGGCTCCGACTTGGAGCAAAACTACGGCATCACGGGCAGCATCATGTTTCGCGTCGGACGCGCCATCCCCATCGACCGAGAAGGCAACCCGTTGCGCGGCGTCATCATTGCCAAAAAAGCGCTGGAGCGCGGCGAGATCATCATGATTCACCCCGAGGGCACGCGCACGCACGACGGCCGCATGGCCGAGTTGAAGAACGGGGCCGCGTACCTCGCTTTCAAAACAAAAGCGCCGATCATCCCCGTCTACATCGACGGCGCCTACGAAATCTTTTCACGCTACATGGCGGTGCCCCATCCGATCGACTGGAAACATTTCCGACGCAAAGCGATGAGCGTTGAATTCTGCGAGCCGATCGATCCCGAAGCCTTTGAATCCCAGGAGGCGCTTCAGGACGCCATCGCCGACGTTCTGCACGCGAAGGAAGCCGAAGCCTTCCGCCGACGCGCCGCCGCATCTTAATCATTCACCCTTTGCATGGTCTCCGTCGGCCGATGCCATCCACGGCATCAACGGCCCGATTTTGGACGCCCGAATGCGCCCGGACATGACGATGCCGTCCGGTTCGTAGCGCTCTTTTGCCACCACGCCGAACGTCCGCGCATGATCGACCAGCCGTGCTTCGTCGTAAGGCAACTTCACAAAAAAGGCCGTGAGCGAACGCTCCACCGCCTCCCCCAGACGCGCGCTCAGCGCCTCGAGGCCGTCGCCCGTTTTCGCGGAGATTCGCACCACGTGATCGGCATGTTCATGGCGCAAGAGCATCATGACGTCGTGGAACGCTTCCGCGGACACCCGATCCATTTTATTGAGCGCGTACAACACGGGAATCGCCCCGGCGCCGAGCGCATGGAGTTGATCTTGCACCACGCGAATATGCGACGCCGCCTCCGGATCGGAGACGTCGACCACCATCAAAATCAAGTCGGCCGCGGCCGCCTCTTCAAACGTCGCGCGGAATGCATCGTGCAAGAACCGGGGCAGGTCGCGGATGAAGCCCACCGTGTCCACGAGTACCAGTGACGGGCCGTCCGGCAATTCAAGGCGTCGCGCCGTCGGATCGAGCGTCATGAAGAGCCGATCCCCGACTTCGACATCGGCATCGCAGAGGCGATTGAGCAGCGTCGACTTGCCGGCGTTCGTGTAGCCGACGACGGCGACCGTGAACACATCGTGCGCGACGCGACGTTCCCGCGATCGCTCGCGTCGGGCTTCGACGCCGCGAAGCGATTGACGCAAACGGCCCATCCGCGTCCGAATGGCGCGCCGATCCTGCTCCAAACGCGTTTCGCCGGGACCGCGCGTGCCGATGCCGCCGCCCAGTCGCGACAGTTCCGCGCCACGCCCCGTCAATTGCGTCAAGCGATAGCGCCAGTAGGCGAGCTCCACCTGGATCTTGCCCTCGTCGGTACGCGCCCGATCGGCAAAAATCGCCAAGATCACGGCGACGCGATCGCTGATCTCGCGATCCACCGCGTCGGCGATCTGACGGGTCTGCGCCGGCGAGAGCGCACCGTCGAAGATCACGTGGTCGGCATCGAGTTCGTCGGCCAGCGCATTGATTTCCTCCAATTTCCCGGAACCGACAAACGTCGCACCGTCGACGCGATCCAAGCGCTGGACGACGCGGGCGACCGCCGTGAGGCCGCAGGACGTCGCCAAGTCTTCCAATTCATCGAGCGACCGCTCGACCGCGTCGGGCGCGCGCGTGCCCTCGTCCACGGCGACCAAAATGGCGCGCCGCGCCGCGTCGTTCTCCGGCACATGTCGATCGTTGTGATGCACAAACCCTGCCTTTCACGGAATAAACCCTGAATTTTGATGTCATCAAAATCCGTCATCATTAACGTATGTTATTATATTTAGCCCTCCAACACTTTCCGTCATGAGGAGGCGGCCATGCTCGATTGCCACGACGACACCTCACAACCGCGCGCCGCCGTCTGCGCCTTTCGGCCTCAACCGAGCCGTGAACGCATCGGTCGTTTGACGTGCAAACATCCCGAACGCTGCGCCGTCTGCGATCGATCGGAAATATGGATCGGCTACGTTTTGCGCCAAGAGCGACGTCGCCGCGAACGCACGCAGCTGTCCATCGCCGATCGGCTGGGATTTGGGATGAGCGCCGTATCGCTGATCGAACGCGGCCACGCCTATGCCAATTTCAATCGCACGTTGATGGTCTTTCACGAACTCGGGCTGGAAGCTTCGACCTGGCTGGCGGCCATCAGCGCGCTGACGGCGCTTCACGGCTGCCTTCTGAACTCGAATCAAACGCTGGAAGCAACGATCGCGTCGCTTCGTCCAGATGGGTCTCCACCAAGCTTCGAATGTCTTCCGCGCGTGTCGGAAATGTCCGCCGACAGGCGCGATCAAGGGCTCGGATCATCGAGGTTCGTTCCGGCACATCGGAGAGCATCGCCAGGAGCGGAATCATCGACAAATACGTATCCCGGATGATTTTATCGATCCGTTCGTCCGTTTTCATGCGCAAGAGTCCGAACAACTTCCGCCCGAAATGATCGTCATCGCGACAGAGTCGGACATACACTTCGGCCGAGTTGTCCAAGTGCCAGGCCAACAGCGTCTCCGCGTCGTCGCCCGCCTCTTTCAAGATGGCGCTCAGGGGCCGCTCGTTGAAAAACCGCTTGAGTTCGCGGCTCGCGCGCTTGCGTTCACCGCGCCCCTTATGTCCGGACGCGTATACGTGGCAGTAAATCCACGGCCGCAAAAAAATGTCTCCGGTCTTGCCTTCCTCATATTTTAACGGGAAAAAGCGATACGACCGAAGGGCGTCGTCGAGCGACAAATCGGCGATATCGGGACGATCGTTCATCTCCATGAGCTGTTTTCCTCCTTCGATGCTTTGGAAGCTTCGGATGCTTGGATCAAAGCGGCCATCTCCTCCAAGGATAACTCCGACGAACTTGTCGGGGCGTCGTCGGAGGCGGCCCGTCGGGCCGCTTCGGCGTCGGCCGCCTCTTCTTCGCGTATCCGCGCTTTCGGCACCACGCCACCCTTGATCCAAATGTACACCAAATACGCCAAAAGTGCCGCGGTCCATGACAAGGGATAGGCCAACACCACGACCCGGAACGTTTGCACGACGGGCACCACGCTGAAGATCCACAGCAGACGGAACCCGGCCATGAAGACCAAGGTCACCCCCAAGGGGAAGACCGATTGTCCCAAGCCGCGAATGGATCCCGCCAAGACTTCCGTGATGCCGAAGATCCAGTACAACGACAGGATGTAGATCATGATGTGGGTGCTGTACGCCACGACGTTCGGATCGGGATTGAAGGCTCGTGCGATGGGATAACGCAGCAGCAGCAAAATGCCCGAAACGACGATCACAATGCCGACCATGAGCGCGATGCCTTGGTATGTCCCCTTTCGCGCACGCTTGTACCGACGGGCGCCGACGTTGGCCCCCGTAAACGTCATGACCGCCAACGCGATGGCGCTGATGATCATGAAGACAAACCCGTCCACGCGCGTGGCGACCGAAAAGCCCGCCACGGCGTGTTTGCCGAAGCCGTTGATGACGGCCTGCAAAAAGACGTTCGACAAGGCGATGACAAACGCTTGCAGCCCGGCGGGAATGCCGACCTTCATGGTGTCGGGCAGAATATCGCGGTGAAACGAGATGTCCCGAAGGAACAGGCGAAACGGCTCATGGCTCAACATCAAGCTCGCGGTGACCAGGATCGCCGTCACGATTTGCGCCGCGACGTACGCACAGGCCGCGCCCGTCACGCCCCAGTCGAACACCCGGACAAACAACAAGTCGAGCCCGATGTTCAAGATCACGCCGATCGACAAAAAGATCATGGGATGGCGCGTATCGCCGACGCCGCGCAGGATGCCCGCCCCCATGTTGTAGATGATGACGGGCAGGCCGCCCGCAAGGTAGATGCGCAGATAGCGTACGGCGTACGGCATGATGTCAGCGGGCGTCTGCATCCATCCGAGCATGATCGGCGCCAAACCGACCCCGATGCCGGTGATGACGAGTCCCGCGACCACCGCGACGGCATACCCCGTGTGAACCACTTTGTAGAGGCCGTCGTAGTTCCCCGATCCGTTCACTTGCGCCGTGATCACGGAGACCCCGGTCGCCAGCCCGACCGACAGATTGATGATCATGCTGATGACCGAGGCCGTCGCCCCGACGCCCGCCATGGCATCGAGTCCGGCATAGCGTCCGATGATCATCAGATCAAAGATCGCATAGAGCTGCTGCATGATGTTCGTGACGAGCACGGGCAACGCAAAAAGGAGGATCTGCTTCCAGATCGTCCCTTCCGTCAAATTCACCGGTCGCCGAAGCCTAGGCATACGTCATCCTCACCCGGGGGTCATCCCAATCGCATCTTAAAATCGTCGTACGTAAACGAGCGCACCGTCCGTACCTCGCCCGATCGGTCGATCAGGACGATCGACGGCAACGGCATGCCGTTGAAGGTATTGTTTTTCACCATCGTGTAGATGGCCATGTCTTCAAACATCACGCGATCCCCGGCGACAAGCGGTCGTCCGAAATCGTACGTGCCGATGATGTCGCCCGCCAGGCACGTGGGGCCGGCCAGCGTCACCGAATGCTTGCCGCGGCCGACCGTGCCCGCCCACATCGACGTCGGATCGTCGAGGGGAAGCAATCGGGCGCGCGGCGTGTACGGCATCTCCAAAACATCCGGCATGTGGCACGCGGCCGAGGCATCGAGGATCGCCACCGGGCCGCCATCGGTTTGCATGACGTCGAGCACCTCCGCAACGAGCCACCCGGCATCGAGGGCGACGGCCTCGCCGGGCTCAAGGTACACACGCGCCCCCGTCGCGGCCTCAACGCGTCGGATGATCGCATGCAATAAATCGAGATCGTAATCGGCGCGCGTGATGTGATGGCCGCCGCCGAGATTGATCCATCGGAGGGGCGGCAAGGACGGGCCGAACGTCTCGGCCATGTGCGCGATCGTCCGATCGAGCACGTCCGCGCCCTGCTCGCACAGCGAATGAAAATGCACCCCGTCCAAGCCGTCGAAACGGCCCGCCGCGACGCCCTCCCGAAAGGCGTTCGCCCCGACGCCCAATCGCGAATCGGGACGCGCGGGATCGTACAGCGGCACATCGACTTCGGAATAGCCGGGATTGACCCGAAGCCCGCACGAAATCGGCCGTCCGCCCGAGGCATTGTGCGCGCGGACCCGATCACGGAACCGCTCCCATTGCTCAAACGTATTGAACACGATCACGTCGACCACACCCAAAAGACGGTCGAATTCGTCGTCTTTGAAGGCCGGCGCGTAGACGTGCACCTCCCGCGCCTCTCCCATCGCTTCGCGCGCCAGGCGCGCTTCGTAGAGTCCGGAACTCGCGGCCCCGGAAAGGTACCGGCCGATCAGCGGGTACAGCCGGAACATGGAAAAGGCTTTTTGCGCGAGCAAAATGCGGCATCCCGTGGCGTCGGCCACACCGCGGAGCACGGCGAGATTGCGTTCGAGTGCCCGGGCATCCACCACGTAGCACGGCGTCTCCGGACGCCGCAAAACCTCCCCCTCCGGGAGGGATGCATCGCACGTTCGACGGACGGAATCGACAGACATGGGCGCTTACGGCACCAACGTCGGATTCGGATCGACGATCCACGGCAAACCGAATCGATTCAAGTCGGCCATGAACGGGTCGGGATCGAGTTGTTCCACATTCCAGACGCCGGGTTGCTTCCACAGGCCGCGCAAGACCATCGACGCCCCGATCATCGCCGGCACGCCCGTCGTGTACGACACGGCTTGCGAGCCGACCTCGCGGTACGCTTCCTCGTGGTCGCAGATGTTGTACACGCGCCACGTCTTCGGTTCGCCGTCTTTCACGCCTTTGAAGATGCAGCCGATGTTGGTCTTGCCCTTCGTCCGCGGTCCGAGCGACGCCGGATCCGGCAGGACGGCCTTCAAAAATTGCAGCGGAACGATCGGTCGCCCCTCATACATGATGGGCTCGATCGAGGTCATGCCGACGTTTTGCAGGCAGCGAAGATGCGTGAGGTAGCTCTCGCCGAACGTCATGAAGAAGCGAATGCGACGGACGGACGGCAAGTGGCGCGCCAGCGATTCCAACTCTTCGTGATACAGAAGATACATGTCGCGGACGCCGACGCCTTCAAAGTCGTATTGACGTTTGATCTCCATCGGTCGGGTCTCGATGAATGCGCCGTCTTCGTAGTAACGTCCGTTGGCCGACACTTCGCGAATGTTGATTTCGGGATTGAAATTCGTGGCGAACGGATGGCCGTGATCGCCGCCGTTGCAATCCAAAATATCGATCTCGTGAATCTCGTCAAAGATATGTTTGGCGGCATAGGCGGAAAAGACGCCGGTGACGCCGGGATCGAATCCGGATCCCAAAACAGCCGTCAACCCGCGCTCGCGAAAGCGATCCCCGTACGCCCACTGCCACTTGTACTCGAACTTGGCCGTATCCTCCGGCTCGTAGTTGGCCGTATCGAGGTAATCGACGCCCGTCGCGAGGCACGCCTCCATGATCGTCAGATCTTGGTACGGGAGCGCCAAATTCATCACGATGTCGGGCCGTTCCGCCTCGATCAACGCGATGAGCTCCGGGACGTTATCGGCGTCCACGCGTGCCGTCGTGATCGGCACCCCGCGGCCGTCCAATGCGGCCTTCAAATCATCGCACCGCGACTGCGTTCGGCTGGCGATGCACAACGACTGGAAAACGTCTTTATTTTCAACGCACTTGTGCGCCGCGACTTGCGCGACCCCTCCGGCGCCGATGATCAATGCTTTGGACATACACGAACCCTCCTTCAATCATGGAACATGCAAAAAAGACGAGGCGCGCCGCCTCCGAAGATGACGACCGTCCGTCCCGATTCACTATAGCAGAATAACGCGACAAAAACGCTCGCGGACGGCCGTCATTGTGACGAACATATCCGGGATGATGACGCCGTGTCACGCCATGGCCAAAAGCCACTCTCGCAAGACCTTGCACGCAACGGCCGTCGATGCCCCCGACAGATCCAAGGGAGGCGCGAGCTCCATGAGATCGGTTCCGACGATGCGACAGGTCCCCATGGCGCGGAGCGCGTGCCACAGATCGGCCAAGGCCACGCCCCCCGGTTCCGGGGTCCCGGTGCCCGGTAAAATCGACGGATCGATCACGTCGAGGTCGATCGTGACGTACAGCGGCACGTCCCCCAGATCGTCGACGACGGCCGGCAGCGGCGCCAACGTAAAGGCATGAAAATCGAGATGTCGATGCGCAAACGCGAATTCCTCGCGCGTCCCGGATCGCACGCCGAACGAATGGATCCGACCGTCGCCCAAAAGATCATGGCAACGGCGCATCACGCACGCGTGCGACCGCGGATCGCCCAGATAATCGTCGCGAAGATCGGTGTGAGCGTCGAGATGCACGATGTGCAGGTTGGGATATACCGCGTGCAGGGCGCGCACGGCGCCCAAGGTCAACGAATGGTCGCCGCCGATCATCACGGGCAGGCGGCCGTCGTCCAAAAGCTCGCCGACGGTGCGCTCGACGCGCTTTTGCGCGAGCTCGGTGTGCCCCGCGGGCATCTCGAGGTCGCCGAGGTCCGCCACCGCCATGTCGTCGAGATCGCGATCCTGATACGGGCTGTACGTCTCGAGCCCCCACGAATCGGTGCGCATGGCGTTCGGGGCGAACCGCGCCCCGGGGCGAAACGACGTCGCCCCGTCGTAAGGAGCGCCGAACAACGCGACGCGACTCGCCTCGTACGGCGTCTCGCATCCGCAAAAGGTCACGGGTTCAAACAAAGTTCGATCCATCAGGCTTCCTCCCCGGGCGTCCAGACACGGCCCTCCGACGTGCTGCGCGGATACACATCGTCGAGCAGCTCGCCCCGTTCGAGCAAACGCTCGACGTACGTCGGCAGCGCAAAGGCCCCCACGTGAACGTTCGTATTGTAATAGCGCGTCTTCAGACCGTGGGCGCGCCACCGCGCTTCGTCAAAATCCTCGATCGGGTCGTACGTCATGGACATGAAGCCGAACAGCCAGTGCCCCGCGGGATACGTCGGGATGTGTGCCTGATACACCCGCGAAATGTCGAAGATGGCGCGCGTCTTCTTGTGGGTGGCCGCCGCTTCTTCGGCGTCTTCGCGATAGAACGGTCCCTCATGTTGGTTGACCAGGATCCCGTCCGCATGGAGCGCATGGCGACAGTTGCCGTAAAATTCACGCGTGAACAAGCTCTCGCCCGGGCCGAACGGATCCGTCGAATCGACGATGATCACATCGAAGCGATCGCGGCAACGGCGCACGTAGCGCAGTCCGTCCTCGTTTAAAATCGTCACGCGCGGATCGTCGAAGGCTCCCGAGACGGTGGGCAGATAACGGCGCGCGACCGCGATCACCATCGGATCGATCTCCACGAGCACGATCGATCGCACCTCGGGGTAGCGGCATAATTCGCGCACCACGCCGCCGTCACCGCCCCCGATCACCAGCACATCACGCGGATGCGGGTGCACCGCCATCGGGACGTGCGTGATCATCTCGTGGTAAATGAACTCGTCCTTTTCCGTCATCATGATGACGCCGTCCATCACCAGGATGCGACCGAACTCATACGTATCGAACACCTGAATGTGCTGATATTCCGAATGGCGGGAAAACAGTTGACGCCGAACGCGGAAGCCGATCCGCATGTCGGCGGAATGGTATTCGCTGAACCACAGTTCCATGACAACGCCTCCTACGATTCCAGCATGACGTAGAGATGCTCCACGGCCGGATCCTCCGTGCCGGTCATCGTGCTCCCCTTCGCCTTGGCATAGCGAATGTATCTCAAAACATCGGGGGTCACGCGTTCGCCCGGCGCCAGGATCGGGATGCCCGGCGGATAACACATGACGGATTCGGTCGCGATCCGCCCTTCGCAGGCCGCAAACGGGAGCGATTCCGACGGCGCGTAGAACGCCTCCGCCGGCGAACAGACGACTTCCGGAGGGATGTATTCGTTCACGAGATCGCGCGCGGGCTCACCGGCATGCGACGCGTAAATGTCGGTCAACGCCGCAATCAAGCGTTCGATCGCGACCGGGCGGTCGCCGACCGACAAAATGGCGAGGAAATTATGCAAATCGCCGAATTCGATCTGGATGTCGTAATCGTCGCGCAAGAGATCGTACAGCTCCACGCCCGAAAGGCCCATGGCGCGCGTATGCACCGGCAATTTGCACGCGTCGAACGCGTAAAACGCGTCGCCGTCGCAGCGTTCCGAACCGAACGCATTGAAGCCGCCGATGTGATTGATCTCGCCACGCGCGTATTCGGCCATCTCGATGACGCGCGCGTAAATCGTTTCGCCGTGGAGGGCCAAGAGGCGGCGCGTGATGTCCAACGATGACAGCAACAAATACGAGGCACTCGTCGTCTGCGTCAAATTGATGATCTGGTGCACGTATCCGTGGTCGTCACGCATGCCGGGCCCCAAGAGCAACAGCGAACTCTGCGTCAACGATCCGCCGGTCTTGTGCAACGACACGGCGCTCATGTCGGCGCCGGCGTCCATGCCGGAAATCGGCAATGCGGGAGAAAAATAGAGGTGCGTGCCGTGCGCCTCATCGACCAACACGCGCATGCCGGCCGCGTGCACGAGCGCCACGATCGCCTGGAGGTTCGCGCACACCCCGTAATACGTCGGATTGTTGACGAGCACGGCCTTGGCGTCCGGATGCGCCGCCACGGCCGCCCGCACATCCTCCACCGACATCCCCAACGGGATCCCCAATTCGACATCGACGGACGGGTTCACGTACACGGGAATCGCCCGCGCAAGAATCAGCGCGTTGATCGCGGAACGGTGCACATTGCGCGGCATGATGATTTTGTCGCCCGGCGAACAGGTGGAAAGGATCATCGCCTGCACGGCCGAGGTGGTCCCGTTCACCATGAAAAAACAACGGTCGGCGCCGAACGCGTCGGCCGCGAGCATCTCCGCGTCGCGGATCACCCCCGTCGGATGGATCAGCGTGTCGAGCATCTGCATCGAATTGACGTCGACCGACATGCACTGCTTGCCCAAAAATTCCGTCAGCGGCGCATTGCCGCGTCCCTGTTTGTGGCCGGGCACGTCGAACGACACCATTCGCCGCCGACGATACGCCAGGAGCGCTTCGTACAAGGGCGCCGCCGTTTGATCCAACGCATACGTGCGATTACTCAAAGATGTTCCTCCCGCTGAAAATCTCCAGCATCTCCCGCTCGAGCGCTTCGCGCACGGCCCGGCGCTCGTCGCTCGCAAGGTCCGCTTCGGTCAGATCGAAGAGATAATCGTCCAAATTCAGCTCGCGCAGGCGCATGCGCGTGTGAAAGAGATTCGCCTCCGGCACGTTCACGTCGACGGTGCGGTAGCGCGCGAGCGTGTTCGGCGCGATAAAATCTTGAATCGAACGGATGGGGTCGTCCAGAAAATATTTCTTGCCGCGCGTGTCCCGCGTGAATCCTCGCACGCGGAAATCGACGGAGATGATGTCGGAATCAAAGCTTTGGATCAAATAATCGAGCGCCGCCAACGGCGAGACGCGGCCGCACGTCGAGACATCGATGTCGACGCGAAACGTTGAGATCGCACGGCTCGGGTGCGATTCCGGGAACGTATGCACCGAGACATGACTCGTGTCCAGATGCGCGCATACCGAAGACGGCGGCAGCACCCCGCGGTTGTTCGCGGGATCAATGTCCGCCTCCTCCAGCGGGCCGTCCGCGATCAACAAACTGACCGACGCCCCCTGCGGCTTATAATCTTGTTTCGACAAATTCAAGATGTGCGCCCCGATGATCTCGGTCAAATGACGCAGAATCCCGGTCAAACGCTCGGCATTGTATTGTCCGCCGATGTAATCGATGTACGCCTGTTTCGCGGCATCGGTCGGCGCGTAACAGACATCGTAGATGTTGAAACTCAACGATTTTGTGAGGTTGTTGAACCCGTACAATTCCAACGATTTCTTCAAGCGACGCCCTCCCCCGACAAACCAAATCGATTGCGTTCATTCTATCATGGGGGGCCCCATCGTTGCACCGACGTCACGATCGACGAAGCTTCGCGTAGAACGGGATGGCGAGCAACTGCGCCGTGACCGACACGGCGATCATGGCGGGGACGCTCACGTCGTACAAAACGCCCAAAAGCCAGCTGCCCAAGAAACAGAAGATGCCGAAGGCGCATTCGAAAATGCCGTACCCCGTCGCACGGCTGTGTTTCGGCACCATCGTCGACACGGCCGCTTTCAGAATCGATTCCTGCGCCCCCATGCCGATGCCCCACAGCGCGATGCCGACGAGCAGCAGGGGCACCGACGTCGACTGAAAGACCAGGATCGCAAACGGCGCGGAGATCGCGGTGGAGACGATCAGCGCCCCCATCCCTCGCTTGTCGTACATCAAACCGAACACCAGGGCGGCGACGGCGTCGACCAGCATGGCGCCCGCATACAGCAACGGCAAGGATCCCGTCGAGACGAGCGCCGTCGTCTCCGAGAGCCCCCCGCCCAAGGCCGTGAACGTGCGCGAGACATGCATGATCACGATGGCGTAGTCGACAAAACCGAACGCGAACAGGCTGATGCCGACGATGTAATACACGAAATGTTTTTGCATTTTAAAGGGCTCGTACACCGTGGGCGACGGCTCGAACCGATCGGGGTTCGGAAACTTTCGACGCGTCAACACCAAAAGGATCAGCGTGATCGCGCCGGGGATCGCCAAATACAAAAAGCAGCGCGCGTAGATCTCAAAGGTCGTCCCCTCGGTCCGGAAGAGCATGACGACGTAGAGCAAGACCGGCCCCAAAAAGGCGCCGAATTGGTCCAACACTTCTTGGATCGCAAAACTCTTGCCGATGCCCTCCTGCGTCGCGGCAAACGACATCACGGTGTCTTTGGCGGGCTTCTTGATGGCCTTGCCCATCCGCTGAACGATCAAGAGCACGCAGGCCGCGATCCAGCCGTTCTCCCCGACGAGGGCCAGGGCCGGCACGGCGACGATGTCCAAGACGTAGCCCGCGATCACCATCGGCCAGTACTTACGCGTTTTATCGGTCATTTTCCCAAACACGTACCGCATGGAATAGCCGATGAGCTCTCCCAAGCCGGAGACGAACCCGATGGTCGCCGCCGAGGCCCCGAGCAGCGAATAATACGCGCCGCGGATGCTGGCGGCCCCTTCATGCGTCATGTCGGAAAACAGGCTCACCAGCCCGAAGAGCAGGATGAACACCATCGCTTGAGACCGATGTTTTTTCTTGGGCGTGGGTTGCATGGCGCCTGCCTTGACTCCCTCCGATCGCGTGCCGCGTCCGACGTCACGGCCGGATCAACATCCGTTTATGCGAGCGATGCCAAGAACGCATCCATGCCGCGGCGGAGGTACTTCTCCGTGTCCGCGTCGGTGCATTCGCCGTCCGGCGTAAACTGACGGTCGACGTGCGCCACTTGCACTTGCGTCGGAAACACGTCGGCTCCGACCCCCGGGGAATTCAAGATTTGCAGGAGATGGATCTGGCTTCGAAGCGTTCCGAAACGCCCCGTGCTGCCGCCCACGAGATAGACGGGCTTGTCTTTCAGGGCGCGGACGCCGCGCGAGGCCCAGTCGAGCAAGTTCTTCAAGACGCCCGGCATCGAATGGTTGTATTCGGGGGCGATCATCACGACGCCGTCCGCCGCGTCAAACAGGCGACGCATCTCATGGATCGCCTCCGGCGGGTCGTCCTCGATGTCTTGGTTGTACATCGGAATCGATTTCAAGGGAAAATGCGTGATGTCCGCTTGCTCCCCGTACTGCGCTTCGAACCAACGCGCGATCTTTTTGTTGTTCGATTGTTCGCTGATGCTTCCGGTTAAAATCACAATGTTCATGGTGTCCTCCCATTTTTACAGAATAACGCACGGTGATGCTTTTATGGTACGCGAACCCGGCGGTGCGTGTCGTACCGTGCGCATTGCGGAGCGCGCCCGCGACTGATATACTTCGACGACAAAGGAGATGATCGCTTTGGCCGATACGTATGCGTCAGATCACAGCCTTTATTTGCAACGAGCGTTCTTTTTGGTGGCTCATACGTTCACCCATTTCGCGGTGGATTTCGCCTGTTACTTTGTCTTGATGTCCAACCGATGGACGGCCCCGTGGCCTTACGTCGCCCTGGTCTACGTCACGATCGCCTTCGGCACGCAACTCCTGATCGGGATGGCGGCCGATCGCTTCCCGAAGCTTCCCGTGGCCTGTGCGGGCATCGCCCTCATCGCGGCCGTGCTGATCCGACGGGTCATCGTCGGCCCCGACGCCGTCATGCCCCTTGCGGGCCTGATCGTCATGGCCGCGGGCAACGCATTGTTTCATGCGTATGCGGGACGGTCCGTTCTGAAGCACCACACGTGGACCGCCAACGGCATTTTCAACGGCGCCGGCGGATTCGGGCTCGTGTTGGGCACGTACATGGGACTCCAACGTCTGCCGTATGCCGTGCCCCTCGTGATCGCCCTGATCGCCGCCGCCATCGAAGCCGCGGTCATCGTTCAATGCGCGCGCGGGACCCTCGTCTTGACCGAACACGATCGAACGAGCGCACCCGATCGGTACACGCTGCGCGATGCGGGAACGGGCGGGTGGCTTGCCGCCGTGCTCGTCACCTTGGCGGCCTCCGTGGTCACCGAATGGGTCCTGCAGTGGTCGACGCCCGCCGTGGATCCTCAACACGGGACGTACCTCATCGTCGGCGCGATGGTCTGGGGATTTAAGATCGTGGGATCCCGTGTCTTTGAACGCGCCCACCGCCCGTGGCACATCGTCGGGGTGACGGGGCTTTGTTGGATCCTGACGCTCCTGTCGCCCGGGTGGCCGCCCCTTTGCTGGATCGCCTTCGCGCTCATCATTTCCATCAATTTGATCCCGCTTTACGGGTTCAAATATGCCTTCCCGAAGCGCCCCGGATTCGCGTTCGGGCTCAATAAACTCGGCCTGACGATCGCGTTTTTGCTGTTGTTTATGGGAAGGACCCACACGCGACATATGGTCGCCATCACATGTCTGTTGATCTTGTCGATCCTTGCGGTCGTCTTGACTCAACGCAAAGGAGCGGATGCCTGATGTTAAATTTTTTCCGTTACGTCATGGACGTGATTCCGTATGATCCCGATCCGGCCCCCCTGCCGACGCCCCCGGGCGCCACGGGCAGTTCGACCGTCGGCATATTGGCGTGGCCGTTCATCGTGCTGGGCGTGGTCGTCTTGGCGGCCGTCATCGCCATCATCGTCATCGCCGCGAAGCGCAAGACCCCCGCGGCCTAATGAACGAACGTGTGCTCCGCCCCCGGCGGAGCACGCGCACCCTTGTACGCGACATGGGCATTCTCAAAGCGTTCCTATGGACCGTCGTGATCGAGATGAGCGCGATGACCCTCTTTTCGCGCGAGAAGGATGCCTACCTCATCTGCTTTCTGGCGAACGTCGCAACGAACCTCACCTTAAACGCCATCCTCTTGGGACTCGACGTCGGCGCCGGCGTCGAGATTCGGTATTTCGATGTCTGGCCCGCCGAAGCGGCGATCGTCGCAATCGAGGCCTTCATCTACCGCCGCGCCCTCGCGTGGCGCCGCCCGAAAGCGTGGGGGGCCTCCTTCGTCCTCAACGCCCTGTCGTACCTCATCGGCGCCCGGATCATGGCCCGATAAAAAAGGCCGCGGCGACGACCGCGACCTAACGTTTGGCGTCCCAGGCAGGAATTGAACCCGCATCCGCAGCTCCGGAGGCTACTGTCTTATCCATTGGACGACTGGGACGTAAGCGCCCTCTATATTAGTGGATCCCCTTCAAAAAGACAAGATATCACGCGGTCGGGCGTTCCGACGCGGCAAACAAATCGCTCAGAATCCGCGGCGTGTCGGCCGTGCGCTCGGCGGCGTCGCGGACGACGATCATGGGACGGTGTCCCGCCTTGAACGTGAGCGGGTGGCGCCGGTCGCCCGCGGCGATGACGCGCCCGATGTCGTCCATGTCGGCATCGTCGGCCAAGATCAACTCGACATCGTCGCCGTGCGCTCGGATGCGGCTGAACCCCGTGCGCTCGCCGAACGCGCGAATGTAGGCGATGTCAAGCAGCGATCGGACGTTTTTCGGCGGTTCGCCGTAGCGGTCGAGGAGCTCGTCGTAGACGTCGCGATGATCTTCGATGGTCTCGATCGAGGCGATGCGGCGATAAAGGTCGAGGCGCTCCTCCCCTTCGCGGACGTACGTTTCGGGCAAGGTCGCGTCGACCACGAGGTCGACCACCGTCTCGCGTTTCGGCGCCGGGGCCCGGCCCGTCTTCGCTTCGGTCACGGCTTCGTCGAGCATCTTCGTGTAAAGGTCGTATCCGATGTTTTCGAGATGGCCGCTCTGTTCGGCACCCAAGAGGTTGCCCGCCCCGCGCACTTCCAAGTCACGAAGCGCGATCTGGAAGCCGGAGCCCAATTCCGTGAAATCGCGGATGGCGGCCAAGCGCTTTTGCGCCGCCTCGCCGATGGTGCGTTCCGGGTCGTACGTGATGAGCGCGTACGCCTGGCGCCCCGAGCGCCCGACGCGTCCGCGCAACTGATACAGCTGCGCGAGGCCGAAGCGGTCGGCGTCCTCGACGATCAAGGTGTTGACGCGCGGCATGTCGATGCCCGACTCGATGATCGTGGTGCAGACGAGCACATCGTACGCCCCGTCCAGGAAGGCTTCGATCACGCTTTCCAAGCGCCGTTCCGACATGCGCCCGTGGGCGACGCCGAAACGCACGCCGGGGAGTTTCTGTTCGAGTTCGATCGCTTTTCGATCGATCTTATACGTGTTGTTGTAGAGGTAAAAGACTTGCCCGTGACGTGCCTGCTCGCGCAAGATGGCCTCCAAAATGAGGTCTTCGTCGTACTCGGCGACCACCGTTTGGATCGGCAGGCGATCTTCGGGACCCTCCTCCAAGAGGGAGATGTCGCGGATGCCCGACAGCGAGAGATGCAGTGTTCGCGGAATGGGCGTCGCCGTGAGCGTCAAGACGTCGACCGCGGGCGTCAGGGCTTTGATCATTTCTTTGTGATCGACGCCGAAGCGCTGCTCTTCGTCGATGACCAAGAGCCCCAGATCCTTGAAGGTCACATCCTTCGACAACAACCGATGCGTCCCGATGACGATGTCGACCCGCCCCTCGGCGAGATCCCGAACGGTCTGGCGCTGCGACTCCGGCGACTCGAACCGCGAGAGCTGGCGGACGCGGACGGGAAAGTTGCCGATGCGCTCCGAAAGCGTCTCGTAATGCTGGCGCACCAAGACGGTCGTGGGGGCGAGCAGCGCCGCCTGTTTGCCGTCCATGACGCACTTAAAGAGCGCGCGGAAGGCGACCTCGGTTTTCCCGAATCCGACATCGCCGCACACCAGCCGATCCATGACTTTGGTACTCTCCATGTCGCGCTTGATCTCCTCGATCGCGCGGAGCTGATCCTCCGTCTCCTCGTACGGGAAATCCATCTCGAACGCTTGTTGCCACGGCGTGTCGGGACCGAAGGCATGCCCTTCGATCTTGCGGCGTTCGGCATAGAGCGCCGTGATGTCCGTGACCAATTGTTTGATCGAATCGCGCGCCCGCGCTTTTTGGCGCCGCCATTCCGTGCCGCCCATTTTCGCGAGCTTCGGCCGCGCATCGCCGACGGGTATGTACGGCGAGAGCAGCTCGATGCGATCGACCGGCAGATGGAGCAGGCCGTCGCGATACACGACGGTGAGGTAGTCGCGGGCGCCGTCGGACGTGATGATCGATTCGGTGCCCTCGTAACGGCCGACGCCGTAGTCCTCATGGACGACGAGGGCCCCCGGAACGAGGTTGCTGAAGAACACATCGCGGCGGGCACGCCGTTTTTTGCGCGATCGCCGTCGATCGACGCCGTAGAGGTCCTCGGATCCGACGACAAAGAGGCCCGTCGCATCGGCGACGAAGCCGCGCGGCAAAGCATTCGGCGACACGATCGCCGTCAAGATGTTGTTTTCGGTCAAGAATTGGGTCAGCCGTTCGGCCCGCGCCTCATTGCCGGCATACAGCACGGCCACGCCGCCCGCC
This sequence comes from Saccharofermentanales bacterium, assembly GCA_050945495.1. Taxonomy (GTDB): domain Bacteria; phylum Bacillota; class Clostridia; order Saccharofermentanales; family DTU023; genus UBA4923. The sequence continues at coordinate 66,231 of JBMNTA010000006.1, forward strand.
CCAAGGGCCGCTTCGATGTGGTCGGACAACCGATCGAAGCGGCCGCGATAGCGCTCGGATGCGCGAGCGCGCCACGTGACGGTCTCGGCCTCGGGCAGGCCGTTGCCGGACGAGGGCATGTCGACCAAGGCAATCAGCGGGCGCTTGCGATCGATCGCGCGAAAGACCTCCGCGGGACGCATCTGACATTCGGCGGCGATCGGGAAGGCGTCGCCGCGCTCCATGTGTTGCGTCACGCGCGCCGCAAACCCCGCGTGTGCCGCATCCATGCGCCGCGAGAACGTCAGCGGCTCATCCAAATAAAAGGCGTCGACGCCGTCGCCGAGGTAATCGATGACGGTGTACGGCGTCGGTTCCAAAAACGGGAGCCAGCGATCGAGCGACGGAAAGAAAGTGTGGGCTTCGAAGCGCTCGATGTCGCGTTCGCCGGACGTGACGAGGCGCCGGACGGCTTCCGGTTCGAGCCCGCGACGCACGGCGTCGGCGCGCTCGGCGTCAACCCACGGGGGCAAGGCGTCCGCCATCTTATCCCACTCCTCCGGCAAAAGCACGACGTCGCGCGCCGGCGGAATCACCGCGTGCTCGATCGGGGCGATCGAGCGCTGACTTTCGGGATCCAGCGTTTTCAGTTCATCGATGTCGACATCGAAAAAGGACAGACGGAGGGCCCGCACGTCCCCTTTGTGCGTCCCCGACGGCCAAATGTCCAGAATATCGCCGCGACGGGCGTATTGGCCGGGGCATTCGATCAACGGCACCCGCTCGTAGCCCGCGTGCACCAAGCGGCGTTCGAGGGTCTCGGGCGCGAGCGTCGCTCCGAGACGGAGCTCGATCATCGCCCGCGCGAAGACGTCCGGCGCGCGGAGACGCTGCAGCGCCGCATCCGCGGGCACAATCAGAAAGCGGACGTCGCCCGCAAGCAGCTCGGTCAACACGGCCGCGCGCTCGAGCGCGACGTCGCGACTGACCGCCTGCGCATCGTAGAGCGACCATTCGCGGCCGTGAAACGTGACGATGTCTTCGGGATCGACGAAGGCCGAAAGCGCCTCGCGCGTGATGCGGGCACGCGCTTCGTCCGGCACGAACAGCACCGAACGTCGCCGTTCGCCGAACGCGGCCACAAGAAAGCTCTTGGCCGCATCGGCCATGCCGACCGCGTTGGCGCGTCCGCCGCGCCGCAGGACATCGTCCAAAGCGCGGCCGACGTCGGCCCGCAAAAAACGTTCTGTCAGAGCTTGCATGGCGGCATCGGCCACGACGTTCACCGACCTCTGTGATTGTAGCGTTCTTGCGCCGATTGAAGGTGCCCGGTCACGATGCGCGTCAGTGCGTCGGACGCATCGTCCAACGCTTCCTCAAGGACGGCCTCCTGCCGACGCGAGATTTTGGACAAGACAAACGCGATGGTGTCATCCGATGGCGGCGCACCGATGCCAATGCGCACGCGCGGAAAATCTTGCGATTGCAAATGCTGAATCACGGATTTCATGCCGTTGTGCGAGCCGGCGCTGCCCTGCTCGCGGATGCGCAAGCGCCCCAACGGCAGATCGAAATCGTCGTACACGATGATGATGCGATCGAGCGGCGTGCGCTCGAAGTTTGCCGCACGGGCCACGCTTTCGCCGGAACGGTTCATGTACGTGTTGGGCAGAAGCAGGCGTACCCGTTCGCCGTCCACACGTCCCGTCCCCGTCAATCCGCGAAAACGATGGCGCCGGATCGGAATGGCGTGTTGCTCCGCAAACCGCTCCACGGCCATGCGACCGACGTTGTGCCACGTCTTCTCGTAACGCGGGCCGGGGTTGCCGAGTCCCACGATCAGCCAACCGGCATCCGTCATCCGACCACCTCCCCGGCATCGTCATCCGGCAAAAACGACTGCTGCGTGCCCGCGATCGCCCGCGGCGCGAGCGGCGGGTGCTCCCGAGCGAAACAAAAGGGCTCCGCGCACGTATAACGCGGTGATGCCTTAATGATGTAATCACGTCCTACCTTCGCGCCTTCGCGCGCCAATGTGTCCATGACGGTCGAAAGCGCCAGATACGGGCGATTGTTTTCTTCGGAAAGGTGCGACAACGCAAAGGCCTCCGTCCCATGCCGGAGCAGATCGACGGCGGCCGCGCCCGCATCGAAATTCGACAGATGCCCTTCCCGCGACGCGATCCGACGTTTGAGATGTCGCGGGTACGACCCCGTCTCCAGCATCTCGGGGTCGAAATTGGCTTCGAGATGCACGATTTTGCAGCCCGACAACGCCGCGCGCACATCGTCCGAAAAATAGCCGAGGTCGGTCGCGATCCCGATGTCGCCGTCGTCCGTGTGAATCCGGAAACCCAAAGGATCGATGGCGTCGTGTGGGGTTGAAAAGGGAGTAATGACGGTATCGCGCACGGCAAACGGCGTGCCCGCCTCAATGAAATGAATGAGCGATTCGTCCACGCGGCCGAGCATGCCCTTCACCTCTCGGTACGTCCATCGCGTCACGTAGAGCGGGATGCGATGGCGTCGCATGACGACGCCCAGTCCCGAACAATGGTCCGCGTGCTCGTGCGTCAGGAGAATGGCATCGATGTCATCGGCGTGCTCGCCGATCGATTCCAGCGCGTCGGCGAATCGGCGGCCCGACAGGCCGACGTCGACGGCCAGGCGTGCCGACGGCGTCCGAACGAACGTCGCATTGCCGCTCGAACCCGATCGCAATGAAACAGACAGCGCACGCATCGCTAGTCGTCGATGATTTGGATGTTGGCGCCCAATCCGGTCAATTTTTGAACAAAGAGCTCGTAACCGCGTTCGATGCGCCCGATGTCCATGACAACGGTGCGCCCCTTGGCGGCCAATCCGGCCATAACCATGGCCGCGCCCGCGCGCAGATCGCGCGCCTTGACGCGGGCGCCCGTCAGTTTCGCGCCGCCCTGAATGACGAGCAAGCGGCCCGATGTGATGATGTTGGCCCCCATCATGCGGAGTTGGTCGACGTATTGGAAGCGATTTTCCCAGACGTTTTCGATCATGCGACCCGTCCCCTCCGCGACCGCGAGCAAGACCGTCGTCTGCGGTTGCAAATCGGTCGGAAAACCGGGGTACGGCATGGTGCGGAAGGTGGTCGACTTCAAGGTCGCGCCGTCTTTCATATAACAGCGAATCGAGTCCTCGTCTTCTTCGACGGTGACGCCCATCTCCACGAGTTTGGCCGACAACGGCTCCATGTGCTTCGGAATGACGCCTTCGACGGTGATGTCCCCGCCGGTCAACGGCGCCATGATCATGTACGTTCCCGCCTCGATCTGATCGGGAATGACGGCGTACTCCAAATTCCCCGGCAACGTCGGACGTCCGTTGATGCGAATGACGTCCGTGCCGGCTCCGCGGATGTCGGCGCCCATGGCATTCAGGAAGTTGGCGGCATCGACGACGTGCGGCTCACGGGCCGCGTTGTCGATGATCGTGCGCCCCTTGGCCTTCGATGCGGCGATCATGATGTTCACCGTCGCACCGACGCTGACCGTATCGAGGAAGATGCTTCCCCCGACCAATTCACCTTCCGTGGCGCACGACACGATGCCGTGCCCGATGGTGGTGGTGGCGCCCAGGGTCTCGAAGCCCTTCAGGTGCAAGTCGATCGGACGCACGCCGAAGTCGCAACCGCCCGGCATGCGCAGCGACACTTGGCCGAAACGACCGAGCATCGCACCCATCAAATAAAACGAACCGCGCAATTTGGTCACACGGTCATGCAAGACCTCATGCGACGTGATGGTTCGCGGATCCAGGCGAACTTTGCCGGGGCCCAAATGTTCCACGGTGGCCCCGATATCCTTGAATAATTGGAGCATGACGTCAATGTCCGTGATCGCGGGTAAATTCTCAATGACGCACGGGCCGTCCGCGACCATCGCCGCCGACAACACCGCCAGCGACGCGTTCTTCGAACCGCCGATGCGAACATGCCCGCAAAGGGGCTGACCGCCCTCAATCAAGTAACTGCCCAAGATAACCTCTTTTCATTGTTCATGGTGACGTGATGTTCCCATTGTCAACCTTTTTCGTGATTATTTCAAGCATGGCGCTTGCGCTCAGCCCGTCGCTTTCGTCGGTCGCACCGTCCGCTTCTTCTTCAAACCAACGGCGCAACGTCGCAACGGCGGACCGCGTCAAAGGATCGTCCGGTTGACGGTGATGCAAGGCGTCCACCAAGGTCTTTCGCAGGAAAAAAAGCGCGCTCGGCAAGAACACCGTGAATTGGCTGCCGACCCCGAGTTCGCTCTCGGCCTCGATGCGCCCGTGATGCATGGAGGCGAGTTCGAGGGCGATCGACAAGCCGAGGCCGGTCCCGCCGAACTGACGCGAACCGGTCTTGTCGACGCGGTAAAAACGCTCAAAAATGCTCGCCAGATGTTCGTTGGCGATCCCGATGCCGTTGTCCTTCACCTTGACGTAGACGTCGCCGACGACGTCCCCGACCAACACGTCGACCGTTCCGCCCCGCTCCGTGTACCTGAGCGCGTTGACGATCAAGTTGGTCAGCACGCGTTCCACGGCGCTTCGGTCGGCAAAGATCAAGGGTCGGGCGACGGTCGAACACCGCAAACGGACGCCGCGTTCGTCGGCCAAATCGGCCAAGCGATCGGCGACGGTCACGACCGTGTCGTTGAGATCGAGCACGCAGGCGTCGACCAAGATGCCGCTGCTGTCGATGCGCGAGAGCAGCAAGAGATCGGAGATCAGGTGCTCCATACGGCACGAATCGTCGTAGATCCGCTGCACGTCGCCACGGATGTCCTCCCGCGATTTCTCCTCAATCCCCCAGTCCAAGAGCGTTTCCGAGTAAGACTTCATGGTGGTCAACGGGGTCTTCAATTCATGGGAGACGTTGGCGACAAAGGTCTTGCGACGCTCTTCTTGTCGGACGAGTTCCGTGAAATCGTGGATGGTGATGATGTGGCCGCCGAGTCGCGCTTGGTCGTTCGGAAACGGACGGTGCTGCAAAATCATGCGCAGCGAACGCCCGTTCAACGAGAGGTCCCCCGACACGGTGTCGCTTGCCAGATGGAAGGCGGCGCGCATGCCGTTGTCGGTGCCGAAGCGTTCGAGAAAGCCGCCCAATGTGTCGGGAATGACACCCAGGAATTCGTGGGCCATGGGATTGGTCGCGATGAGGCGGTCGTCGCTTCCGTACGCCGCGATGCCGACGTTCAACGACGCCAGAATCGCCTGCGATTCGGTGCGTTCATCGGCGATGGCGCGCATCGTGCGGACGACGTCTTGATTGGCGCGCAGCCGCGCGTGACGTGCCCGCCAATACATGAGCGGCACCACGACGGCGCACGTCGCCAATACGGTGATGATTACGATGACGGGGGTGCTCATCGTCCCGTGCAATCAGTGGGCGTCTTCTTGGTCGCGTCGGAAGTAATAGCCGACGCCGCGTTTCGTCAAAATGTAACGGAAACAGTCGGGATCGGGCTCGATCTTTTCACGCGCACGCCGAACGGTCACGTCGACGGTGCGCACATCGCCGTAATAATCGTATTCCCAGACGTTCTCGAGGAGTTCTTCGCGGGTAAACACTTGGCCGGCGTGGCCGGCAAGGAAGCGCACCAATTCATACTCGCGGAGCGTGAGGTCCACGGGCTCGCCGTTCAAGGTCACCTCATACGCGTCCTGATCGATGACGATGTCGCCGATCTCGATCAACGGCGAGGTCTCGACCGCATCGCCCTGCAGGCTGACGCGGCGCAATTGCGCTTTGACGCGCGCGACGACTTCGCGCACGCTGAACGGCTTCGTGATGTAATCATCGGCACCGAGCTCGAGGCCGACGACCTTGTCGATCTCTTCGCTCTTGGCGGTGATCATGATGATGGGCACCGTCGACACGCGACGGATATGTTTGCAGACGTCAAAGCCGTCCATGCCGGGCAGCATGCAGTCCAGAAGAATCAGATCCGGTCGATGTTCGTCGGCCAAACGAATGGCCTCTTCCCCATCGTAAGCGGGGATCACCTCATGACCTTCGCGTTCCAGGTTGGAGCGCAGGATATTCACAATGTTGGGCTCGTCGTCGACGACGAGGATGCGCGCGTTCACGATCAACCTCCTCCATGCATGATTCGTCGGCATCGGCCGCCGATGGGTTCATCGGCGACCTGCATCGCTGTCAATCGTCCGATCCGAACAGACCGGTCTTGGACAACGCCGCGATGTCGGCGATGACCGTCACGTCCGGATGTAATTGCAAAATGGACCCCGGCGACCACGGATTCACGGGACCCATGCATGTATCGGCGATGGCTTCGGCCTTGCCCGCCCCGTTGGCGAGCAGGAGGATGCGCTTGGCGCACATGATGCCGCGCATGCCGAGCGAGATCGCCTCGTGAGGCATCTCCGAGGGATCATCGAAGAAACGCTGATTGGCGTGGATGGTGCTCTCGGTCAATGCCGTGCAATGCGTTTCGGGGATGAACCGATCGCCCGGTTCGTTGAAGGCGATGTGGCCGTTCGGCCCGATGCCCAGCAATTGGATGTCTTGGTACCCCAATTGTTCCAATCGATCGTCGTACGTGCGGCACTCCGCCTCGATGTCATCGGCCATGCCGTCGGGCACGAACGCCCGATCGGGACGGATGTTGACGCGGCTGTAAAAATACGTCTCCATGTACGCACGGTAGCTTTGCGGATGGTCGCCCGAAAGCCCGATGTATTCGTCGAGATTGACCGCCCACACGCGGGAAAAATCCAAATGTTCCTCGCGGTGCATGCGGGCGAGTTCATCGTACGTGCCGATGGGCGTCGACCCCGTGGCCAACCCGAGCACGGCGTGCGGGTTCAGACGAACGACCGACGCAAGGATGCGTGCGGCCTCAAGGCTCATTTCATGCGCATTCGCAACACAGATGATTTTCATACATTTGCATGTCACGCGCCTCCGTGCGCGTGACCCGCTCCTATCTAATGCAAAAGTGGTGACGCCGTGCGACCGAAAACGCCCCGCGACGCCATGTCGTGTCTATTCTAGCACGATGCCGACCGATCGAAGATCGGTTCGGGCAAGACGTGTCCGTCGCGGATGCGTTCGACAATGTCTCGATCGTCGCCGACAAACATGAATTTCTGCAGTCGTTCGAAGACGGACAGCGGACGGAAGCGCGTGAACCGCGCATCGTCGATCACCAACGCATCGAAATGATGCCCCGGCACGAAGGCGCCGGTCTTGCCGAAGAACGATCCGCCCATGGCCGTGCCCATGTGGAACGCTTCCGTGAACGTGATGACGCGATGCGCGCCGTCCGTAAGCTTCCACAAGAGGCGGGAATGTTTCATGGCGGACGTCACGGCATGCCCGATGAAGAGCTTGTCGCCGCCGCCGATGTCGCTTCCCAAACCGATCCGGAGCCCACGGTCGAGCATGGAACCGGCCGGCATGATCCCCGACGCGATGTTCTCGTTCGACGCGGGACAGTGCGCGATCAAGACATCGCGATCCCGCATCATCTCCAGTTCCTCCGGCGTGTTGTAAATGCCGTGCGCCATGATCGTCTTGCCTTTCGGCAACAGCCCGGCCTCGTCGTACACGCCCAAATAATGATCGGTGCCGGGGAACAGCTCTTTGACCCACGCGATTTCATCGTGGTTCTCGTTCACGTGCGACTGAACCGCCAAGTCATGGCGGCGCGCCTCTTCTCCGAGCCAGCGGAGCAAGGTCGGCGTGCATGACGGCGCAAAGCGCGGCGTCAAAATCGGATGTACGTCGCGATCGGCATACGCACGGGCGCCGTCGAGGAAACGTGTCGTCGCCTCCATCGATTCGCGGGTCGTCTCTTCATAGTTCTCCCCGCCGTTTTGATCCATGTTGACCTTCCCGACATACGCCGAAAGGCCCGCTTCGGCAAACAGGCGCATCAGCATCAACGACGCGTCGGCATGCAGGCTCGAAAAGATGGCGCAATGGAGTGTCCCCACGCGCCAGAGATCGCGGATCAGCGACCGAAAGACGCGCTCCGCATAGGCCGCGTCGGCAAAACGCGCTTCTTCGGGAAACGTGTACGTCTCAAGCCACGGCAAGAGTTGTTTGTCGTAGCCCAAACCGGTCGTCACGTACTGCACGGCGTGCAGATGGCAATCCGAAAATCCGGGCATGATCAGATGTCCCGACCGATCGACGATCTCGACGTCGGACCCGACGTTGGGACATGCCTCGTAGATGCCCTCGATCCGACCGTCTTCGCACGCCAAATAGGCGTTTTCATGAACATCGACCGCGTCCGGTGTCGGCGCGGAAATAAAGTCTCCCTTGATGAGATAACGTTTACGTGTCATCATGCACCTCCCATCGGTGATGAATATCTAAAACAACGATATATCGTCGCAGACATGTTGCATGACTTTAACAGTATACAGGAACCTTTGCGCTTCATCATGGTAAAATGGGCGCATGAGTTTGGGACGTTTCTTTTTTTTGATTTTTCGGATCAGCAGCTTGACGTTCGGCGGCGGCTATACGATCGTCCCCATGATCCGCGAAGAATTCGTGCAGCGCCAGCAGGTGCTCTCCGACGACGAGATGTTGGATTTGATTGCGCTTTCGCAAGCGTCGCCGGGGGCGTTGGCGGTGTCCACGTCGCTGCTCACGGGGTACAAGCTCAAAGGCAAGTTGGGGGCCGTTTTGGGCGCCCTGGGCGCCGCCCTGCCGCCCCTCATCATCATCTCGGTGCTCTATTATTTTTATGAAGCGTTTGCCCAAAACGTCTGGGTGCGCGCGGCCCTTCGCGGCATGAGCGGAGCCGTCGCCGCCATCATGATCCTCGCCGTGTGGGATCTCGGCAAAGCGTCGCTGAAAAAGCACCCGGTCTTTTCGAGCCTGGTGCTCGTCGGCGCCTTCCTCGTGAGCTTCTTCACCACGATCAATACGGGGCTCATCATCCTCGCGATCGGACTGCTCGGCATCGTGACGTTCACGTTTGTTCCGGAGGAGCACATTCGATGATGCTCCTCAAGCTGTTCCTCGCTTTTTTGGAAGTGGGCGCCTTTGCCTTCGGCGGAGGCTACGCCGCCCTCCCCCTGATCGAACGCGCCTGTGTCACGCGCAACGGCTGGCTCACGATCCAGGAAATGACGGACGTGGTGGCCATCTCGCAAGTGACCCCCGGCCCCATCGCCCTCAACGCGGCCACCTTCGTCGGCACCCGCCTCGCGGGCTTTGCCGGCGCGATCGTCGCGACGACGGCGACCATCCTCCCGCAGTTCATCATTTTGATGATCCTCTCGCACTTCCTGTTCAAGGGCAAACCACTCACCCTCATGGACCGTGCCCTCGAAGCGCTGCGCCCCGGCGTTGCGGGCCTCATCGGCGTCGCGGCCCTCTCGATGTTTACGGGAGCGATCTTGACGTCGACCGCGCCGCTCACGGTCGATTTCGTGGCGCTTGCGGCCTTTATCGTCGTCTTCCTCTTGCGCTTGAAGCGCATCAACATTTTGATCTTGATTCCCATCGGCGCGGGCATCGGGCTCCTCGGCGGCCTCATCGAACACCTCTCGACACTTCCGTAAGGCCGACGGCCACGTCCCAACGTGCCCTCTCCTTCACGCTTCGAGACAGACCCGCTCGATCACATGACAAAACACGTCGGCGACGCGGCAGACGTCGTCCAGGTCGACTTCCTCCTCGGCGGAATGGCAGAGCTGCCCGTCGCCCGGGCCGTACACGATCGTCGGAATGCCGAGATCGTTCACCAAAAAGTCCATGTCGTAGTAATTGTTGGAAAAGCGCGGTTCGATCGGACCGATGCCCGACGCGGCGGCGGCCGACTGCAAGATCTCGGCCAACGGCGTGTCGACCGGCGTCAAGGTCGGGTTCAATCCGCGTTGACGGATCGGCGCCCAGTGCCAGTCGGGGCGCGCGATCTCGCAGGTCGCGACGACGGACGGATCCTCCCGATGCACTTGATCCAAAACGGCTTGCACCTCGGCCAACGCCCTCGCCGAGTCCTCGCCCGGCACGGTCCGACGATCCATCCGAATGACGGCTTCGTTCGGCACATTGTTGTATGCCGTCCCGGCCTCGATCATGCTGACGCAGAGCGATCCTCGAACGATGCCCAAGACGCCGAGATCGACCTTCGGACATGGCATTTGAAACAGACGCTCCAAGATCGGCATGGCTTTTTCGATCGCGTTGACGCCCATCCACGGCGCGCCCGCATGGGCCGTCTTGCCCTGCACCCGGATCACGATCGGCGTGGTGCCGCGGCATCCGAATTCCGCCGTGACGGTGTTCGTGGGCTCGGTGACAAAAGCATAATCGGCGCGGATGCCCTGTTCGGCCAAAGCATAACTGCCGCGGTGCTCCGATTCTTCGTCGACCACCGCCGCCACGCACAGGGAGCGCCGAAAGGGGCGTCCGAGCCGCGTCATCGCGATCGCCGCGGCGAGGGCGGCCGCAAGCCCGCCCTTTTGATCGACGGTCCCGCGCCCCCACATCTTGTTGTCGCGAACACGCGCGGAGAGCGCATCGCGCATGTCCAACAGCGGCACGGTATCGTAATGTCCGTGCAAGAGTAGCCCGTGCGGCGCGCTCCACGCATCGCCGCCGGCCGTCAACAAGATGTTTTCGCGGCGCTTTGCCACGGGTTGCCGCTCAACCGTCAAGCCGTGCGTGCACCCGATCTTTGCAATCAATCGACCGGCGTCGTATTCATGCCCGGTCACGCTTTCGCACGTAACGATCCGCTCGAGAATCGCATGCACTTCGCTCGGCCGCATGACGCCGTCGTCACCGATATACGTTCCGGAAAAGTTCGGTTGATCCATATCCCTGCCTCGCCTCGATTCGGTCGTCCGATCCATGGGATCCGAAAGACTGATAACATGTCTATATTAGCCCATGGATGCATCGCCGATGCATCCGTGGAAAAAATACCTTCCCGGAGAACACCATGACCGACTTTGCCATTGAACCCACCGTCATCGCGTTATGCCAACGCCTGATCCGCCAACCGAGCGTATCCGGCCATGAAGGAGACGTCGCGCGGGTCCTCCGATCCTTTTTTACCGAGGTCCGAGCGGGAACGATCGATGTGGATCGGTACGGCAATCTCCTCGTCACCCTCAAGGGACGCCACCCCGGTCCGACGATCCTCTTTGACGGCCACATCGACACGGTGCCCGTGCCCGATCCGAGCGTATGGATCCACGATCCGTTCGGCGGCGTGATCGACGGTGACCGCCTCTACGGCCGAGGCGCCACCGACATGAAAGGCGCTGTCGCGGCGATGTCCGTCGCGGCCGCCCGTTATTGGCACGACACGCGCGGCGATTTCGCCGGCACCATCGTCATCGCCGGCGTGGTGCACGAAGAGATCTTCGAGGGCGTCGCCCCCCGCCTGATCTCCCAAAACGTCCGTCCGGACGTCGTCGTCATCGGCGAAGCGACCCACTTGAACCTGAACATCGGTCAGCGCGGACGCGCCGAGATTCAGCTTGTCTCGCACGGCACGTCGGCCCACTCGGCGAACCCCGAGAAGGGCTACAACGCGATCTACCCGATGACGGAGGCCATCCGACGGATCCATGCCCTGGAACCGGTCGAACACCCGAAACTCGGCCGCGGCATCTTGGAATTGACCGACATAAAGTCGTCGCCCTACCCGGGCACATCGGTCGTCCCCTCGATGTGCAAGGCAACGTACGACCGCCGTCTCCTACCGAACGAGACGCGCGAAAGCGTGCTCCGTCCGCTGCAATCCATCCTCGATCGCGTCCGACACGATCTGCCGAAATCGCACCTGGAGGTCGGCTTCGCCCACGGCGAGGCGCGGTGTTACACGGGTGCCGTCATCGCCTCGGAGCGCTTCTTCCCGGGATGGATCTACGACGAAAATCGGTGGTTTGTCCAAACGCCGCTTCGCGCCCTGAGAAGCCATGGGTTTGACGCCCCGATCGCGTACTACAGCTTCTGCACAAACGGCAGCCACTACACGGGCGAAGCGCACATTCCGACAATCGGCTTCGGACCGTCGGAAGAATCGCTGTCGCACATCGTCGACGAATCGATCGAACTCGACCAATTGATCCGCGCGGCCGAAGGCTACACGCACATCATGCGCGCGTTCACCGAACATAAACAATAGAAAAGGAGTAGGACCGGTAAAGCTTTTCGTAATCCAAATCTTCTAGGAACCGGTCGAGCAATCTCACCGAATCGTCAACGGGAACGAGTGTTTCTGTTTCGATTGGAAGGCACAGTTGAATGTAGTCCCCGCTAAGGCTATACTCAAACTGTAAATTGTTTATTTGCACACATACATTTTACAAGATGAACGGTTGCTTTGCAGCCGTTTTTCTGTTTTTTGGACATTCGAAAAGGGGCCGTCCAAAACGTTTCGTTTTGAGACAGCCCCATGAACGATACGTTCGTTTCGCGTTACGAGATGAAGAGCGTGAATTGCGAATGATCGGCATCGTTCAACATGGACGCGACGCCGCCGACGTTCACGCCATCCAAGAGCTCTTCTTCCTTCAAGCCCATGACGTCCATCGTCATCTGGCAGGCCGTCATCTCGATCAAGGGACTCGCCGCGGCTTCGGCCACGAGGTCTTCGAGCGACGTGATGCCCTTGTCTTGCATGACTTTGCGCATCATCTTCGGCGCCACGCCCATCATGTTCATCTGGGAGAGCCCCATGCCCTTCGTGCCTTTGGGGAGCATCCCCGCAAACATCTTGTCCATGAAGCCTTTCTCGACGTCTACGTGCACATCTTTGCGCAGTGCGCTCAAGCCCCAGAAGGTAAAGAACATGTGCACCCGATCGCCCATGGCGGCCGCGCCCAACGCAATGATGAACGCCGCCATGACTTTATCGAAATCACCGGCAAAGACGATCATCGTCTTGTCTTTGGAGGTGGGATCGCCGGCCACCGGCGTCGGTCGACCCGTCCCCTTCTGAATCACCGCGGTGATGTAACCGCCCGATGTTTCACACGACACCAGCGTATTGCCGGTGTTCTCGCACCAGCTGTCGATGTCGCGGGCAAATCCGGGATCGGTGGCCTTGACGCGCACCGTCTCCCCCGCCTCCATATCTTCCATCGCTTTGCCGACCTGCACGATCGGTCCGGGACAAGCCATCCCGCAAACATCCAATTGAATCGCTTCGCGTGCCTCGCTCATATCGTTCGTTCCTTCCTTCGGTACCGCGGCGGGCGTCTTCGGGGTCTGTGTGAGTGCCTCGTACGTGCGGAATCCACCGGCCATGTTGCTTGCTTTGAATCCGTTTTGTTTCAAAATCCGTTCCGCGATGTATCCGCGCAATCCGACGGCGCAATGGATCAAGTAATGTTGATCGCGATCGAGCTCATCGAGCCGCGAACGCAATTGCGGGAGCGGAATCGACCGCGCTTCATCGATCTTGCCCGTCAGGCGCTCGACTTCTTCGCGCACATCGATGACGGTGTACTTTTCGGGATCGGCCAGATATTCTTCGACCGTCACGGCATCCGTGATGCCCGCCAAGATGTTCTCGGCGACAAAGCCCGCAAAGTTCACGGGGTCTTTCGCCGCACCGTACGGCGGCGCATACGCAAGTTCCAGATGCGTCAAGTCTTGCACCGTGCCCTTGAAGTGGATCGTCGTCGCGATGACATCGATCCGTTTATCGACGCCGGCCATGCCGACGATCTGCGCGCCCAAAACACGCCCGGACGCATCGAAGATCAACTTGATCGTCATCGGCATCGCACCGGGGTAATATCCCACATGATTCGACGGATGCACCAAGGCGATGAAGTAATCTTTTTTGTAGACTTTGCCCTGACGCTTCAAGCTCTTCTCGTTCACGCCGGTCGACGCCGCCGTCAAGTCAAAGATCTTTGCGACGCTCGTTCCGATGCTCCCGGGATACGACGACTTCGGCAACGCATCCACCATGTGCGCCCCGACCAAGCGACCTTGACGATTGGCCGGTCCGGCCAACGGAATGGCGGTCTTGCCGCCCAAGATGGGTTCGTTGACTTCCACCACGTCCCCGACCGCATAGATGTCGGGATCGGAGGTCTGCATCGTGTCGGACACGACGATGTGTCCGCGCGGTCCGACGTCCAGCCCGCAATCTTTGGCAAGCCCGCTGTTCGGTCGCACCCCGATCGAGAGCATGGTCATGTCCGTCGCAATCGTCGTCCCGTCGTTCAAACGCACGGTCCGCCCGTCATCGACGATGGCCTCCACGCCTTTGCCGAGGATCAGCCGCACGCCTTTGGACACGAGATGCGCTTCCAGCAACTTCGCCATGTCGGGATCAAACGGCGGCATGATCTGATCCATCAATTCCACCAGCGTGACGTCCAAGCCGCGCTCCACCAAGTTTTCCGCCATTTCCAACCCGATGAAACCGCCCCCGACGACCACCGCTTTTTGAGGCGTTTCGTCCTCCATAAACGCGGCAATCCGATCGGTGTCATCGATCGTCCACAACGTAAACACGTTCGGAAGATCGGTCCCTTCCATCGGCGGCACAAACGGCGACGAACCCGTCGACAAGAGCAATTTATCGTACGTCTCTTCATACGTTTCGCCCGTCGCGTGATCCTTCACGGTCACCCGCTTGTTGTCACGATCGATGGATGTCACTTCGGATCTCGTACGAACATCGATGTTGTATCGAGCCTCGATCGTCTCCTTGTCGGAAACAAAAAGCGCGTCCCTTCTTGAGATCACGCCCCCCAGATAATACGGCAAACCACAGTTCGCAAACGAGACATATTCGCCCCGCTCAAACATGATGATGTCCGCGTCTTCGTTCAATCGGCGCAGACGCGCAGCCGCCGTAGCGCCTCCCGCGACGCCACCTACAATGATGATTTTCATAATGGATGCTCACCTCCGATGGTATGGACAAAGAATACCACAAGCCACCCCTCTCATATCGTTGAAATGCTACACTTATGCATCCATACAAAATTGAATCCGAAAACCATTGGACGATTTTCGTCCGTAAGATGACTGCATCGATTCCGACGTTCATGGAGTAACATATATTGGCCGTAAATTAATCTTGCGAAATCATTTATTAAGGCACACGTCAGCGACTATAACTTACTTGTATACTGTTTGATTCAGTAAAATCACGCGGTTAAAGCTCTAAAAAAGGCGGTCTCAAATGTTTGAGACCGCCCCTTGGTTCAATGTGCAATGAGCCTACGGGTTAAAGATTTTTGACAAGGAGTTCAAATACGCCCGCCAAATCGAGAGAAGCGCTGGATTGTGCGGACAAAGATGCCTTTTCAAGCAAAGAGTCCATCAATTGGCCATCGACCAATTGCGTCTCCCGGTTGACAAAAAACAGGCCGTTCCCGCCACCGGGGATATTGAAATAATCCTCTCCTTTGTCCGGCTGCAAGACCAAAACGACCTCCTGCCCCGGTTCGAGCAAGTAATTGTCTTTGTTTTGGACCAATTTTATGGTCTTTATACCCGGAACGCTCGCTTCCGCAACGTCCATGATCCAGCACACACCGAGCTGAGACTCGGATTCTTTGGCCACGGGGGTTGCCCGAACGACCAAGGTGGCGACGTTCATCAAGTCATCGACGGAGTCATATCCGTAGTCATACGTCGAAAAAAACATCGCACCATCTTCCGGCACAAAATCATCTTCAATCTTTGCGGGCTTCACATCATGGAAAGCCGCTTGTGCATTGTCATTTTGCGTCGATACCTGAGGGGTATTCGTGCATCCAACCGCAACCAGACTGATCACGATCAGGACGATGATGATTCCTTTTT
>JBMNTA010000007.1:0-58327 GCA_050945495.1 Saccharofermentanales bacterium
TTGCAGGCGCTTCCGGGCACGCAGGGCATCTACGGCTTGCTGGGATGGTTCATGATCATGAACCAGTCCGGTGCGCTCAACGGCAATACGAACATTTCGCTTGAAAGCGGCATGATGTTCTTGCTCGCGTCGCTTCCCGTCGCGGTGGTCGGTCTTCTGTCGGCCATTCACCAAGGTGAAGTGTCCGAAGGTGGCATGGCGCTGCTCACCAAGCAACCCGACCGCGTCGGTAACGCCATTGTGCTCGCCGTTATGGTTGAGACGTACGCGATTCTCGCACTGCTTGCAACGATTCTTGGCGTTCTGTCCATTCAAGTCTGATCTGCGGAAGATCGGATGTTAGAAATGGAGTGTTGAACGGTGGAAGGGATCGAAAGAATCAAACGCCACATTTTGGCGCAAGCGGATGCCGAGGTCGATCAAATCGCCGAACAGACGCGCGAATGGATTGAAGCGGAGGAAGCGGAAGCGGCGACAGAGGTCAAAGCGATCCTGGCGGAGGCCCAAGCCCGCGCCGACGAAGATGCGCGCTTGCTGATTCAGCGTGGCGAAAGCACGGCGGAAGCGCGTGAGCGCAGAGATGCGTTGGCCAAGAAACAGGCGATCGCCGATGCCATCATCGAACGTGCGCTGAAACAGCTTCAAGCGGAGCCGCCGGAGGTGCGTGCCGAACGCTACGCCGGATGGATCCGGGCGCTCGGTTTGACCGAAGGACGCATCACGTTGGCCGCCGTCGATCACGGCGAAGTCGCCGATCTTTTGATGGAGCGCTTGCCCGCCGATGCCTTTTCGGTGGAAGCGGCGCCGGGCGATTTCAAGGGCGGTGTGGTCGTGCAACACGGTCGCATCCGCGACAACTTGACCTACGACCTGATCGTGCGCGATCATCGCCCCACCCTGACGCATCTGGCGTTTACGGCGTTGGAGCAGGTGCTCGCCGAGGAGTCGGCCGATGACTGAAGCAAAGGCAGCCGTTGAGTTGGTGGTGCCCGACGTTCGAAAACGTTCGGGATCATGGGGTCACGCGTGCGGACGTATTTGGGGGCGTGAAGCCCATCTGTTCGGTCGCGGGGGCCTTGATCGCCTGTACGGCGCCGAGACGGTCGACGATGTTCGCAGGCTTTTGCTCGAACATCAGTATCCGCAAGAGGATACGGTGGCCCAATCCGTCGCCGCCGAACACCGCGATACGTATGCTTTGATCGACGACATCATGCCCGACGACGTGTACATGCTGGCCCTTTTGCTGCCGGCGGACGGTCACAACATCAAGGTCTGTTTGAAACAGAGTTTACGTGAGGGCGACCGTCCCATCGAGGACGTGGCGGCGATGTTCCGACATCCCGCGCGACTCGAGGCCGCATCGCTGCACGCGTACATCGTCGAAGGAGAACGCGACACGGACCTTGAGCCGTGGGCGATCGCGGTGATCGCCCGAGCGCGCGAAGCTTACAAAGAAGCCTACGATGTGGCATCGATCGATCGTTCGGTCGATCGCGACATCCACGAGCTCCTGCGGAGGCTTGCGGCCGACGCGAAGGCTCCATGGCTGGCCGAGGTGCTCGCCACGGAGCGCGACCTCATCAATCTCGAGACGCTCTTGCGCGGACGCCATCGGAAGGTGAGCGCGGCCGTGTACGAGGCAACCCTCTTGCCGGAGGGCAAACTTTCGCACACGGACTGGGCCGAGCTGTTTTCGGCCGATCGGGCGACGCTGACCCTTCGCCTTCGCGAGACGCCCTACGCTCCCTTGGTCGATCATATCGAAACGTACGGCCAACGCGGCGGACCGTCGCTGTTTGCCCGCGATCGCGATCGATTGTTGATGGATGCGTACGCCCGAGGCACGCGGGTCTTTACCGGCCCCGAGCGTGTGGTGGCCTACGTGAAAGCGCGCGCATGCGAGTTCAAAAACATTCGCATCGTGATGGCCGGCTTGGTCGACGGCATCGAACACGAGACCATTGTGTCGCTGAGACGCGATTTTGGAAGCTAGACGTTAGAAATGAGATGACGCGATGGAACGGAAGATAGGTGTCATTGGGGATTGGGAGAGCATTGTCGGTTTTCGTGCGCTCGGCTTGGATGTCAAGGAAGCGCTCGACGCCGAAACGGCCGAAGCGATTCTGAAAGCGTGGACCGAGGAAGGCTACGCCGTCATTTTCGTGACGGAAGCGCTCGCCGAATCGTTGGGCCCCCGTCTCTCGGACTGGCAGCTGCGCTATTTGCCGGCCGTGATCATCATTCCATCGGCGCGCCGCCCTTCCTATTTCGGGCGGCAGGAACTCCGGACGGCCGTGCGCAAGGCGACGGGCATCGATTTGCTCGGACAGCGCGAAAAGAACCGTCGGGACGCATAACATCACGTGTAAAACACATCGGATAAAGGGAGACATCCATGAAACAAACAAGTCAAGGTGAAATCGTCAAAGTGTCGGGACCGCTCGTGGTCGCCACCGGCATGCGCGACGCCGACATGTACGACGTCGTCGAAGTTTCCGATAAGAAACTCATAGGCGAGATCATCGAGATGCACGGCGACGAAGCATCGATCCAAGTGTACGAAGAGACCGCGGGGCTCGGCCCCGGCGAAGCCGTCGTCTCGCGCGGCACACCGCTTTCGGTCGAATTGGGACCGGGACTGATCGGCGGCATTTACGACGGCATTCAGCGTCCGCTCGAAACCCTGGCGGAGACCGAGGGCGATTACATTGCCCGCGGCGCGTATGCCCCGGCGCTGGATCGCGATAAAGTCTGGGCGTTTGAACCGCGCTGCGCCGTCGGCGATTCCCTGGTGGCCGGCGACATTCTCGGCGTCGTGCAAGAGACCGAGATCATGGAACACCGCGTGATGGTGCCCCCGAACATGGCGGGGACCGTCCGCGACATCCGCGCCGGAGACTTCCGCGTCACGGATACGGTGGCGGTGTTGGAAGATGATCAAGGGCAAACCCATGAGATCGCCATGATGCAGCGTTGGCCGGTGCGTATCGGACGTCCGTACGCGGAAAAAGTATCGCCGCAAGAACCGTTGATCACGGGTCAGCGCCCGATCGACACGTTCTTCCCCGTCGCCAAAGGCGGTACGGCCGCGGTGCCGGGACCGTTCGGCAGCGGCAAGACGGTCATTCAGCACCAGCTGGCCAAATGGGCCGAAGCCGACGTCGTCGTCTACATCGGTTGCGGCGAGCGCGGCAACGAGATGACCGACGTTTTGATGGAGTTTCCCGAACTGAAAGACCCGAAGACCGGCTATTCGCTGATGAAGCGGACGATCCTGATTGCCAATACGTCCGACATGCCGGTGGCGGCGCGTGAAGCGTCGATCTACACGGGCATCACCATCGCCGAATATTTCCGTGATATGGGCTATTCCGTATCGCTGATGGCCGACTCCACCTCGCGGTGGGCGGAGGCGTTGCGCGAGATGTCGGGTCGTCTGGAAGAGATGCCCGGCGAAGAAGGGTATCCCGCCTACCTCGGTTCGCGCTTGGCGACGTTCTACGAACGCGCCGGCATCGTCCGCTGCCTGTGCGGCGAAGACGAGGATCGCGTCGGCGTCTTGACGGCGATCGGCGCCGTGTCGCCGCCCGGCGGCGACTTGTCCGACCCCGTCGCCCAATCGACGTTGCGGATCGTGCAGGTTTTCTGGAGTCTGGACTCCGATCTGGCTTACAAGCGCCACTTCCCGGCGATCAACTGGCTCACCAGTTATTCGCTGTATCAAGATAAAATCGACCGCTGGATGGACGACAACCTGTCGCCCGACTTCAGTCAGCTGCGCGTCGACGCCATGACCCTGTTGCAAGAGGAGTCGGAATTGGAAGAGATCGTGCGCCTGATCGGTCAGGACGCCTTGTCGGACGTCGATCGTCTGAAGCTCGAATCGGCTCGGAGTTTGCGAGAAGACTTCTTGCACCAGAACTCGTTCGACCCGGTCGATACGTATACCTCACTCAACAAGCAGTACAAGATGTTGTCGCTCGTGATGCGCTTCTACTACGAGGCGCAGAAAGCGCTCGACGCGGGCGTCGATTTCGATGACATCATTGATTTGCCGATTCGTGAAGACATCGCGCGGGCGAAATTCACGCCGGAGCAGGAAGTCGACCGCTGGTTTGAACTTCGCACCGAAGCGTTGCTCGCTCAGATGAGTGAATTGACGAATTAGAGACGGAGAACACTATGGCAAGAGAATATCGCACAATCGAAGAAGTCTCGGGTCCGCTGATGCTCGTTCGTGGCGTCGAGAACGTCAAGTTCGACGAGCTGGGCGAAATCGAGCTGGCCGACGGCCAGATCCGCCATTGTCGCGTTTTGGAAATTGAAGGCACGGATGCCCTCGTGCAATTGTTTGAAAGCTCGATCGGCATCAACATCGAGGCCAGCACCGTCCGCTTCTTGGGACGCGGTCAGGAACTCGCCGTGTCGCCCGATTTGCTCGGTCGCATTTTTGACGGCATGGGCCAACCGAAAGACGGCGGCGATCCGATCATCCCGGAGGCGATGCGCGACATCAACGGTACGCCGATCAATCCGGCGGCGCGCGACTACCCGAACGAATTCATTCAGACGGGCGTTTCCGCGATCGACGGGCTCAATACCTTGGTCCGCGGCCAGAAGCTGCCGATTTTCTCCGCCTCCGGTCTGCCGCATGCGCGGCTCGCGGCGCAGATTGCGCGTCAAGCGACCGTTCTGAACAGCGATGAACCGTTTGCCGTCGTGTTTGCGGCGATGGGCATCACGTTCGAAGAGGCCGACTTCTTCATCAGTGACTTCCGTCGGACGGGCGCCATCAACCGCGCCGTCATGTTCATCAACTTGGCCGACGACCCGGCGATCGAGCGGATCGCGACGCCGCGTATGGCGTTGACGGCCGCCGAGTATCTGGCGTTCGACCTCGACATGCACGTCCTGGTTCTCATGACCGACATCACGTATTACGCCGAGGCGTTGCGCGAAGTGTCGGCCGCCCGTAAAGAAGTGCCCGGTCGCCGCGGCTATCCCGGCTACCTCTACACGGACTTGGCGAGCATCTATGAGCGCGCCGGCCGGATTCGCGGCAAGAAAGGATCGATCACGTTTGTCCCGATCTTGACGATGCCGGACGACGACAAGACGCACCCGATTCCCGACTTGACGGGCTACATCACCGAGGGGCAGGTCATTCTGTCGCGCGACCTCTATCGCCGCGGCCTGCAACCGCCGATCGACGTGTTGCCGTCGCTGTCGCGTTTGAAAGACAAGGGCATCGGCGAGGGCAAGACCCGCGCCGACCATGCCGATACGATGAACCAATTGTTTGCGGCGTATTCGCGCGGCAAAGACGCCCGCGACTTGCAGATCATTTTGGGTGAAGGAGCGTTGAGCGACATCGATCTCGAGTACGCGAAATTTTCCGAGGCGTTCGAAGAAAAATACATCGCCCAAGGATTTGAGACGAACCGTTCCATCGAGGAAACGTTGCAGATCGGTTGGGAGCTCTTATCCATGCTGCCCGCCAGCGAACTCAAACGTGTTCACGAAGAATTCATCGATCGGTACTACATCACCGACGACACGGAGGAGGCCGAATAATGGCCGTCATGCGGGTCAATCCGAACCGAATGGAGCTCCTTCGGCTGAAGGGGCAACTCGGTGTTGCGCGCCGCGGGCACAAGCTTTTGAAGGACAAGCGCGACGAATTGATGCGTCAGTTCTTGACGCTCGTCGTCGACGTCGACGATTTGCGGCGTGAAGTCGAAACGTTGATCGAACGCGCCCACTCGGACATGTTGGTGGCGCGTGCCACGAACGGCGGCACGGCGGTGGACGAGGCCTTGATGGCTCCGAGCGGCGCCGAGCGCTTTGCGACCGTCCGTCAGGAGAACACCATGAGCGTGCGCACGCCGATCATCGATTGTCCGAGTGCCGAGTCGGGCGCTCCCTTGCCGTATGGATTCGCATCGGTGTCGGGCGAACTCGACGACGCGTTGGACGCGTTGGACGAGGCCCTGCCGCTCTTGATGCGACTGGCAACCTATGAACACAAGTCGCACTTGATGGCGGCCGAGATCGAGCGGACGCGACGGCGCGTGAACTCCTTGGAGTACGTCATGATCCCGTCGCTTGAAGAGACGATCCGCGAGATCACGATGAAAATGGAAGAAAACGAACGCGGCAATTTGACGCGTCTGATGAAAGTTAAAGACATGATCATCGAAGAATCGATCGAGGTACGTCAACAAAAAGCGGAGGCGCGTCGACAAGCGTCGAAGTAATCCGTTGGCCGAGCTTCGTGAGGGCGGCGCGCGAGCGCCCGCAACCTTGCGGAAACGGGCAAAACATGCTTAAATTGAACGTGCCAGGACATGTCCTTGTCGGAGGGGGAAACGTGACAAGGAACATGTTTTTATGGACTTGATTTCCCCTCATTGCATGCCCGTTGTGGAGGTTGTTGTGAGCGAGCTCAGAGGCGTAAACATCTTTTCCGAGATCGGTCGATTGAGACGTGTGCTGTTGCATCGCCCCGGAAAAGAACTGGACAACTTGACGCCGTCCAATATGAATCGACTTTTGTTTGACGACATTCCGGAACGCGAAGCCGCGGCGGCTGAACACGATGCATTTGCCGAGGTCTTTCGTTCGATCGGTACGGAGGTCGTTTATTTTTCGGATTTGCTGGCCGACATTCTGGCGGACGGCGACGTCCGCAAGGCGTTGATCAATGATTTTTTGGCGGAGGCGCGCGTTCACCAATGCGCTCGGCCGCCGATGTTTGAGTTCCTGTTCAACATGGACGACATGGACGATTTGGCGTCGGTGTTGACGGCCGGACTTCGCACGGAGGACGTCTCGTTCAACGGCGACGTGTTCGATGAACTCGATCGACGCAAACCGCTCTGGTTTGATCCCATGCCGAATCTTTATTTCACGCGCGATCCCATGACGGCCGTCGGTCGGAATCTGTCGCTCAACTGCATGTGGGCGGAGACGCGCCGTCGCGAATCGCTCCTGGTGTCGTACGTCTCGAAACATCACCCGATGTTCGAGGGCCTCGAACATTACTACAATCGTTGCGAGGGTGCGACGATTGAAGGCGGCGACATCTTGATCCTGTCGCCCACCGTCGTGGCCGTCGGCATCTCCGAGCGCACCGAAGTCGATGCCGTTAAAATGTTCGCGCGTCGCGTTCTTTCGGGCGATGACGGGTTTGAACACGTGCTGGCGTTCTTCATTCCCGAAAAGCGTGCGTTCATGCACTTGGACACCGTCTTCACGATGGTCGACCGCGACATCTTCACGGTGCATCCCGAGATTGAGGGACCCTTGGAGATCTACGACATCACCTTGTTCGACGGCGATTTGCGCGCCAAAAACATGGGCGGTGAGCTCCAAGACATCTTGAAGCGCTACCTCAACTTGAGCGAAGTCGAATTGATCCGTTGCGGCGGCGACAGCCGCATCGACGCGCAACGCGAGCAGTGGAACGACGGCTCCAACACGCTGGCCATTGCGCCCGGCGAAGTCATCGTCTATGAGCGCAATTACGTGACGAACCGCTTGCTGCGCGAGGCGGGCGTCACCCTCCACGAGATTCCCTCGTCGGAGCTTTCGCGGGGACGGGGCGGTCCGCGCTGTATGTCGCAGCCTCTGTGGCGCGATCCCGTGCGTTAGATATGCGAGCGCGTCCGATCGGGCGCGCTCTGATATACAAATACAATTTCATATCCAAGTATGACAGGGCAAAAGGAGATTTGTTATGGCCGTCAACTTAAAGGGCAGACATTTTCTGACACTCAAAGATTTCACCCCCGATGAGATTCACTACCTCATCGATCTCGCGTTCGACCTCAAAGCGAAGAAACGCCTCGGCATCCGCGGCGATTCGATGGCGGGCAAGAACGTGGTGCTTTTATTTGAAAAAACGTCGACGCGCACGCGTTGTGCGTTTGAAGTGGCCGCGATGGACGAGGGCGCGGGCGTCACGTTCCTCGGGTCGGCCGATTCCCAGATGAACAAAAAAGAATCGATCGAAGACACGGCGAAAGTGCTCGGCCGCTTCTTTGACGGCATTGAATTCCGCGGTTATAAGCAGGCGACGGTCGACGCGTTGGCGAAGTATTCGGGCGTGCCCGTCTGGAACGGTCTCACCGACCTCTATCACCCGACGCAGGTGTTGGCCGACATCATGACGGTCAAGGAATTCGTCCCGAAGCCGCTTCGTGAAGTCAAGTTCGTGTACGTCGGCGATGCGCGCAACAACATGGGCAATTCGCTCATGATCGGCTGCGCGAAGCTCGGCATGCATTTCGTCGCCTTGGCGCCGAAAGCACTCTGGCCGGACGAGGCGCTCGTCCACGAGATGCGCGAACTGGCGAACGAGACGGGGGCGACGATCGATTGCTCCGACGACCTCCACGTCGTCGAAGGCGCCGACGTCCTCTACACCGACGTCTGGGTATCGATGGGCGAGGAAGCCATGTTTGCGGAGCGGATCGCCCTGTTGCGGGACTATCAGGTCAATCAGGCGATGGTGGACCTCGTCGACAACGGCGACATGATTTTCTTGCACTGCTTGCCGTCGTTCCACGATTTGAATACGACGATCGGTCGTCAAATTCATGAAGAATACGGCTTGACCGCGATGGAATGCACCGATGACGTGTTCCTCGGCAAACATTCGCGCGTCTTTGATGAAGCCGAAAACAGACTGCACACGATCAAGGCCGTCATGGTGGCCACGATCGGGCGATAAAATGAAGGAGAACTTTATGAAACAACAACGCATCGTCGTTGCCCTCGGCGGCAACGCACTCGGAAAAACAGCGCTCGAACAACGCGAACTCGTTCGCAAGACGGCCGTACCGATCGTCGATCTCATCGAAGAAGGTCACCAAGTCGTCATCGCGCACGGCAACGGCCCCCAAGTCGGCATGATCAACCTGGCGTTCAGCCACGGCGACGTGCCGCCCATGCCGTTCCCGGAATGCGGCGCCATGAGCCAAGGCTACATCGGCTACCACTTGCAAAACGCGATTCGCGAAGAGCTTTTGAAGCGCGGCCTCAAAAAACCGGTGGCCACCGTCATCACGCAGGTCGAAGTCGATAAAGACGACCCCGCGTTCCTCGATCCGACGAAACCGATCGGCTCGTTCTACACGAAAGAAGAAGCGGACCGCATCGCCGAGACTTCGGGCTACGTCATGAAAGAAGACGCCGGTCGCGGCTACCGTCGCGTCGTCGCGTCGCCGAAGCCGGTTTCCGTCATCGAAGATCGCACCGTTCAGGCGCTGCTCGAGGCGGGCCAGGTCGTCATCACCGTCGGCGGGGGCGGCATCCCCGTCATCCGCGAAGGCGATCATCTGGAAGGTGTCGCCGCCGTGATCGACAAGGACTTTGCGTCCGAACTGTTGGCCGAGATGATCGACGCCGACGTCTTGATCATTTTGACGGCCGTCGAAAAAATCGCGCTGAACTTCGGCAAACCGAACGAACAATGGCTCGATGACGTGCACGTCGACGAGATGAAGCAATACATGACCGAGGGGCATTTCGCGCCCGGGTCCATGCTCCCGAAAGTGGAGGCAAGCGTGGCGTTCGCCGAATCGGGCGAAGGTCGCACGGCGCTCGTCACATCGCTTGAGCATGCGAACGACGGCATCGCCGGCAAGACCGGTACGCGCATCCGCCGATAAACCATACACATGACCGTGCCGGCAAGGCCCGGAAACGAGGAGGTTGAGAAGTGAGAGATATCCGAGTGGCGCTCTGGGGGTTTGGGGCCATGGGCAGCGGCATCGGCAAGATGATCGCCTCGAAAGAGGGATTGGTCATCACCGGTGTCTGCGACGCATGGGACCAACTCATCGGGCAAGAAGTGTACGAATACCTCGGCGTTGACCGCAAGGATCGCGAGAAAGTCTACATCACGGACGACGTCGAATCCGTCATCCGAAAAGACCGTTGCGACATCGCCATTTTGGCGACGGACTCCTTTGTGGAAGCGCAGTTTGACAAAATCATGTTCTGCCTGGAGGCGGGCGTGCACGTCATTTCGACGGCCGAAGAGATGGCGTGGCCGTGGGCGCAGAACGAAGCTCTCGCGGAACAGATCGATCGCAAAGCGCGTCAGCGCCGCGTGGCGGTGCTCGGCACGGGCATCAACCCCGGCTTTGTGCTCGACTACCTCATCCTGGCTTTGAGCGGCACGTGTGAACATGTGCATCGGATCGACGCCGCGCGCGTCAACGATCTCGCGCCGTTTGGCACGGCCGTGATGACGGAGCAGGGCGTCGGCATCACCGTCGATGAATTTAAGCGCCGCATCGAAGACGCAAGCCTCGCGGGCCACGTCGGATTTCCCGAGTCGATGGAAATGATCGCCGCGGGCATGGGCGTCACGTTGACCAAGATCGAACAGACGCGGGATCCCATCGTCACGAACGTCGATCGAACCTCAAAATACGGGGAAGCGAAAAAAGGCCATCTCGCGGGCATCCGTCAGCAGAGCTACGGTTACCGCGAGGGCGACGACGAACCGTTCATCCACCTCGACCATCCGCAACAGATTTGCCCCGAAGACGAGGGGCAAGCGACGGGCGACTACATCACACTGCACGCCGACGGCTACGACATGCATCTGTCCATCGTGCCGGAGACGCCGGGCGGCATCGGAACGATCGCGATGGTCGTCAACATGATTCCGCACGTGCTGTCCGCCAAGCCCGGCCTGCGTTCGATGCTGGATCTGCCCGTTCCGCGGGCCATCCTCGGCAATTACGCCGAACAGGTCGACCGCGACAAGAAACAACACTACGAACAGGGCGACATCGTGGTCATCGAAAAAGTCATCCTGCCCGTCGGCCAGCGCGCACCGCAGGTCCCCGACGACACGAAGAACGTGCCGCTCGTCGCCTTCACCAAGGGCTCTCTGCTTGACGAACACGCCGTCTTGGGCGACACCGTGACCGTCCGCACCTTGGCGGATCGCGTCGTTATGGGCACGCTCACATCGATGGATGTCTCGCCGACCCATACGTACGGCGCGTTGGTGCCCGAGTTGTTGGCGGTGCATCGTCAAGTTCGCGAAGTGTTGTTCGGAGGTGACGAATCATGAAAAAAGACATGACTTACGAAGCCGTCATGGCACGCCAAAACGAGATCATCCGTAACGCCATCGGCGTCGATTACGACCCGTACGAATCGGACGGCGTCGCGTTTGATTACGAACGGATGATGGCCGATGTCGGCGTCTCGATCGAAGAAGTCATCGAGATCGAGCGCGGCATGGGCGTCGGCGACACTCCGCTGATGGACATGAAGAACATCACGGCGCTCGCCCGCAAGTTGGCCGAGCCCGGCCACGGCGCGCGCATCCTCGTCAAGGACGAAGCCGCGAACCCGTCGGGCAGCTTTAAGGCCCGTCGCGCGGCGCTGTCCGTCTGGGACGCGAAGCGGAAAGGCTATGAAGGCGTCATCGCCGCGACGTCCGGCAACTACGGAGCCGCCGTCGCCAGCATGGCCGCCCGCCTGGGGCTCAAATGCATCGTGATCCAGGAGTGCTACGACAGCGATTTTGTCGGGCAACCCGAAATTTTGGAAAAACAACGCAAGTGTGAAGCGCTCGGCGCCGAAGTCGTTCAGCTGACGGTCGGGCCCGAACTGTTCTACCACACGCTTCGCATGTTGGAAGAGACGGGCTTCTACAATGCCTCGCTGTACTCGCCGTCGGCGGTGGCGGGCATCGAGACGTTGGGCTACGAGATCGCCCAACAGTGCCGCGACCGATACGATTTGGTCCCCGACGTGGTCATTGCGACGCACGCCGGTGGCGGCAACCTGACCGGCACCGCCCGCGGGCTCTTGAAGGCCGGCCTCACCGAGACGAAGGTCTATGCGGCCTGCGTCGACTTGTCGGGCTTGTCCATGGCGTCCGACCGCGACTTCAACCGCAAGTCGTTCACCACGGGGCACACGGGCTTCGGCATTCCGTTCGCGACGATGCCGGACCGCTCGGACGTGCCGCGCAACTCGGCGCGCGCGCTCCGTTACATCGATCGCTTGCTCCTCGTGAAACAGGGCGAAGTGTTCTATACGACGGAAATGCTCGCCGCCCTGGAGGGCATCGAACGCGGTCCCGCCGGCAACACCTCGCTGACGGCGGCGTTTGCCCTGGCGCGTGAGCTGCCGGAGGATCAGACGATCGTCGTCCAAGAGACCGAATACACCGGCGCCGGCAAGCACCCGATGCCGCAGTTGACGTTTGCCCGCCAAAACGGCATCGACGTCTACATCGGCGATCCCGAGGAAGAAGTGCCCGGCCAATCGATCGTGTTGCCCGAGCACCCCTCGATGATCCGCGTGCGCGACTTCGACATGACGCGCTTGCGCCGCTCGGCCCTGAAGCGCATCGCCGTCGACGACGGACCGTATTCCGACGACGACGTCGCCTACATGGCGGCGGAAATCAACCTCGACATCGAGGGCACGAAAGCATTGTTGGCGACCCTGCATTCGTAACGCGGGGTCGATGGAGGGAAAGGGGAGACGACCATGACCGATGCACAAAAGCCCGATGCGGCGGATGCAACGTTTGAAGCGCGACGCCGACATCTGGCCGATATGTCCGATGAGGCGCTGTACGCGTACTTCTGGGAGTTGGCGAACAAGATCGTCGACCCCTTGATCGAGGCCGGGCGGATTTACACGACGCCCGCCATCGAGCGCAGCGTCCTTTTACGGATGGGCTTTTCGAGCTTGGAAGCGAAGGCGATCGTGGCCGGCATGATGGAGCATCATCTGATGCCGCGCGGCGCCGGCCACGTGGTCTGGAAGCTTGCGACCGAACGCGGCGAGGACATTCGCGCGACGGGGGTTCGACTCGCCGACGGCGAACTTTGGGACGACGCCGTTCGCCTCTTTGAGGAGGTCGACCGATGAGCTGGAAAACAGGCAAAATCATGGACGGGTACGAATACGATCCGCGCGATGTCGAAGATTCGGGGTACGTCGAGGCGGCCTCCGGAGGGCACGTTGTGCCCGCGCGCGAGACGAACATTCCCCTGGAACCGAACGAAAAGCTCGACATTCGACGCATTTTGGACGGGCTCGAGGATTACCATTCCCCGAAGCGGCCGTGGACATGGCGCAAAAACCGCTGCGTCCCGCGGAAGATCGGGGACTTCGAATACCACGAGACGTCCGAACCGTTGAAGCGGTCGGTGCCGTTGCCCGGCAGCCGCGGGTTCGGCTTCATCGATCCGCAACCCGATTGCGTCATCACGACGGAAATCGCGTCCGGTCGCTTTGAGGACGACATCCGTCGCATGCGGATGGCGGCTTGGCAGGGCGCCGATCACATCATGGTCATTCGCACCGCCGGTCAGTCGCACATCGACTCGCTTTTGGAGGGCACGACGCAGGGCATCGGGGGCATTCCCGTGACGCGGAAACAGTGCCGCGCCACGCGTCGCGCGCTGGACATCATCGAGGACGAAGTCGGTCGCCCGATCAACTACCACTCGTACGTGTCCGGCGTCGCCGGCCCCGACATTGCCGTCATGTTTGTCGAGGAGGGCGTCTCCGGCGTCCACCAGGACCCGCAATACAACGTTCTCTACCGCAACATCAACATGGTGCGCAGCTTTGTTGACGCCTGCGAGAGCAAGGCGATCATCGCCTACGGCGGACAGCTGCAAATCGACGGTGCCCACAACGCCAACGCGACGGCGATGGAGGCATGGAAAGTCATGCCCGAGCTGATGGTGCAGCACGCGATCAACACGGCGTTCTCCGTCAAGTGCGGGATTCTGCCCGAAAACATCGCGCTTTCGAGCGTGCCGCCCACGGCGCCGCCCGCACCCTGCATGCGCTTGGACCTGCCCTATGCGGTCGCGCTGCGCGATTTCTTCCGTGATTACAAGATCCGCGCGCAACAGAACACGAAATACATGGAGTCGGAGACGCGCGAAGCGACGGTCACCCATACCTTGAACATGGTGATCTCCCGGTTGACGTCCGCCGACATTCAGTCGACCATCACGCCCGACGAGGGCCGCAACGTGCCGTGGCATTACTTCAACGTCAACGCCGTCAATACGGCGCGTCAGGCATTGAACGGCCTCGACGGCGTGCGCGAGATGGTGGACATCCGTCGGGACGGCCCCTTGGGCGAGCGCGTCCGCGAACTCAAGGAACGTGCCGTGCTCTTCATGGAAGAAATTCTCGAAGACGGCGGCTACTACAGCGCCGTCGAAGATGGATTCTTTGTGGACAGCGGCGAATATCCCGAACGTCGCGGCGACGGCATCGCCCGTGACGTCAACGGCGGCATCGGCAACGACAGCTTGTACCTGCGCGCCGACGACTACTTTGCGCCCGTGTCGGTACACTTCGGGAATAACCACGTGCCCGAACCCTTCGAATCCCCGAGCGACGCCATCGGCGGCGACACGTTTGAGGATCCGTCGAAGATTCAATTCATCGACGAGCTCGACGAATTCGACAACGTCAACACGCGGATTGCGGAGAAGCAAAAATATTACGACAACCCGAACCTCATTCGTCCCGAAGTCGAATTCCTGGCCGACGGCGTCATCGTGTTGACGATGATGTTGCCGTGCGACGCGCGCCATGCGGAAGCGGCCGCGCTCGCGATCGGGGACAAGATGGGGCTTGCCGAATGCGAGGTCATTCACAGTCAGGTCATGCACCCGGCCGAGGGCACGTACATCGAGATGAAGGGCAAGATCGGTTTTGATATCGATCTGTCGAAGCTCGAACTGCCGGAAGTCATCGAGACGCTGTCCGAAGCGGAGATCCGCGACGACGTGCACGCCCACCCCATGACGGTGGTCGCGGCGACCGTCGGCGAAGACGAACACTCCGTGGGCTTGAAGGAGATCCTCGACATCAAGCACGGCGGCATCGAAGGCTTCGGCATTCGTTACCATTACCTCGGGACGTCGTGTCCCGTCGAGAAATTGGTCGACGCGGCGATCGAGACCGACGCCGACGCCATTTTGTGCTCGACGATCATCTCGCACAACAACATTCATTACGAGAACATGAAGAAGCTTGCGAACATCTGCGTCGAGAAAGGCATCCGCGACGACATCATCCTCGTGGCCGGCGGCACGCAGGTCGTCAACGAACTGGCCGTGGAGGCCGGCATGGATGTCGGCTTCGGCCGCGGCAGCCACGGCATCGATGTGGCCAGCTTCCTCGTCAAGCGTCGCCGCGAGATGCACGGCGACGTGCCCGAAGAAGACGATGAAGATTGATTTGATTGTCGCCGAGATCGGGAGCACGACCACCGTCGTCAACGCATTCACCGATCTCGGATCGCCGACTCCGCGCTTTTTGGGCCAAGGGTATGCCGAGACCTCCATGGCGGAGGGCGATGTGACCCTTGGCCTTCGGCGTGCCACTGAATCGCTCGCGCGGCGCTTGGGCGTGGAGGTCGTCGATGCCCGCGAGATGTACGCGACGAGCTCCGCGGCCGGCGGCCTCTCGATGACGGTGCACGGCCTCGTGCCGGAGATGACCGTCAAAGCGGCCCGCGAGGCGGCGTTGGGATCGGGGGCCGTCCTCCGCATGGTGACGGCGGGGAAATTGCGCCCGTACGACCTCGAGCGCGTCCGGGAGCTCGCGCCCCGCATCATCATGATCGCCGGCGGCGTCGACGGCGGCGAGCGTGCCACCGCGCTCCATAACTTCGAGGTGTTGAGCGACGTCATGCCGACGACCCCGATGCTGTATGCCGGCAATGCCGACAATCTCCATGAAATTCGCGCCATCGCCGAACAAAAAGGCGTGCTGCTCTATACGACGGCCAATGTGTATCCGTCGCTCGATACCCTGAATGTCACGCCGGCCCGCAACGTCATTCAAGAAATATTTGAAGAACACATCGTCGAAGCGCCGGGCATGGCGCACATCCGCGACATGGTGACGGGTTCAATCATGCCGACGCCCGGCGCCGTGATGGCGATGGCCGAAGCGATGGAGCCGATCATGGGCGATCTCATGGCCCTCGACGTCGGCGGGGCGACGACGGACGTCCACTCCGTGACGGAAGGCAGCGAAGCGCTCCACGAATATCAACTCGATCCCGAACCGTTTTCCAAGCGCACCGTCGAAGGCGACCTCGGCGTCTTTGTCAATCGCGACCATGTCCTGGACGCCATGAAAGAGCATGAACGCCGCGCGCTGCCGCAGGGCTACGACGTGCTCTTGCGCGCGGTCGGCGAGATTCCCGACGGGGCGGCGCAGATCGCCCTGATCACGCCGTTGGTTGAGACGTGCTGCCGCGAGGCCATTCACCGCCATGCCGGTCGCATGGTGGAACTCTTCACGACGCGCGGACGACAGACCGTGGTGCGCGGCCGCGACATGACGGCCGTCGAACACGTGATTGCCACGGGCGGCGCGTTGACGCGTCTGCCCCACATGGCCGACATGCTCCGCGCGTTGCTCGAGTCCTTCGGCCCCGACAGGCTCTTTCCGCCGTCCACGGCCGAGGTTTGGATCGACCGCGACTACATCATGGCGTCGTGCGGCGTCATGGCCCGCGAGCATCCGGCGGCGGCCGTCCGCATCTTCCGACAATCTCTCATGAAAACATGACAGGAGGTCCGAATGTCTTATCCTGAATTGATCATCGATCGCGAAAAACTCGCGCACAACATCACGACGCTGGTCGAAAAAACCGCGGCGCACGGCGTCGACGTCCATTTTGTGACGAAGTGCCTCTGCGCGTGGCGCCCCGCCGTCGAGGTGATGGCGGAAGCCGGCGCCAAATATTTCGGCGATTCACGCGTCGCCAATTTGGCCCGCATTCAAGATCTCGGCCAATCGCACATGATGGTGCGCATTCCCATGATCTCGGAGGCGGCCGACGTCGTCATGACGGCCGATCTGAGCCTGAACGCGGATCTCTCGGTCATCGAGGCGTTGTCCGATGCGGCCCTGGCGCGCGAGCGCCAACACGGTGTGGTGCTGATGATCGAGATGGGTGACCTGCGCGAAGGCGTCATGCCCGACGAAGTCATGGCGATGGCAGAGCGCATTTTGAACCTGCGCGGCGTCTGGCTTGCGGGCATCGGGGCCAACTTCAACTGCTACGGCGGCGTCATCCCGGAGCCTGCGCAGCTCCAACGGCTCGTCGACATCGCCGATGCGCTGCGTGAGCGCTTCAATATCCCGCTCCCGATCGTCTCGGGCGGCAACACCGGATCGCTCTACATGCTGATCGACGGCACGATGCCGGTGGGCATCAACCATCTGCGGCTCGGCGAGAGCTACCTGATCGGCATCGAGACATCGTTTCGCAAGAAGATCCCCGGCCTCTACACCGATGTCTTCACGTTGAACGCCGAGATCGTGGAACTGCGCCGTAAGCCGTCGGTGCCGTTCGGCCGAATCGGCCCCAACGCATTCAATGAAATTCCGTCGTTTGAGGATTACGGCAACATTCAACGCGCCATCCTGGCGATCGGAGAACAAGACACGCGCTGCGAATCGCTCGCCGCGCGCGACAGCAATCTCCGATTCCTCGGAGCCTCGAGCGATCACATGCTGCTGGACGTGACACATGCGGTGCGCGACCTGCGGGTGGGCGATACGCTGTCGTTTACGCCCGACTACTCGGCGCTGTTGCGTGCCATGACGTCGCCTTACGTTTGCAAACGACTGGTATAGTAAGACGGTCAACATATATTGAACGTCTCTCTTGGAGAGGCGAAAGGAAGGTGACGGTCTTATGCGATATTCGCGATTTAAAGACCCGTGGTTTGCAAAAAGAACGTGGGCGGAGATTTCCAAAAGCGCCCTAATCAATAACTGGAATGTGATACGTTCGTACATCTCGGACGACCATGTCCGCGTGGCAGCCGTGGTCAAAGCCAATGCCTACGGTCACTGCGCCGATCTGGTGGCGCCCATTTTGGAAGACGCGGGGTGCTCGTTCTTCTTCGTCGCGACGATCGACGAAGCGATTTTTTTACGCCAAAACGGCATCCGCTCCGACATCTTGATTTTCGGTACGACCAAAGAAGCGCACACGGAATATTTGAAACGTTATAAACTCACGCAATCCATCGTGACGTTGCAGGAAATCGAGGGCTTTGCGAAGGCGTCCGCCAAGGTCGGCGGTCCGCCGCTCCAAGTCCACATGAAGCTCGACACCGGCATGACGCGTTTGGGGCTCCTGGCCGACCCGAAGCACCGTGAACGCGCCGTCGAAGCGCTGTTGAACATTGCGGCGCAACCGTCCCTCAAACTGACCGGCGTCTATTCACATTTGGCGTGCGCCGACAGCGACCCCAAATACAATCAAATGCAACGCGAGCGCTTCATCATGACGGTGGCCGAAGCGCGCCGTCGCGGTCTGCCGCCCGTCACGATGCATTTGGGCGCGAGTTCCGCGATTCCGAACCAGCCCGACTATCACTTCGACATGGTGCGCCCCGGCATCGTCTTGTATGGCGGACGCGCTTCGACGACGACCGAACACGGCTGGGAGGGGCTCCGTCCCGTCATGACCGTGAAGAGCGTCATCGAGCAGGTCGGCGCGATCGAAGCCGGCACCCGTGTCAGTTACGGCGGGACGTGGACGACGCCGCGCGACTCCGTCTTGGCGGTTGTGAACATGGGCTACGGCGACGGCCTGTCGCGCTTGCTGTCGAACAAGGGCTCTTTCCTGCACAAGGGACGCGTCTGCCCCATCCGCGGGCGCGTGTGCATGGACCGCTGCATCATTGACGTGACGGGCCTCGACGACGTCCACGTGGGCGATGAAGTCATGTTGTTCGGGGAGGATGAATATGCACGCCGCGATGCGAGCGAACTTGCCGATCTTTACGGGACGATCGACTACGAAATGTTCTGCAATATTCAAGAACGCGTGCCGCGCATGTTGGTGGAATGACCGATCAATCCACCCCCTGAACGCAACAGACGCGAGCGGCCGTGGGACCGCTCGCGTCTTTGCTTTTCGTGACGACAAACGACCGGGAGGGGGACCGGCCGTTGTCAAAACAAGATGCAGAAACGAATTATTATGAATCGTTCTGGACGGATTATACCAGCTGCCGTTGACCGTGTCAACATTATTTTGCATGATAACTCATAAAAAGCGGATAAAGATTAACCGAAAATGAGTCATTTTATCGTCAATTTGACGAAAAAGACCCCGCTTACTCACAAAATGAGGCGGTTTTTCGGCATCGAAACGGCGGCGCTGTGGTATGCTTGCAACAAGTTTGAAGTTTTATTTTAAGGAGGCGAACGACCATGAACAGTCCCGCCGATTCCATTGTTAAAGAGCTGTACGAAGTGGTGCTGGCGCGCGCCGAGCAACCGGAACCCGGCTCGTATACCAACTACTTATTGGACAAAGGCCTTGACAAGATTTTATCGAAACTGGGTGTCCAGGCGATCGAAGTCGCCATTGCGGCCAAGAACGGCCGCAAAAGCGACATCGTGAATGAAAGCGCCGACCTCGTGTATCACCTGGTGGTGTTGCTTGCGGCGTCGGGCATTCCCTTGGAAGACCTCGCCGGCGAACTTCGCAAACGCCGCGCGTTCTCGGAGGCCGACGGCGATTAACGGCGATCGAGCGCCGCACGCATGGCGTTCAAAACGGCCAGGATCATCATGCCGGTATCGGCCAAGACGGCGACCCAAAGCGTGGTCAGGCCGAGGGCGGCCAGGACCATCAAGATCGCTTTCACCCCCAAAATCAACACCACGTTTTCGCGGACCAAAAACATCGTCCGACGGGCGATGTCGATGGCGTCCGGCACGCGCTCCGGATCGTCCGTCATGATGACGGCGTCGGCCGCGTCGATCGCGGCGTCGGAACCCAAACCGCCCATGGCGATGCCGATGTCGGCCAAGCGCAGCACGGGCGCGTCGTTGATGCCGTCGCCGACGAAGACGGTGCGTCCCGGATGGCGCTCACGGAAGGCATCGAATTCGGCGATTTTCATCTCGGGCAGCAATTCCGCGTGCACGTGATCGATGTCGAGGGCACGGGCGACCCGATCGACGGCCGGCGTGCGGTCGCCGGAGAAAATCGCGATGTGCTCGACGCCTTGGGCATGCAAACGACGGACGGCATCGTGGGACGTGTCGCGCAAGGTATCCTCCACGCAAATCATGCCGTGATAGGCATCGTCCACGGCGATGTGCACGGCGGTGCCGTGATCTTCAAAGGGCGTGACGCCCATTTTTTCCATCAGACGTCGGTTGCCGACGGCCACCGTCTGTCCGTTTCGGACGGCGCGGATGCCGTGCCCCGCGATCTCTTCAATGTCCGACAATTCGCTCGTCAAGGGGCCTGTGTGCGCATCGCGGATCGCCTCCGCGATGGGATGCGTCGAATGCTGTTCGGCCGCGGCCGCAAGCTCCAAGAGTCGGTCGGCGTCGATCCCGTCGGCCGGTCGGATGTCGGTGACACCGAAGGTGCCGGTGGAGAGCGTGCCGGTCTTATCGAAGACCACGGATTGCACGTCCGCCAATCCCTCCAAAAACTGGCTGCCGCGGATAAAGATGCCGTGCCGCGAGGCGCGTCCCGTACCCGCAATCAGGGCGAGCGGGACGGAAATGACGAGGGCGCACGGGCATGAGATGACGAGGAAGTTCAGGGCGCGGTACACCCAATCGTTCCACGCTTGATGGAAGAGCAGCGGCGGCGCGAGGGCGATGATCAGCGCCAAGATGACGACGATCGGCGTGTAAATGCCGGCAAACCGCGACGTAAACACTTCGATGCGCGATTTGCGGCGGCCGGCGGCCTCCGCCATGTTGAGGATGCGCATGACGGCGGAGTGCTGTTCGTCGCGCACGACCCGCAAAGTCAAGACGCTCGATCCGTTGATCGCGCCGGCGGCGATCTCGCAGCCGGGCTCGACCGTGACGGGCATCGACTCGCCCGTCAACGCGGCGAAATTCAACGCGGCCGCGTCGCTCATCAAGGTGCCGTCGAGCGGCACGCGTTCGCCCGGATAGACGATGATGGTATCGCCCGGATGGACCTCGGACGGGGCGACGTGCATCACCTCGCCGTCCACCTCACGGTGGGCTTCGTCGGGGCGCATCTCGGCCAACGAGGCGATGGAGCGCCGCGTGCGATCCACGGCGCGGTGTTCCAACTGTTCGCCGATCAACGACAACAACATGACGGCGCACGCTTCGATGTATTCGCCGATGACGAACGCGCCGACGGTGGCGACGGTCATCAAGAAATATTCGGTGAAAATGTGTCCGTGGAATAAGTTGATGACGGCGCGGATGATGGTGCCGTAACCGGCGATCAGGTAGCTTGCGATGTACAGGGCGAGCGCCGTCGACGGGTGGTCCGCACGCATGACGATGGCCACGATAAACAGCACGATGCCGACGATGAGGCGGGGGATCAGCCAGCGGCTCAAGATGTCGTGGCCATCGTGGCCGTGGTCATGGGCATGGTCGTGACCGTGATGGTCGTGGTCGTGGTGGATGTCATCCAATACGTGACAATGGTCGCATCCGCACGCGGGCGTGGGGGCGGCATGCTTGGATTCGGGGATCTTCATATCAAAGACGCTTTCTAGTCGTGGGCGAGGTGCTCTCGTCCGACGTCCAACAAGGCTTTCACGTGGTCGTCGTCCAACGCGTAGTAGACCACTTTGCCGTCGCGGCGGTTGCGCACGAGCCGCGCTGCCTTGAGGACGCGCAGTTGATGGGAGACGGCCGATTGCGACATATCGAGGACGGCCGACAAATCGCACACGCACAATTCGTTGTGATGGAGCGCGTACAAAATGCGCACGCGCGTTGAGTCGCCGAAGACTTTGAAGAAGTCGGCGAGGTCGAACAAAAGGCTGTCGTCGGGCATCGACGCCATCGTCGCCTTGACGGCATCTTCGTGGATCATGGGCACATCGCACAACTCATCGAAGGAAGTTTTTGTGTCGTTCATAATTCGTCCTTTCATCATATGAGCAATCGTTCATGTGTTTATGATATCGCTTTGCCGTGCTTTGTCAAGCCCCGCCGCGATCATTGGCGTTTTTTGAGGCGGGACGGTAGAATAAACGTAAGTGACGGACGCGTGGCGCGTACGGCGCGCCCGCTTTTGGGGGAGGGAAACAAGATGCAAAAACGAGCGTTGGGGTTCGCGACGCGACAAATTCACGCCGGTAAAGAAAAAGATTCGAAAGGTTCGCTTTGCACGCCGATTTATCAGACGGCCACGTTTGAATTTCAAACGGTGGAGCAAGGGGGTGCGTGCTTTGCGGGCGAAGATCCGGGCTACATTTACACACGCCTCGGCAACCCGTCGTTGACTGTGGTGGAAGACAAGATCGCGTCCTTGGAGGGCGCCGATCTCGCATTGGCGACGGCCTCGGGCATGGGCGCCGTGGCGACCGCCCTGTGGACGGCGCTGTCGATGGGCGATGAGATCGTCGCCGACGAGACGCTGTACGGCTGCACGTATTCGCTGTTGGCCCATCAATTTCACCGCTTCGGCATCCGCGTTCGGTTGACCGACCTGTCGGACCTCGATAACCTCGAACAAGCCTTGTCCGACAAGACGAAGGTGGTTTATTTCGAGACCCCGTGCAATCCGACGTTGAAGATCATCGACATCGCGGAGGTCGCGCGACGCGCGCACGCATACAACGACGCCATCCGCGTCATCGTGGACAACACCTTCGCTTCGCCGTATTTTCAAAACCCGATCGCGCTCGGCGCCGACGCCGTCATCCACAGCGCGACCAAATATTTGAACGGCCACGGCGATGTCATCGGCGGGTTCATTGCCGGCGACGAAGCGTTCCTGACCGAGTGTCGCGGCGTCGGGCTCAAAGATTTGACGGGCGCCGTCATGAGCCCGCACAACGCCTTCCTGGTGGAGCGTGGGCTGAAGACCTTGGACATCCGGATGCGCCGCCACGCGGCGAATGCGGAAGCGATCGCGACGTACTTGACGTCGCATCCGCGCGTCCGCCAAGTGTACTATCCGGCCTTCGAGGATTTTGAGGGTCATGCGATCGCCAAACGCCAGATGCGCGGATTCGGCGGCATGGTGGCCGTTGAGTTCGACATGAGCCGTGAGGCCACGGCCGAGGCACTGAACCGCCTCGAATTGTGCACGATCGCGGTGTCCTTGGGCGATGCCGAGACGTTGGTGGAACATCCCGCGACGATGACCCATGCGACGTACAGCGCCGACGAACTCAAAATGGCCGGCATTTCGGAGAGCTTGGTCCGCATTTCGGCGGGCCTCGAAGATCCCGAAGACATCATCGCCGATTTTGAGCGGGTGCTCGCGTAACGCACGTATGAAAGTCGCGTTTGCACGCGCGCGGTGCGTGTGCTATGATGACTGACGCGCGTTTTTGCGCGCACACGAATGATCAGCGGCGCTCCGAGCCCGCGTTAATAAGGAGAAGCATATGGCTAAATGTGAGATTTGTGAAAAAGACATGTTCTTTGGCAGAAAGATCAAGATCACGCGTTCGCAGATTTCGCGTCGCGCCCTCCACCGCCAACGCGCCAACATCAAGAAGGTGCACGTCATCGTCGATGGCGTCCCGCGCCGCATGAACGTTTGCACGCGCTGTCTGAAGAGCGGAGCCGTTGAGCGCGCGTAACGTCGAAATTTTTCCGAACACAAAAGGGATCGGCCACACGGCCGATCCCTTTTTATTGGTCGAGCATGTGTCCGCTACGAGGCGGCGTCCGCTTCGGGCGCGTCGTCTTTCGCCGCGTCTTTCGGGCGCGGACCGTCCAAGAGGCCGCGGACGATGGCGTGGGTCGGACAGACCTTCACGCATTTGCCGCAGTGGATGCACTCGAGCTGATCGATCACGGCGAGGTTATCCTTCACCTCGATCGCGCCGACGGGGCACTCGCGCGCGCAGCGGCCGCATGCGATGCAGCCGATCGTGCAGGCTTGGCGCACGACTTTCGGCGGCCAGTGGTTCGAACAGGTGACCTTGGTCGCCAACTCATGTTTGGGGATCATGTGGATCAAGTGCTTCGGGCACGTTTCCACGCATTTGCCGCACGCGACGCAGTTGTTGTGGTTGACGCGCGCGATGCCGTCCTCCAAGTAAAGGGCGTTGAATTCGCAGACGGCGACGCAATCGCCGAAGCCGAGGCAGCCGAACGTGCAGGAGTTGGGGCCCGAGAAGAGCCCGCTCGCCGACGCACAGTGCGGCGTGCCCGTGTAGTCGTAGCGCTTGGAGGTATGCTCGCAGGTGCCTTGACAGAAGACATGGGCCACCGTGGGGATCACGGTGCCGGCTTCCACGCCGAGAAGGGCCGCGACGGCCGTGGCCGTCTCCTGACCGCCCGCCGTGCAGAGCGTGGTGTTCGCCTCATCGCCGCCGGCGAGCGCGGCCGCATAGGCGGCGCACCCGCTGTAGCCGCAGCCGCCGCAGTTGGCGCCCGGCAGGGTGTCGAGGATCTCTTGCTCCAAGGGATCGACCTCCACCTTAAAAAAATGGAAGACCAAGAGGATCACGATCCCCGCCAAGAGGGCCACGCCCGCACCGATCAGGGCGGGCAGGACGATGGGGTTTTGAAACGCTAAAATCATCATATGCTTCCTCCCATCCTCGCCTTAACCGAACAAATTCTCAATGACGCCCTTGAATCCCATGAAGGAGACCGAGACGATCGAGGCGGCAAACAGGGCGGCGGGGAGACCTTGTAAGAATTCGGGGATGTCGGCCTTTTCCATCTTTTCGCGCACGCCCGCAAACAGGAACATCGCGAGCATGTAGCCGACGCCGGCGCCGAACGAGGACACCATCGCTTCGCCGAACGTGTACAGCGATTGAATATTGATCAACATGACGCCCAAGATGGCGCAGTTGGTGGTGATCAACGGCAGGTAAATGCCCATCGCATCGTAGAGCGGCGGGAACGATTTTCGAAGGATGGCCTCCAAGACCTGAACCACCGACGCGATGACCAGGATGAATATGACCGTCTGGAGGTACCCCAGATTGAGGGGCTCCAGGATGTACCAGTAGATGGGGTACGTCACAGCCGTCGCCACGATCATGACGAAGATGACCGCGAAGCTCATCCCCATTGAGTTCTTCAAGTTTTTCGTCAACCCCAGGAAGGAGCAGACGCCGAGGAAGCGCGAGAGGACGAGGTTATCGATGAGGATCACGCTGAAAAGGATGATCAACAACTCTTTCATTTTTGGGCCTCGCTTTCCTTATCTTGGCCGGCAAACGCGCCGGGCTCGGTCTCCGGTTTCGGGACGGCCTTGCGATCGGGGGTTCTGGGCGGACGCGGCCCGTCGTGCGTATACGTCTCTTCGTACACGGCGTCGGTCATCTTGCTGATGCTGCCGGGAATCCGTTTGCGATCGATCGTCGCTTGCGGTTTCCGCGCGTAATAGCGATGGTTCAGTTTCTGCGTGATCGCAATCATCAAACCGAAGATGGCGAACCCGCCGGCCGGAATGCCGAAGAACATCATGGGGTCGAGCTTGCCGTCGCCGACCCACGGGACCGGCATGCCGAAGAAGGTGCCGAAGCCCAGCACTTCGCGGAGTGTGCCGATCAGGAACAACGCCAACGTGAAGCCGACGCCCATGCCGAGACCGTCCACGACGGAATACAGGACGTTGTGGCTGTTGGCGTAGCCTTCGGCGCGGCCGAGGATGATGCAGTTGACCGTGATCAACGGAATGAAGATGCCAAGCGACGCGTTCAGCGAGGGCAGATACGCTTCCAAAAGGAACTGCAGGATCGTCACGAGACTTGCGATGATTGTGATGTACGCCGGGATGCGGATGCGGTCGGGAATGACATTGCGGAACAGCGAGATCACGAGGTTCGACATGACGAGGACCGCGGTGGCCGCGATGCCCATGCCGAGGCCGTTCATCGCCGAGGTCGTGACGGCGAGGGCGGGGCAGGTGCCCAACAACAGAATCAGGAGCGGGTTCTCCTTGATGATGCCCTTCAAAAATTCACCTGTCAGTGATTTTTTCTTTGCCATCTTACTTCGCTCCTTTCATCATGGCCGTGTAAACGTCGGCGGCGATGCCGACCGAGGTCACGACGGAATTCGATGAGATCGTCGCGTTGGTGACCGCGTCGATGTCGCCGAAGCTGTCCGAGGCGTCCCGTCCCGCGAATTGATTCGTGAAATCGGGCTCCGCGGTGTTCTGGCCGAGGCTCGGTGTTTCGCCCGCGGCGTCGACGACGATGCCTTCGATGGCGCCGTCGAGATTGAATCCGACCATGACGGGCACCTTGCCGGCGTAGCCGGGGGTGGCCGCTTGGATGATGACGCCGACCACATCGTCGCCTTCGTGGACGACGATGACATTTTGGACGTCGGGGAAGTCATTCGGCACGTCGATCACGGTCGCGCCGGGCACGTGTTCGCCCGAAGCCTGCAACGTCTCGTCTTCAAACAAGGTGGCGTCGGGGAAGAGCGAGCGCTTGTGCAGGTCGGCCATGTATTGCGCCTGCGCTTCGCGAGCGTCCGACGTGACCGTCGCCGTGAGGGCGAGGAGCGCCACGCACACGGCACAGATGATCGTCAGAATGATCGCCGGCATGGGGCCGCGTTCTTTCAGAGGCGGGCGATGGTCGTTTTTATGCTTTGGCATGTTGTTTTCCTCCCACCGTTTTGGGTGCGGTCCACCGCTCAATGTGGGGCACCAGGATGTTCATCAATAAAATGGCGAACGAGACGCCCTCGGGCATCGAGGAGTAGACGCGCAACAGGCCGGTCAAAAGTCCCGCGCCGATGCCGAAGATGATTTTTCCGAGGATCGTCGTCGGGGTCGTGACGTAGTCCGTGACCATGAAGAACGCCGCAAGCATCAGCGCTCCGGAGAAGAGGTGCACCAGCGGATCCTGTCCCGTGAGCGTCACGAACAAGATCGTCGTTCCGATGAAGGTGACCGGTGCCCAGATGTCGATGATGCCGGCCAAGATCAGGTAGACGCCG
Organism: Saccharofermentanales bacterium; assembly: GCA_050945495.1. Lineage (GTDB taxonomy): Bacteria > Bacillota > Clostridia > Saccharofermentanales > DTU023 > UBA4923. Next base: position 26,962 of record JBMNTA010000007.1, read on the forward strand.
CCGATGATCAGGGCGAGCGCACAGGTCTCGCCGATCGATCCGGCGTGTCGGCCGAGGAATAAATCGAGGGTGGTCGGCAGGTCGGCGACGGCGCCCGATTTGGCGAGCGCCAAGGGGGTTGCCTGCGAGATGAGGTCGACGCCGCCCGACGCGGCGGGGGCCAACACGGAATACTTGGCAAGGTGCCCCGCAAACGAAACCGACAAGATGACGCGTCCGGTGACGGCGGGGTTCGCGAAGTTGTCGCCGAGGCCGCCGAACATTTGTTTCGTAAAGACGATGGCGAAGAAGTCGCCGATCAGGAGAATCCAGATCGGGCACTCGGCCGGCAAGCTCGCCGCGAGCAAAAGCCCGGTGACGACGGCCGAGAAGTCGCCGATCGTCTGGTCGCGTTTCATGATGATGCGCGCCAGGCCTTCGAAGACGACGCACGCGACCGCGCTGATCAGAAACAGCAGCGGGGCACGCCATCCGTAGATCACGCCGGAGGCGATGATGACGGGGATGAGTGCGATGGCGACGCGCATCATGACGCCGCGCGTCGTCAGATCATCGCGAATGTGAGGAGATGCGGAAACGCGTAGCATTAGGCTTTCTCTCCTTTCTCACGAGCCGCACGGGCGGCGGCGCGATAGATCGCCTTGCCGTTGCGGATGTTTTGAACGAGGTAACGTTTCGCGGGGCAGACGTACGTGCAGCTGCCGCATTCGATGCAGTTCATCACATGGCGTTCCTCGAGTTCGTTCGGATTGTTGGCGCGAGCCGCCTTGTCGAGGGCCGACGGCATGAGGCGCATGGGGCACGCGCGCATGCAGCGCCCGCATTCGATGCACGCCGTCTCCTTCGGAAGCGTCGCGTCGTGTTCGTCAAAGATCAAAATGGCGTTGTTGTGTTTGAGGATCGGTCGACTGATGTCGTCGACGGCGACGCCCATCATGGGACCGCCCATGATGATTTTGCCCGGCGGGGCTTTGGTGCCGCCGGCTTTTTCGATCACATCTTCAATGGTTGCGCCGATCGGCACTTCGAAATTCCCCGGCTGCGCGACGGCGCTGCCGTCCAGGGTGATCGACTTTTTGATGAGCGGCATGCCGGTCTTCAAGTAGTTAGATAGGAAATAAAGCGTCGTCACGTTTTGGACGATGATGCCGACGTCGGCCGGCAGCCCGCCTTCGGGCACGACGCGTCCCGTGAGCAGCGTGATCAAGACTTTCTCGGCGCCGGTCGGGTAACGCGTCGGCAAGACGCTCACCTCGACGCCGTTCTTGGGCCAACGGTCGTTGCCCGCGGTCTTGGCGCGCTCGATCGCCCGGGTCAGTTCTTTGGCCGCGTCGCGCTTGTTGTCTTCGATGCCGAAGATCACGCGGTCGATCTCGCACCAATGCGCGATCGCCAAGGCGCCTTGCACGGCGTCGTCGGCGTGGTCGAGGCAGATGCGGTGGTCGACCGTGATGTACGGTTCGCATTCCGCGGCGTTGACGATCAGGGTATCGATCGCTTTGTCGGGCGGGGGATCCAGTTTGACGTGGGTGGGGAACGCGGCGCCGCCCAAACCGACGAGTCCCGCGCTGCGGATCGCCTTCAAAAAGTCTTCACGCGACGTGATGACCGGCGGGACGACGCCCTCGTAGACGGTTGCTTCGCCGTCGGACGCAATCGTCACGTACTCGGCGTGACCGCCATCGCTCAAGATTTGTTCGCGTACGTTCGTGACGGTGCCCGACACGCTCGCGTGCACGGGCACGCTCCACGGTCCCAGGGGCTCGCCCAGCGGTTCGCCGACATCGACATGATCGCCTTTCTTGACGATCGCCTTGCATCCGGGACCCACCTGCATGTCGAGGGGTATGGTCACCTGTTCGAACCCGTCCAGGGGTCGAATCTCCATGTGGGCCGTCGACTTTTTGCCTTTCGGGTGAATGGCGCGCGACAACCCGAAAATATTCATTCTCATGCTATGACTACCTTTGCTTTCAACGTCCCACGGTGCAGCCATCGCGGGCAACCTTGAAGATATACTTTATCCATTTTAGTAGAAGGATCGGTGCGTTTCAATGTAAAAACCTACAAGCCCGGCGCCTGTGCTAGAATCGGAGCGATTATGCATTGACAGTGAGGGGACATGCACGCGGAGAAATCACAGCGACTTTTGAAGGGACCGATTCTCGCCACGTTGGTCAAATTGGCGATGCCGATCATGGCGAGCTCCTTTTTGGGGCTGGCCTACACGCTCACCGATATGTTTTGGGTGGCGTCGCTCGGAGAACGCGCCGTCGCCGCCGTCGGTTCGGGCGGCACCCTCATCTGGCTCGTCGACAGTCTGTTTGCCTTGCCCCGCGTCGGCGGACAAGTGCTCGTCGGGCAATCGCTCGGCGCCGGCGATCGGACGGGCGCGAAGGACTGGGCGCGGACGATTTTGCGCTTGGGCTACGCGATGGCGATCGTCATCATGGCGATCTTTTTGTTTCTGCCGGATCCGTTGACGGCCGTCTTTCGCTTCAACGACGCCGATACGATCGTCCGGACCTCGACGTACATTCGGCTCATCGGCATCGGCATGATCCCCAAGGTGGGCGTTCGACTGTACAGCGCGATGCTCACGGCCTCGGGCAACAGCACGACGCCGCTCATCGTCTACACGGTGGGGCTCGTGCTCAACATGGCGCTCGACCCGTTGCTGATTCGCGTCGTCGGCATGGATGTGGCCGGGGCGGCCGTCGCGACCGTGGTCGCGGAGACCGTGACGTTTCTTTTGATGCTGTGGGCGGTGCGAAACAACCCGCTGTTCTCAAGGTTCCGCCTGTGGCATCCGCCCTTTGACCTGAAGCGGCTGGGTCCCGTGGCGCGGCTCGGTGCGCCCGTCTCGATTCAATCGTCCGTGCATGCGCTCGCGACCGTGTTCATCTCCCGCCAGATCGTCCGCTTCGGCGACCTCGCCGTCGCGGCGCAGCGACTCGGCGCTCAGATCGAGAGCATTTCGTGGATGACGGCCGACGGCTTCGGCGTCGCCGTCAATGCGTTCATGTCGCAAAATGTCGGGGCGCGGGCCCACGATCGCGTGCGCCGCGGCTATTGGGCCGGATTCTGGCTCGTGTCGGCGATCTGCACGGCGACGACGTTGATCTTGTATTTTCTCGGCGGCCCGATCGTCCAATTGTTCTTCGACGATCCCGAAGCCTTGATGCACGGCACGACGTACCTGCACGTGCTGTCGGCGTCGCAGCTGTTGATGGGCATTCAACTGTTGACGAGTTCGGCGTTTGCCGCGTTGGGGCAGACGCTCTTCCCGTCGATCGTCGTCACCGCGTTGATGGTGGCGCGCCTGCCGTTGGGGGCGTGGCTTTCGCAAACTCCGCTCGGCGTCAACGGCATCTGGTGGTCGTTCACGATCACGACGAACCTCGCCGGGCTGATCCTGGCGATCGCGTTGCCGATCTTCATGCGGCAGAACAAGGCCGTGATTTACGCCGAAGTGACGGAAACGTCGGCGGACGCGTGAGGGGCGCCCCGCGTAACATCTTGCGTCGTCCGTTTCTTATGTGTTATCATGGCTCGGCATGACGCTCCAAGGAGGGACATGAAATGAAAGCCGCACAAATTATTTTTATCATCCTTGACTTAATCGCCTGCATCGGTCTCGTGACGACCGTCATGATGCAGGACTCCAAGTCGCAGGGCTTGGGTGTTTTGTCGGGTGATTCGAGCGCCGATACGTTCTACGGTCGCACGAAGGGTCGCACGAAGGAAGGTATCCTGAAGCGCCTGACGACCGGGTTCGCCATTGCGTTCGCCGTTTTTTCCGTGGTGCTGTACCTGTTGACCGGTCGCGGCGTGTAAGCCGTACCGTCGATCGGGACCCCACACGAGAGCCTCACGGCTCTTTTTTTTCTCAAAAGATCGACGAAGGAGGCGGGCGATGCGAATCGCGTTGGCATCGTTGGGATGCAAGACCAACCAATACGAGATGGATGCCCTGGCCGAAGCGCTGCGCGCTCGCGGCGCCGAGACGGTCGCGCCCGATCAGGCGGCCGACGTCTACGTCCTGAATACGTGTACGGTGACGGCCGAGGCCGAGCGCAAGGCGCGACAGATGTTGCGCCGTTTTCGCAGGCAACATCCGGAGGCGCGGATCGTCGCATGCGGGTGCTACGCCCAACAAAAAGACCTCTCCGCGTTGGCGGATTTGACGGTCGGCACCGCGTTGCGCGATCGACTGCCCGACCTCATCCTCGACGGCACGGACGGGCGATTCGTGGGCCCCGTGCCCCGCGTCTATGAGGAACTCGGTGCGCCCGCCGTCCCCGAGGAGACGCGCGCGTTTTTGAAAATCCAAGACGGCTGCGACCGACGGTGCGCGTACTGTGCGATCGGGATCGCCCGCGGGCCGGCCCGAAGCCGTGACCTCGAGGCGATCGCGCGGGAGGCGCGGGCGCTGGCCCGCCGAGGGTATCGTGAGATGGTGCTGACGGGCACCAATTTGAATCAATACGATCGCGGCGACGGTCTGATTTCGGCCATCGAGGTCGTGGATCAAATCGACGGGGTCGAGCGGATCCGTTTGGGTTCGTTGAACTCGGCGACCATCACGCCCGCCTTTGCGGAGCGACTGACACGCGTCGAACACCTATGTCCGTCCTTCCATTTATCGCTTCAAAGCGGTTCCGATCACATGTTGCGCGCGATGGGGCGTCCCGACACACGCGCGGGGTACCGCGCCGCCGTCGAGCGATTGCGCCGAGCGTTTCCCGATGCGGGCATCACGACGGACGTGATCGTCGGATTTCCCGGGGAGACGGACGACGATTTTCAACAGACGGTCGAATTTTGCGAGCGCATCGCGTTTTTGCGCATGCACGTGTTCCGCTATTCGCGGCGCCCGGGGACGCGGGCGGCATCCCTCGGCTCCGAGGTCCCCAAAGCGGTGGTGCATCGGCGCTCCGAGCAATTGCGTCGGTTGGCCGATCGCCTTGCGGCCGAGGCCATCGAGCGCCGCATGGGCGCGGTGCGCGAGGTCTTGATTGAGACGTACGACGATCGGGGACGTCCGCAAGGGTACACGCCCGAATACCTGTTTGTGAAACTCGATGCGACGTCCCCCGCCCCCGATGTCGGCGCGATTGTGCGGGTGCGTCTTGTCGGTCGTGACGGCGAGATCGCCCTCGGCGAATGGGTGGACGGACCGGAATGCGAGTGATGGTCGGAGGAGCCGTCGGCGTGGTAAACTGATCACATGGAGGTGCATATGATCGATCAAAATACGAATCGCTTTGAGATTGGCACCGAAAAACGTTTGGCCGCCAACGACATCATGAAAGAAGTCATGAAAGCGCTGGAAGAAAAAGGGTACGATCCCATCAATCAATTGGTGGGGTATTTCTTATCGGGAGATCCGACGTACATTACGAGTCACCTCGGTGCGCGCGGCGTCATTCGACGCATGGAGCGCGACGAACTGTTGGAAGTGATCTTGCGAGATTACGTCGAACGCCTGTAAGCGACATGCAGGGACGAGTCCTCGCGATCGATTACGGCGAACGGCGTGTCGGGCTGGCCGTCAGCGATCCGCTCCGTATGCTGGCGCGGCGCCTTGTGACGATCGATCGGGCACCGTCGGACAATGCCGGCGTGATCCGCACCGTGCTCACGGTGTGCGACGACCTTGAGGTCGCAACGATCGTGGTCGGTCTGCCGCTTCGAACGGACAACCGTCACTCCGACATCACCGAAGCCGCCATCGCGTTCGCCGAAGAACTTCGGCAACAAACCCTCCTTCCCGTCGAATTGTTCGATGAGCGATTTACGTCATCGCTCGCGCACCATTACCTCAAAGAGACGGGGGGCACGCGACGGAAAGGCAAACATAACAAAGGCATGGTCGACCAAGTCGCGGCCGAAATCTTACTGCAGGATTGGCTTGACCGCGCGCGAAAAGACGCCGTCGACACGGATCGAATCGACCGGGAGCCGTGATATAATGCTCCCAAGCTCGCGCGGCCCGAAGCCCCGAGCGTTCACCCAAACAAGAGATTACAGCTTACAAGGAGGATGGATTCATGGCCATTTTCAATATCTATCATCAACCCGACGACGCCGGCGACGCGGCGGAACCGACCGAGTCGGTCCCGTTCCCGGACGAACTGGCGGACGAAGATTGCTTCGTAACCTTGACGGACATGACCACGGGCGAGGAATACGACCTGCTCAACGTCGATAATTTTACGTACGACGACGAAGATTATTGCGTGTTGGTTGATCCCGAAGAGAGCGATGACGAAGAAATCAGTCTGTTCTTCATGAAATACGTCACCGAAGAAGACGGCGAAGAAGTGCTCGTCGGCCTCGACGAAGACGAAGATGAAATGATTTACCAAGTGTACATCGCCATGCTGGACCGAGAAGACGATGAAACGGAATCGACGGAAGCCTAATCCCGACGTGCCCCGCGAAGCACACGATCGTTCCGACGATCACGTCTTGGCGATCCTCGTCGATCAGCGCAGCGGTCGCGAGTACTACGTCTCGGTCCTCGATACGTTCGCCATCGGCGGACAGACGTACACCGTGGTCTACAATTACGAACCCGATGACGGTTCACGGTCGTATCCCGAGATCGTGATCTTGCGTTCGTGGAAAGAACCGAACGGCGACCAGGTGTTCTCCTCCATCACCCGCAAGAAAGAACTCGACCGCGCGTTCGATTATTTCTTCGAACGGTACACCGACGCCCTCATCCGTTCGTAGGTACGTGGCAAGGCGCGTGCGCGAAAGGTGAGAGCGTTGGATCCGATGCATCGAACGGAACAATCGCCCCCCGCCCCGACGGGGGAGGTCCGCGCCGAAGCGTGGCACCATCGGGATGATCCGTTGGCGCCCGGGCCGCCCGGACGCTTCGTCACGGGTGTTCGCGCCTTGGGGACGGCGGTGGTCTTGATGGCGATCCATCATCTGGTGCTGCAGTTGATGGCGTGGGGGTACATCGCCTACTTCCGTGTGCGTTACCCCGAGGTCATCCAAAAGCTCCTTCTCGAATGCCCCGATCCGAATGCCTTTGCGCTCAAATTGGCCGAGGTGTCGGACTTGTCGACGGTCGCATCGCTCTTGGCGATGCCGCTCCTGATCATTCTCTATGTGACGATCATCGTCATCAAACATCGGCGGCACGATCCGATCGTGCTCTGGGAGCATGTCTCCCGAAAGCAAGCGTTCCACGCGTTCATCGTTTTGCTCGGCACGGTGGGGATCACCCAGCTTTGGGTGATGCTCCTCGCATCGTTCGACATCCAAACGGCGATCGGCCGGCGCTTCCAAGAGTACATGGAGCGCATGCAAGCGTTTGCGGTCGATCAAGAGACGAGCATCTGGAATTTCGTCGCGGTGGCCGTTTTGGTGCCCATCGCCGAAGAATTGCTCTTCCGCGGCCTGGTGCACGGCGCCATGCGCCGTGCCTTCCGACCGCCCGTGGCGATCACCCTGACGACCGTCTTGTTTGCGGTCTTCCATCTCGATCTCATTCAGGGCTCGTACGTCTTGATCGCGGGCTGGGTCTTGACGCTCGTCTACCACTGGACGGAGAATTTGGCGGTGCCGATCGTCATGCACGCGCTCTTTAATTTCATCGGCTCGGGATGGCTGATCCGATGGACCGGCGCCGACGAACGCGCCGAGACCATCTTCGTGTACGTCCTCTACGGATGCATCGCCTTGGCCGTCGTCTCGCTGTATTTTCTCCGACGTCACCATCGGGCGCGTGTGCAAGCGCGCGGGGAGGCCATGTAATGGCTCGTTGGCGTCGCCTGCTCCCGATCAGTCTCCGCCAACGGACGTGGATCGTCACGGCGATCGTGTTGTTGGCGGTCATCGCCGTGGCGCTTTCGATCGTATGGAATGCGACGGGCATGTTCGGCCGTCGCCAAGCCACCATCGTCCACTGGCAGGACCGCGCCGCCGGACAATTGCCGGTCGCCGGCGTGGGCGCGAACATCGTGCGCCTGCCGGAGGGCAATCTTGTCACCAACGGCTCGTTTTCTCCGAACGTTTCGCACGCCCACTACTTTGCAAGTGACGGCGCATCGCAGGCCTTCCATTTCAAGATGGGGGAGACGCGCGTGCCCGTGCCGCTCGAGAACAATCACTATCGGGGCGCGTCGTTTGCCATGTACCGCGAGACGCAGACGAACATGGAGCTCATGGCCGAAGGCAAGATCACCGAATACGAGACGGGCATCGTCTCGTACAAGCGCATGGTGCAGGTGCCGGAAGCCGTCTCGCGCGACGTGCGCTGGCGGGGCATCGCCGAATTTCGGCACGATGTCTACGTGTGCGGGGAGGAGGGCGCCTTCATCCGCTTGCATCGCGATGGCACCGTGGAGACCATCAAGTTCGGCTTTTTGACCGACCTCAACACGCTCGCGGCGGGCCCGGACGGCATGCTGGCGGGCGATCGGTCGGGGCGCATATACGTGTCCGAAGATGGGGTGTCGTGGAGCCTCTTGACGACGACGGCCTCAAACCAAGCCGTTCGCGCGATCGAGTACATCGCCTTGCCCGACGAAGCCAACGGCTTTTTCCTGGCCTCGGGAGGGCCGGGGGAGGTCTATTTCGGTCACATGACCGGATTGGAACGGCTCACCATGCCGTTCAACGACCATGTGACGGGCTTTGTCGGCGCCGACGACGGGGTGGTCTATGCGTTCGGCGATCGCGGCAACGTCGCGCGATCGACCAACGGGATTTCCTGGGAACTCGACCATGCGCTGTGCGCATCCGAGGGCTGGCATGCCGGCGACGCAGCCGGCGGCATGGTCTGTCTCGTCGGCAAAGACGGCCAAATGGCCCTCCGCCACGGCCAGGAAGCGCCCGTCTTTGTGCGCCGTGAAGCGTTTGCCGACGTGTGGGACGATCGCTACGACGACGCCACGTTCGACGACGTTGTCCTGATGTCATCAAGTAAGATTGTCGTCATTGCTTCCTCCGGCCGATCGTTTTATTCCTCCGATCAAGGGGCGACGTGGCGACGCGATGCGCCGCTCTATGTGCGTTCCATCGATCACGTGCGGCTTTTGGGATCGGGCGATCTCTTTATCGCCGCATCGAACGGCGACTTGATGCGCGCCGATTTGACGGCACGGCTGACCTTTCATCCGCCGTTGGAGGAGGGCCGCGTTTCGCCCGGCGATTTGATGATCCTGGAGCGCCACGAGACGTCCGTATTTGACACGCGCGCGGTCACGCTCCCCGTGCGGGAGGCGCCGGCCGTGGCCGGAACATGGTACATCTCCGGCGGTGCGGCGTTCCGACACGGCGCCGATATTTATGAGGGCACCGCGGGCCACGACTCGGGCGGTGCCGCCCGATTGACCTACGTCACACCCACGGCCGATGAACACGTGGTAAGCGATCGCCATCGCTTGTTTTCCGTGTCGACGGGGACGTCGCTCCCGCGTGCGGAGACCATGTTCGCGCGGCCCTATCTGAGCGCTCGGATATCGCAGAAGCTGGATCTCTCGCGCTTGGTCGAACAGGACTCGGTGCCGTTTTACCAACTGGAACTCGATCTCCGACCGGAAGGCGAGATCACGGGCCCCATCGAAGTTTGGCTGACGGGCACACTCCCCGACGTCGAGGCGACCGTTTCCGCGGAAAACGGCGTTTGGCAGCACCGCCGCGAGACGATGATCTTGCCGCGCGGGCTCCGACCGGACGACGAGGTCTGGCTCAACATCGGGTTTGCAGGATCCGGAACGCTGCACATCGACAATGTCTGGTTCGGTCAAAGCGAGGACTCGCCCGGCGCACCGTCCTCGATGCTCACGCAGTCGGCCATGCCGTTTGAGGCCGATCTCTTGCGGTTGGACGCAATCCCCATCGGTCGCGTGGGCTACCGATCCGAATCGTGGTGTCTGCCGGAAGGCGTCGGCCACAATTTGGGCGCCGCGTTGCAGTGGACGGAGCGCATGCACGCCGTCCCGTGGCTGGTGATCGACGTCAATGCCACGCAGACCGAGCTTATGCATTTGGTCGAATACTTGGCGGGATCGCCGCTGTCGACGTACGGCAAGTTGCGATCGCGTGACGGCGCCATCGGCCGCTGGACCGATGCGTTCGACGCGATTTACATCGAAGTGATGGATCGCGGGGGCGTCTATCCGAACGATGCCGCGCGCGCCAATTACGTGCGCTGGGTGATGCGGCAGTTGGAGCAGGCGCCGGACTTCAACGACGTGCGCCATCGCGTGTTTTTCATTGACGGCATGCCCTACGATGACGGGCGCACGCACACCAGCGCCGACTTCCACGGAAGCGACCTCGTTTTGACCGATCGTTTCATGACCGAAAACGAGCTGGCTCGGTCGATCGATCGTTGGGTGAGCGACATCCCGCGCCGCGGCGTGACGGGCCAAGGGTTCATGCCGGAGGTCGTTCGATCCGTCTCGCGGATGCCCTCGGACGACGCCGCCGATGAAGCGCTTCGCATGGTCGATGTGACGGCCGCTTTGTTGGGCGATTTGGGCCATCACGCGACGATGGCCATGGCCGACATCGATCTCATGCAATCCGACGTGTGGGGACAGACCCACGTCGGCGTCCAAGCCTTGAATGCCGCGCGGCACACGGCCGGCAAGTTGCGCTTGGACACCCCGGTCATCGTGCGCGACGGCGAGGACGGTGAGGCCGACGACGAACGCGAGCAAACGATGGCTTTCTATGGATTTACGTCGCGTCAGGGAACGGTGGTTTACGCACTCAATCTCAGCGAGACGGCGCACATCGTCTCGATTCAAGGTTTTTCGACCGCGCGCGATGCTGCGTTTGAGCTCTATGACTGGCGCGGATTCAAGATTCGCTCCGGCACGTGTCGACCGAACCGCGATGACTTCACGCTTCTGCCGGGCGGGGTCCTGACGATTTATCAGGAGACGCCCTCCGAACCGTAAACACTCGGCCGAAACGCGGGGTGCGTTTCTTTTCATTCCTCGGTACAATGGTGAGAGGTCACGGCGTTGGGCGTCCGTGTCCACCGATCCATAAAGGAGTTCACGACCATGGCATGGCTCGATGTATTAAAAAGCGTCCTCTACGGCATCGTGGAAGGCATCACGGAGTGGCTCCCGGTCAGCAGCACCGGCCACATCATTCTGCTCGAACGGCTGGTGCCGTTCACGAGCGACCCGACGGGGGAATTTTTCTCGTTTTACCTCGTCGTCATTCAGTTCGGCGCGATCATGGCCGTGGTGACGACGTTCTGGCGGCAACTGTGGCCGTTTCCCAAACGGGTGAATGCCACGCCCCCCACGGCGTCGGAACAGCTTAGGCCGTTTCGCATCGGATCGACACCGTTCGTCGTCGACCGACGCATTCTTCGCCTATGGCTTTTGATCTTGATCGCCTGCGTGCCCGCGGGCATCATTGGGGTGCTCTTCGACGACCAAATCGAGGCCCTTTTCTACAATCCGTGGACGGTGGCCGTGATGCTCATCCTCGTCGGCATCGCCTTCCTCGTCGTGGAGCGATGGTTGAAAAAACGCGGCGACGGAGCCCGTGTGCACACCATGGAGGGCATCGACTGGCGCATTGCGTTGGCCGTCGGGGCGTTTCAAGTGATCGCGGCGGTCTTCCCGGGCACGTCGCGCTCGGGCGCCACCATTTTGGGCGGCCTCATGATCGGCATGACGCGTCCGGTCGCGGCGACCTTTACGTTTTATCTCGCCGTTCCCGTGATGCTCGGCGCCAGCCTCTTGAAGCTCTTTAAACTCGGCATCGCCTTGACGGGCGTTCAATGGCTCGCCGTGTTGGTCGGCATGGGCGTCGCGTATCTGGTCTCGGTCTTGATCATTCGATTCTTGCTCGCTTACATTCGCAAACATGACTTCCGCGTGTTTGCTTACTACCGCATTGTCCTGGGACTGATCGTCATCATTGCGGCCGTCTCGGGCTTCTTCCAATCGAGGTAATCCATGCAGACGTACACCCGAGAAACGTTTTTCAATGACATGACGACGCTCCCGAAGCCGAATCGGGCGCGTGAGCGCGCCACGCAATTCCGTTGGCGCTCGCTTTGCAAGCCGATCGATTCGTTCGGTCTGTTGGAGACGACCCACATCCGCCTCAGCGGGTGGTCGCCTGACGACGAGCTGCGTTTGCAACCGCGCGCCGTCTTTGTCTTTGCCGCCGACAACGGCATCGTGGAAGAGGGGGTGACGCAGACGGGGCAGGGCGTCACGGCGCAAGTCATGCGCAATATGGCACAAGGTCGTGCCACCATCAATACGCTCGCCGCCGAAGCCCACTGCGTCGTCGTCCCCGTCAATGTCGGGGTCGCCGAATTGGATACGCATGTGTCCGGCATCGTTCACGTGCCCGTGATGCCGGAGGGCACGCACAATTTCGCGAAAGAAGACGCGATGGACGAAGATTCCATGATGTTGGCCATCCGTGTGGGCATGGAATTGGCCGCCAAATCGGCCTCCGAGGGCATGCGTCTTTTGATCGCGGGCGAGATGGGCATCGGCAACACGTCGACCGCCGCCACTGTGATCGCGGCGCTTTCGGGCCGTCAACCGTCGGAAATCGCGGGGCGGGGCGCCGGCCTCTCCGATGAAGCGTTTCAACGGAAATTGTTGGTGCTCGATGACGCCTTGAGCGATCGTCGACCGAACCGCTACAACGCGCTCGACGTGCTTCGCGCCGTCGGTGGTCTCGACATCGCGGCCATGGTCGGCTTCTATGCGGGCGCGGCTCGCGCGGGCGTCCCCGTGATCCTCGACGGACTCATCACGCTGTCGGCCGCCATGACGCTCGTACGGCTTGTCCCGGAGACGCGCGCCATTTTCTTTGCGTCCCACCATCCGGCCGAGCCGGCCGGCGACATCGCGCTTCGCGAGATCGGGCTCTTACCCATGATCGATGCGGGATTCCGCCACGGGGAGGGCACCGGGGCGATGTTCCTCTTGCCGCTCCTCGACATGGCCGACCGTCTCTACCGCGACACGTTGACGTTCGACGAAGGCGACGTCGCGCCTTACGACGTCTACGGCGACTGAACAAGGCATCGCGATGGTCACGTTGTTCATCGGCGGCGCGCGCAGCGGAAAATCCGCCCATGCGGAGAGGTTTTCGTTGGCCTTGAACGAAGGTCCCGTGGCCTATTTCGCAACGCTGGAAGATACGAGCGACGAGACGGCGGAACGCATCCGCGGGCATCGGGCGCGCCGCGAACACCGTCCGTTCGACACGCAATGGCTGATGCGCCCCGACGATTACCGACCGACGTCCCACACCGTTGCGCTGCTCGATGGCCTCGGGGTGCTGGTATCGCAGACGATGTTTCTGCAACAAGACGGTGCATGGAGCGAACAATCCGTGGAGGACGTGGTGCGATCCGTGAGCGATCTGCTCGTCCGCATGGCCGACGATTACCCGCACTTGATCGTCGTGGCGCCGGATGTCTTTCGCGGCGACCTGCCGACCGACGGCACCGCCCGATACATGGAAGCGCTCGGTCGCATCCTTCAGTGGATCACTGGTAAACTTCATGCGGACCTCGTCGAATCGGTCGCGGGCATCCTTGTGGGACACCGCGTGACGGATCCGTCGTTGAAAGGATACCTCCATGACAACGCCTGAACGCCCGAAGGGGAGCGCCTTCTTTCTCGCCTGTTCGACGTTTACGATCCTGCCCGTTCCGCAGCATCCGTACGACCCGCGCCACATGGCGTCGGTGCTCGCATACTTCCCGTGGATGGGGCTTGCGGGCATCGCGTTGGCGATCGCGATCATCGTCTTGACCGAGCTCATGGCGGCCGCGACGCTTCTGCGCGCTGTTCTCGTCGTCGGCGTCCTGATCGCCATGACGGGGGCCATCCATCTCGACGGATTCGCCGATACGGTGGATGCGCTCATGTCGCACCGCGATCGCGACGAACAGCTCCGCATCATGCGCGACCCGCACATCGGCACGTTCGCGGTCGTCGCCCTCATCTTCTGGGCGCTGATCGCCACGGCCGCCTGGTCGAGCCTGCTCGCACGCTCCCATTGGCCCACCCTCGGTGCCGCGCTCGTCACCGAGATTTTCGGCCGATCCCTCTCCGGCTTGTACAGCGCGACCTTGCCGTCGGCCCATCGTGACGGCATGCAACACACCCAGACATCGCGCCAAGCGCCCGTCGTTCGCCCCGCCCTGACGGTCGCCTACCTGCTTTCAAGTGCCGCCATGATCGCCTTCGGCCATTACGCCGGCATCATCGCAGTTGTGCTTGCCACGGTGACCGCCCTGATCTTTCGCCGCTTTTCGAAACGTGCGTTCCACGGTGCCACCGGTGATCTTGCGGGGTTCCTCTTCACGGTGATTCAGGCCATGACGTGGCTGATCCTCGCCTTGGCGGGGGGGCTTCCCAAATGGTTTTAAACGAACGCGTCATCCTCGTCATCGGCGGCGTCTTCCAAGGGAAGCGCCGTTACCTCGACGCGCGTTTCGGCGACCGATCGATCTCTGTCATCTCGCCGGAGGATCTCTTCGACATCCCGACCGCGGACGGGCCGTGTGAGGTCGTGATCCTCCCGAACATCGAGCGTTTGGCCGCCCATGCGGAGGACCCGATCGCCTGCATCGATCATGCCATCGCTTGCATTCGCGAACATTACCGACCGAACGTCATCGCCATGACGGCCAACGAGACGGGGGCGGGGATTGTGCCCGTGGATCGCACCACGCGAGCGATCCGCGATCGACAGGGGCTGCTCCTCTCGCATGTCGCGCGCCAAGCGACCGAAATCGTGCGCGTCCTGGCGGGCGTTCCGACCACGATCAAGGTCCTTGTTACGTGAAACAAATGCCGTGGCACGATTGCGTCGAATCGATTTGACAAAACTAAATCATCGCTGGTATCATCATCGGGCGTCTAAATGACAAATGGCGGTATAGCTCAGCTGGCCAGAGCATTCGGTTCATACCCGAAGTGTCACAGGTTCAACTCCTGTTGCCGCCACCAAATGGCCCGATGGTCAAGTGGTTAAGACACCGCCCTTTCACGGCGGAGTCACGGGTTCGATCCCCGTTCGGGTCACCAAAGACCATTATGTAATTAATGGGAGTTAATCGACGGCGGTTTACACTTGTGAGCCGCCCCATGGGATTTTAGCTCAGCCGGGAGAGCACTTGCTTCACACGCAAGGGGTCGTCGGTTCAAGTCCGGCAAATCCCACCATATGCATAACGCCCGCGGCTCTAAGCTTACGGGCGTTTTTGCAAGGTCAATGTTTGGCATCATTTTAGGCTGTTTTCACCCTCCGCGTGCAATCCCGCAGCGCTGTGTTAAGACAATGGCGATGCGAAGCGCTATAATCCAGCGGCAGCGCTGATTTATTGACAGCATTCGTTCATATTTGTAAAATAAACATAACTGGCACCGTTTCCGCGAACCCTATGAGCGTCGGAGACGTTTGAGCTAACACAAATGATCGATGTTCACGTTCTTAAATGTTCGCCTTTGAGAGCATCAATGAGGACACCGTCTACATGAGAGACGAAAGAAGTTAAATGTCCGGCCGCGAGCGACCATGTTAGATTCCAAACCACAGGCGATGGCAAAAAGGTGATTACTTGGAAATAATCGGAGGAAAGAACGATGAAAAAATCACTGATGATCGTTATCACACTTCTCTGTTGCGTGTTCTTTATCGGCACGACCGTTGTGGCGGCCGTCGGCACCTATAATGCAGTGGGAGAGGCGCGTCAGCGGGATGAAATGGAACGTTTGAGACAGGCCGGTGTCGAGATCGAAGATAAATTCCTTGAAGAAGATCCCGGCGAGATGACGGATGATATGTTCAAAGACGCAGACATATTGTTCAAAGCAAACGCCGATACATTCAATCTTCAGGATTTCGAACCCATTGAAGTCAACGATGTCGATGCGACGAACGGTACGGGCTCGAAGATCCTACTGGATAAGATCATGACCTATCAGGAATATTGCGATCAATACGACGATACCTGTACACTGACAGACGTCGATCCCATGCGCATGGTGAGAGTCGTCCGCGTGTTCCATCCGGGCGAGTACGACACGTTAAGAGGCGGAATTTACAAAGATGCAACGGCGACCGGCCTATACGACGCCGAAACAGGTTTTTACTTTGGCGGATTTGTTCAAGGCGAGCAAATCACCGAAGGTGGGTATGCCGCGCATCGGAGATAAGGCTTTCTTTTTCATAGCATGACGAAAGCGGCCTCTTGTGCCGCTTTTGTCGTTTGGTCGGATATGAACGCGTGCAGTGGCGCGTTATTTTTTTAACGTACCGGTTCGTTGTCTTGTGCGTTCGCTTGGCGATCGAGATCGATCATGCGATAGGTCGCTTGGGCCTCATAGCGATAACTTGCATCGATGCCTTTCATAAATAGACCACGGTCGTCAATATTGGTTGTGATGGCGTCCTTCAGCAACGCATTAATCTCCGTGTCTTTGACGACGCTTCGTTCCATGGCAAGTAAATAGTCGCGACGATCGATTTGTTCCCAGTCGACAACGACGCGCAGTTCTTGCTTAAAAATGAGATCCAGCCAGATGCGCATGCTGCGTCCGTTACCTTCTCGAAACGGATGGATCACATTCATCTCGACGTATTTTTTAACGATCTCGTCGAATGTCGATTGGGGCAATTTTTCTACTTGGCGCAAAGCGTCTTCGAGATAGAGACAGGAAGCAAATCTAAAATTTCCTTTTGAGATGTCAACGGTTCTCAGCTGGCCGGCAAAGTCATAAATGTCGCCAAACAGCTTTTTATGAATGGCTTGTAAACTCTCGGTTGTGCCGGGTACAAGCGCATCAAAATAGCCTTCGTCATACATCTGTATGGCGCGAATTTTGGATAACCGTTCTTCTTCCCGTGCCAGGATAATGGGATTCGTGATACCTAATTTATTTTCTAAGACCATGGGCACATCCTTTTTCATAACGCTCTCATACTTATTATAAGCGCAATGAGTCACGCTGTATATTTCTGTTTTTAGCGGACAATGCGTTGCGTTTAAAGAGGCTTGTCAATTGAGTTAGAATAGACTAACATTGCTCTATACGTATTGTTAAAAGAAGTCAATTATGTAGGAAGAGGAGTTGTATGACCTTAAAAAATGTTGTTCAGATTGCGGTGCTTGCCGTGATTGGGTTTGCATTGGGGATGGCCGTCGGTTTGTTGACGATGTTCATGGGGGTCGTCGCACTTTACATTTCGTCGGGTCTGTCTGCATTGGCGGTTGGACCGGCATTTGTCATCATGGCACGCAAGATAAGGAAGCGCGGTGCGGCGTTTCTCTTTTGGGTGATTTACGGACTGCTGCATGCGGCGATGGGCTACTGGATCATGATTCCCGTCTACCTTGTGGCAGGGCTGTTGTCTGAATGGATCATCGGAGGGTATGACAATCCTCGTCGCATCGGCTTTTCTTTTGGGGTATCCATGTTCCTTGTTTCATTGCTCCCGATTGCGCTGGTCAAAATCATCGGTGCTCAGAGCATTGCCAACCTGCACACGGGATTCACGCCGGAGCGGGCTTCAATGATTTTTGCGGCCTATACGTGGCAAGTCATTCTGATTTCCATCTTGGTGAACATCGTGTTGGTGGCTCTGGGAGCGTGGTTGGGCATTTTGATCAACGACAAATTTTTTGAAAAGAAAAAGAAACAGAGTATTTTGGAATGAGTCGGTCGAAACGGCGACGCATAGGAAGATTACATCCGTTTACGCTTTTTTTGCTGACGATTCTCATTTCATGCCTTGTGTTTATGGCGGATCGGCCTGTGTATTTTGCGATGCTCACCTTCAGCTTCATCTTGTTGACAGATGCATCGATCGGCGATGGCATTAAGCGTATGGTGGTTTACGGCTGCCTTTATGCCGCGATGCGCTTGCTTTTGCATCTGGGCAACGGTTACGTGACGGGTGTTTTCTTGATGCTCGTAATGCTCGTGCTGAAAATATTCCCCATATTCAATATCGGTCGAGTCTTAATGCTCACGAGTTCGAGCAAACTTTTGGCTGCGATACGCCAATGCAAATTGCCCAATGCGGTGGCGGTCGGATTCATGACGTCTCTTCGGTTTTTGGATGAAATGAAAACCCGAACAAGAACCATACATCAGGGGATGAAAACGCGGGGGCTCAAACCAAGCCTCCTGCATCCCATGGCTTCATTTGAACTGTATTTTGTGCCGTTGGTTTATAAGTGCTTGCATGTCAGCGATACACTTACATCTTCACTCATCACAAAAGGCATCGAATATCAAGGGGAAAAGTCAAGCTACCACGAGATGACGTTCGGCGCGTACGATAAGCTGAGTCTTCTTGTCGCGTTCTCATTATTGGGATACACGATATGGACATCTTGCAAGTAGACGTTGATTTTTTCCGCTATCAAACGTCGGATGCGTATGCGCTCAAGGACATCCACGTATCCGTTGGCACCGGTGAACTTGTGGTGGTGACGGGCAATTCGGGATGTGGGAAATCGACGCTTTTGAGGGTGATCAACGGATTGATTCCGGCGCAATATGAGGGAGAATTGAGCGGTCGGATTATGATTGACGGACGCGATCTCCGAGCGTATCCCACGGGTGAACTTGCCAAGAAAATCGGCAATGTTTTTCAGAATCCGTCGGATCAGTTCTTCAGCCGATGTGCCGAAGACGAAGTTGCGCTGGTGGGTGAGAATCTGGGCATGCCGCGCGATCATTTACGTGTTCGCGTCCGCGAAGCGTTTGACCGATTAAACATCCGGCATTTGATGAACAGAAATTTAAATGAGCTCTCCGGCGGCGAAAAACAACGCGTGGCCATCGCATCCACGCTGGTCTACGATACGGACATCGTGATCTTTGATGAACCGTCGGCAAGCCTCGACCCCGAGGGCATTCAGTCATTCCAAGAGATTCTTTCGGATCTTAAAGCGATGGGAAAAACCATCATCATCGCCGAACACCGTCTGTATTTTTTGAATGCCCTGTATGACCGTCTTTGGGTGATGCACGACGGCCGCGTGGCGAAATCATTTTCGCGAGGCTGTCTGACGAGCGATGACTGCCAAACATGGGGATTGCGCGCCATCGATCTTGACGACGTGCAAGCTCAAAACAAACAGCCTCTGGGTCCCAAGCGCTTCACGGTCAACCATGTGACGGTAAAAACTCACAAGCGCGTACTGATTCGCGATTTGTCGTTTGATCTTTCCGAAAATGAAATCATGGGGATCGTGGGTGTCAACGGAGTCGGGAAAAGCTCTTTAGCCCGTGTGCTTTGCGGCCTGTCCGGCGGTCGACAGGATATCGATTGGGGAACTCGGCCGCGAGCGCGTCTGCAACAGACGTACCACATGATGCAAGATGTGGATTACCAGCTTTTTTTCGATACCGTGGAACATGAATTGATTCCGAGACGTCGACGATCGGATCAGGATTATCTGGAGCGCGTACGTGAAGTTCTGTTTGACATCGATTTATGGGATCGGCGGACGTCGAATCCACAAAAACTTTCAGGGGGACAAAAACAGCGATTGGCACTGGCGACGGCATTGCTGAGCGATCGCGACATCATGATCCTCGACGAACCGACGGCCGGGTTGGATCATCGGCATATGGAAGACATTGCCAAACTTATCCGAAAAATGGCCGAAAAACGCCCCGTGATCTTAATCACGCATGACGTGGAATTTCTAATGTATCTCTGTCAAACGGTGCTCTTCATCACGGCGTCGCAGCATAAAAAATTGAGTCTTTCGGGGGATGGCTTGCACGTGCTTCGTTCGTTTTTTGTCCGACGGTCACCGTAGGGGCATGGGCTCTGAAGTGCCCAACAACACATCTTGCCGACGGCAGCTTTCACAGCGCTTCCCATGATCCCGAGATATCTCTTTTTGTCCCCGAAATCCGATGAGACGGCTGACATCCGAGTTCACGTTTCTTGTGAATCAAAAAACGTTGCCATGACGCTTGACAAACCGCTTTTTTGGGCATAAAAAATAAGTGACGCTTGCGTCACTTACGGAGATTCTATGAAAAAATTTGAGCGGCTTGACCGCGATACTCGTAAAGCTGAAATCCGCGAAGCGGCCGCCCGACTCTTTTTGGACAAGGGCTTTGCCGCCACAACGATGGAAAACATCGTCGACTGTGTGTCGCTCTCGAAGGGCGGCGTCTACCGCATTTACCCTTCGACCCGCGCGATTCTCACGGACTTGATGCTGGAGGGTATGCGGGCGCGCAACGATTTCTACGGTCAACGTGTGGCGGAACTTGCGGCAAACAACCGGCCGCTGACGGCCCAAGAACTGGCCCGCATGGTGTTCGACAGCCTGCTCCTGCTGCCCGATACCGCGGCGCTATATGTGGAGCTTTTGATTGAAAAACGACACGATCCCGCGTTGGAAACGCTGTACCGAGAGCTCTGTGCCACGACCACGCGGGAGACGCTGGCCCTGATCGAAGCGAACGGGCTCGAGTCCTCGATCGGACTGGATGCCGCGCATGTTGCGCTGATCGGTCACCTGATGGACACCGCCATTCTTGGGCTCGTGGTCCTTGACCTGCGCGACGATTTCGCGTTGCTTCGGGAACGGCTGCTGCCCCATCTGGCCGAATGGTTCAATGGCGGCGCCGACGACGTCGGTTCCGCACCCCCTACATCCGACAACGGGCCGAAGGGCCCCGACCAAGGAGATCTGACATGATGACTTTAACGGAAACCATTGATATCCCCGCACCGTTTGAAAAACTCGAAGGGTGGGTGGATCACTTTGAAGAAGAATTTGTGAAGTGGAGTCCCTATCACTTGGCGTGCGAGCTGTTTGACGGCGGCATTGAGTCAGGCGACCGCGTGCGTTTCTACGAGATCGTCATGGGGCTGGATTACGATGTCACCGGGACGATCACACGCTCGGAACGCGACGATGATCACTTCCTTTTTTCTTTTATGAACGACAAAAAGACCGCGGTGATTCAGTTTGAGGGGCGACGCACGCCCGAAGGCTGCACCTTCTCGCATACCGAATCGTTTGGCATGATGACCCCCGTGATCGGTCCGATCATGAATTTCTTGATTTTTAAAGTGTTCTACCGCAAGAAAGCGAACTGGGATCTGATTCGCGACGACATGAAGCTCGACAATCAGTATTTGAAAGATATCCTGACCGAAGGGAAATACCCCGCACGTCTTCCCATGGAGGAACTAAAAAAACGGCCGGCCTGAGCGGCGCAGAGGCTCTTTATCACCGGTCAAAGTTAGTGTATTCTAACTTAAGTGATGCCATGGGATGCGACGCTTGCCTGCATGCTGCCGAAAGCATCCGTGCGGGCGGACGCATGGTGCGGTTGCGGCATGGCGACGTCGGACGTCATCGGATGCATCGGAACATCCGTCGGCGGAGGAGGAACAACGTATGAAATATCCGATTGAAAAGAACACCGTTCAGGAAACACTGATCATTCCGCTTTACGCGCGCCGGCTTTGCTCCGAACATTTTCCTCAACTTTTTACGGATCAGACGTCGGCCGAGTTGATGGACAAGATCGACTACGACTTTTCGGACCGGGAAAAGCATGCCGACAGCACCATGTACGTATTCGGTGCGCTGGAAGTGGCCATGCGCCAGAACGACCTCGCCTGGGAAGTCCGCGACTACCTCAAGACCCATCCGCGGGCGGCGGTGGTCAATCTCGGCTGCGGCCTGGACAACACGGGGCGCATCTGTGACAACGGCATGTGCCGCATCTACAATCTGGACTTGCCGGATGTCATCGCGCTGCGAAATAAGTTGCTTCCCGCCGGCGAGCGTGAGCAGAACATCGCCGCCGATCTCAACAATCCGGCGTGGATGGATGACATCGACGGACGGGAGGGCGCGGTGTTTTTTGCGGCCGGCGTCTTCTACTACTTTACGCGAGAAGAAGCGCGCACGCTGTTCGTCACGATGGCGGAGCGATTCCCCGGAGGTCGTCTCGTCTTCGATTCCTGCGGCCCCCTGGGAGTCAAGATCATGCTGAAGGCATGGGTCAAAGAGGCCGGCATCCACGACGTGGGCGCCTACCTTTCGGTCCGAGACGCCGCGTCGCTCGAGGCCTGGAGTCCGCGGATCCGGGCTTCCGACCGGGGCTACATGCTGGGGTACCGGAAGCTCGGTCGTGACATTAAAGCGAGCTATCGCCTGCTCGCATGGATGGGCGATCACCTGTTTGGCATGAAGATTGTTCGCCTGGCGTTCGTCACCGATCATCCGTAGGCTCCTTCGGTTCATGGAGACGTTGCAAGTCCATGCATCATGGATGCGAAGGCTCGTTGGTCAACAAAACATGCCTTCATGTTCTTTTTATGACTAAAGATATATATATATATATATATATATATATATGATATTGCCGTCCGCAAATATGCATATTGTTTTGCGGCAATGCAAATTAATACATCATGTGCTACACTAAAATTAATCATCGGAGGTGAATTTTGAACGCGTAAATCGGTGAGATAATTGCAAGACATCTCGTCCAAAACACGTAGTACGGCGTTGGGACCATGAAGAGAATGATGGATCCAATTCAGCTTACAAAGGAGCAGAAAAGATGAAGAAGCACACATGGAAAACACATACATGCGGCGTCCATCTGGCGGTGATCATGGCCGTATTATTGGTCTTGGGAAGCCTCGTGGGGTGTCAACCCGCACAAGCCACCGTGGAGCCCACCGATGCGACCGACCCGGTCCAAACGGACATCAAAGCGACCGAAGCACCGATGACCGAACCGCCGCAGCCGAGCACAACCAAAATCGAAAAACCGGAACCCAAAGAGGTGACGTTTAAACTCAATTGCGCCGTCCATAACGTCCTGCCGGACCATGTCATGGATGACAAGACCCCCGTGTATGCTTATGCAACAGGATATCAAAGCCCGCCGTTCCTGCTTTATTTCGGCGTTGATGAAGCGCACCGATTGGAAGCCGGGAAGAGTTACGAGATCTTCTTCAAGCCCGTGTCTTTGCTTCCGGAAGACCTGGAGATGGTCGAACGGCTCAAAGACGCGATGCCTGCTTCTGTGAGTGTCATTCAAAGACTGTTTGACCTGAAGATCGATACCTTCACGGAAGGCAAAATCCTGGGGATGGACGAAGAAATGTTCACGTACACAGTGAGCGATTGATTTTACGCGGGTTCCGCCGTCATGCATCCGGACGTGACAGCGGCCGAATGAACCCATAATTAAATGATTCCCAATGTCAAGGGCTGAACGTGGTCGTTCAGCCCTTGTCTTTTTCAGCTCCCACTTCATGGTAGGGTACACCGCTTTTTCAGCTCCCACTTTGTGGTAGGGTACACCGCTTTTTCATAGCTCATTTAAGTATATCGTGTGTGCGTATTTTTGCAAATCAATGTATTTGCGAACTTCGTCACAAGAGCTTGGGGGTCATGCTTGACAACGGAAACGGGACATGTTACCTTGATTGACAGTTGAATTTATGGATTAAAATCCATGAAAGATGAATAAAAATATGTTGCAAATCGAACGGAAAATGAATGTGTCCATGATGATGTGCCTTACGCCATCGGGAGGTAGGGTGCTTTTCGTGTAGTCACATTCGCATTCGATGAACGATCAACGCCCTCGTCACGGGGGCGTTTTTTTATGACAGGAGAACCGTATGGAGTCATGCCAAGGCAACGATGACACGCGACAACCGATCTTTCGGCTTTCAGGTGTCAGCAAGGTCTTCGAAAATGCCGAAGGCGGCGTGCGCGCATTGCAAAACGTCGATTTGGACATTCGTGCAGGAGAAATCTTCGGCATCATCGGGTTGTCCGGCGCCGGCAAGAGCACTTTGATCCGCTGTCTCAATCTTCTGGAACGTCCGTCGTCGGGCGATGTGTATTTTCGCGGCGTGAATCTTCAGACGCTCGGCCGAAAGGAGCTTTTGAAGGCCCGCCAAAAAATCGGCATGATCTTTCAGAACTTCAACTTGCTTCAGCAGCGCACGGCGTTGCAAAACATTCGGTTTCCTCTGGAGATCGCGGGGTGGGCCAAAAACGAGGCCGACGGAAGGGCACGGGAGATGCTGGAACTCGTCGGCTTGTCCGACAAGGCCTCCGCGTATCCTTGTCAGCTTTCCGGGGGACAACAACAGCGTGTTGCGATTGCGCGGGCATTGGCCTCCGATCCCGACGTGCTCCTGTGCGACGAAGCGACGTCGGCGCTCGATCCGACGACCACGGCGTCCATCTTGAGCCTATTGAAATCGATCAACAAATCGATGGGCGTCACGGTGGTGATCATCACGCACGAGATGTCCGTCGTGCAGTCCATCGGGGATCGCGTGGCCGTCATCGATGACGGCAAGATCGTCGAAGCGGGCGATGTCGAACGCGTGTTTCGGCGGCCGCAATCCGAGGTGGCGCGCGCATTGATTTTCCCGAAAGGGGAGCTCGTCGAGCGCGTGTCGGGCCACCGCTTCTGGCGCATTGTCTTTGACGGGACGTCGGCGTACGAGCCGATCATCGCGAACATGACGCTCGCCTGTCAAACGCCCGTGAGTATCCTCTCCGCCGACAGCCGCAACATCGACGGCATCATGTACGGCCAGATGATTGTGCAGGTGCCGGAGGCGGAGGCGACGCACGACCGGATGTTGCATTACCTGGAAAGCCGCGGGGTCACGGTCGACATCTTGACCGGCGATGAAGCGGCGGGCGAAAGCACAAAAGAAAGGGCATAGCCATGGATGTTTCGCAGTGGTTATCGTTGATCGGACAAGGGCTCCTCGAGACGCTCTACATGACGGTGGTCTCGACCGTGTTTGCGTATTTGATCGGTCTGCCGTTGGGGGTCATCCTGATGGTGACGGGGCCGTCCGGCATCCGCCCGATGCCGAAGACGCATCGCGTCTTGAGCATCGTCATCAATACATTGCGATCGGTCCCGTTCCTGATTTTGCTGGTCGCCGTTCTCCCGATGACACGGGCCCTGGTCGGCACCACGATCGGATCGACCGCCACGATCCCGCCGCTCGTCTTGGCGTCCGCGCCGTTCATCGCGCGCTTGGTGGAATCGTCCCTGTTGGACGTCGATCCCGGCCTCATTGAGGCGGCCGAATCCATGGGGGCCGCTCCCATGCAGATCATCACGAAAGTTTTGCTCGTCGAAGCGAAGGCTTCGCTTGCCACCAACGCCGTCATCGCGACGACCACGATTCTCGGGTATTCGGCGTTGGCAGGATTTACGGGAGGTGGAGGTCTCGGCGCGATCGCCGTCAACTACGGTTACCATCGCTATCAGACCGACATCATGCTCTGGACCGTCGTCTTGTTGGTCGTCATCGTCCAACTCATCCACGGGCTCGGCATGCGCGCCGCCCGTCGTACGGACGCACGTCAGCGTTCGCAATCTTAAACCATCATTCCGGGAGGATATTATGAGACATTCCATCAAAACCATGACGGTCATCGCCCTGATCATCGGCTTCTTGTTCACCGCGGCGGCATGCGGACCGAACGCATCGTCCACCGATGACAAAACGATCCGTGTGGGCGCCACGCCCGCACCGCACGCGGAAATTCTCGAACAGGCAAAAGACGCGTTGAAAGCCAAAGGCTACACGCTGGAAATCGTCGAATTCACCGAATACACGACGATCAATCCGGCGCTCGAAGGCGGCGACCTGGACGCGAACTATTTCCAACACACTCAGTACCTGGCCGACTACAACGAAAAGAACGGCCACCAACTCGTCTCGGCCGGCAAAGTTCACTATGAGCCGTACGGCCTCTACGGCGGTAAGAAAACGTCGCTCGATGATCTCGAAGCGGGTGCCACCGTCGCCGTGCCGAACGACGCGACGAATGAAGCGCGTGCGCTGCTCCTATTGGAGCAGGCCGGACTCATCACGTTGAAAGAGGGGGCGGGCATTCTCGCCACCATCCAAGACGTCGTCGACAACCCGCACGGGCTCGACATCGTTGAATTGGCGGCGGAACAGATCCCTCGAGCGCTCCAAGACGTCGACTACGCCGTCATCAACGGCAACTATGCCATCGCGGCGGGCCTGAACGTGGCCGAGGATGCCCTGGTGATCGAAGCGGCGGACGGCGAAGCGGGCGATGTCTATGCGAACGTGATCGCCGTGACGAAGGATCGAGCCGACGATGTCGCGATCGCGGCCCTCTTGGAGGTCTTGCATTCGGAGGCCATGCGCACATGGATCACGAATGAATACGGCGGCGCCGTTTTGCCGGTCCGTTGATCCAAACGACACGCTTCTTCTCCTATTTTCGGGCGACGCGATGCCTTTGCGTCGCCCGAAAATCATGACGCGACAACGCGTCTTAAAACACCAAAATGCCCCGTACTTCGGACGCTTCGGCCCCAATCACTCAAAACCGTGTTACCGTTCGTTGATCGGTTGACAGAGGTCAAGCGTCTTTGCTAATATGAGCGGGCGCGAGTGACAGACCTAAGCGTCGCCACGATCATGCGGGATTAACTCAGTGGTAGAGTGTCACCTTGCCAAGGTGAAAGTCGCGAGTTCGAATCTCGTATCCCGCTCCAAATGAGACCGGCGCGATCGCGCCGGTCTTTTCATATCGGTACCATAGCCAAGTGGTAAGGCAGAGGTCTGCAAAACCTCTATTCCCCGGTTCAAATCCGGGTGGTACCTCCATAAAAGGACTCCGTTACGGATACAATCGTGGCGGAGTTTTTTATTAATCTGAAACACCGGATATTCAAGGATTTTACTCAAACTCTGAAAATAATGAAAGGGTGCAAAGGAGCAGCTTGGAGCCACGAATTTTGTCCTTTTCTGCTTACTCCGATTTTTCGTAAACCAGCTACACGAAACACTTTTGTTTCGAGTAGTTTGTTTGATTTTACTTAGCGCCGGGTACAAAAATAAAAATATGGGTGCAAATCTTGAGAGCAAGGGTGCATTTTGTGGAAATAGGGTGCAAAAATCTTTTTCCATTAAACCTAGATGTTGCTATTGTTCAAGAAAAAGAATCTGACTTAAAGATATACGATGCGGATAGTGATGTACTTTTTGAAACGGAGTGCCTTGCTCTATCAGTAGATGACTATACAAAACAAAGAGATCCGGTGATGAAATCAGCAGAGGATTTTCTATCACTTTATGAGGCTTTTCCTGACAAACACCATACAGTTCTACCTGAAAGAAAAACGTTTTATGGGAGTGCCCCTCGCACAGCAGAAGAAATGTATCAACACACGAAAAATGTAAATGCTTATTATTTTGGGGAGCTGGGAGTCGATGTTGACAATGCAGGGAACATTGTCGAATGTCGCAAAAGGGGTTTCAGGAACTCGAAACGCTTCCCAATTATCTTGACCTTGGCGTGTTTGATGGCAGCTATGGTGAGTTATGGTCATTAAGAAAGGTTCTGCGCAGATTCCTTTGGCACGACAGAATCCATGCCAAGGCGATGTATCGAATGGGTATTAGGACATTTGGCGAATCGAGCATACCGAATATTTTTTGTTTTTAGAAGAATGGCTTCCGGTTACATTAGTCAAGAACTTCAGATTCCACGCACAGTACGCTCTGGTCTCGTCAGACAAGCAAGATTAATATATTGTCATCACTCCGCAGATGAAATATTAATGCTTTCCTGCCGTCACTAGGCAAGGTCACATAATCGATAAAGCTGATCCAGAGCTTATCATTGAAACGGACATCGCTCTCTTTGAGTTTGTCATGTATATTTATTAGCCAGGTGCTGTTAAAGCGGCGTTTATCTCTAAAGTTATTCTTTCTTCTACTCTTTCGGAACTCAGTCATTTTTATGATTGAATTACGAAAGCGAGGTTGGCCTTATGAGGTTGGTAAATCGCAGCCAATATGTCAATGCCCTTATTGAGAAACAGTGGAAAGGACGAATTAAGATCGTATGAGGCATTAGAAGGAGCGGGAAAAGCACTATTTTATTTGATCTTTTTAGGTGTGAATCAGGAATATGGGTATGACTATCATTTCTGGTATTGCGCCAATAATGAGAAAGAGTATAATAAACATGGTTGGTATGTAGCATCAGAAATGGTACCGGGGAACGTCTTAAACCCGTCAACAGCCAACTCGTCGGATGGATGGAAACTTGCAGACACAGTAAATTTTTACTCAAGTGCTACTGTGTACTGCGCAATCAAAAATGGATAACAATCACATCATCATCGAAGTTACAGAAATGAAAGCAGTTTGTTGGTAATGTCTCTGTCTATGAGAACTTAGGCATCGTGGATAACATCTATACGGAGGATATAGACATGCCGAAATCATTGAAATGCTTGTTTACAGCGATGTTAGTAGTTGCTGTTGTTGTTGCGGGTTTTGCTCTGGTACACATACTACAAAACGATATAAATCATGTTGCCGCTGACGGATTGTCATCAACCTCTGATATTGCCGAGGAGTATATGACCGGTGAGCTAGATCAATTAATTACGAAAACGATTGATGAGCCTCTCATGACTCCTGCCATGTTTAATGGCACGTATTTGTGGGGAAAATCCTGTGCGATTGTAAGTCTGGATCAAATAAAAAATGCGTATCCCGTTGAATTGACTCATAAGATCAATGACAACACGATGTATGTCGTCTTTCGCCAAGTTGACCCGAACATTGGAACCTATTACACCTATGTATTTTTTAGACGTGCGAATCAGGATGAGATGCCTCCTGATTATAAGCCCGCTTCAGAAGACGCGCTCTGGTCAACTGCCGGAATGGAATTACGGATAAGCAAACGCCTTTTTGCGAAAGATTTTGAGGGTATTACGATGGGTGCGACCATAAAACAAGTTGCAGCGATTGACCCGATTACTTCTATTTCGCTACCTAAAGGAGACGATCTTGGCGCTGATAACCCCATCTTAAAATTTGATACCTTCCATTACACAGAAGACGGTATTGTGCGAATCTCGTTTTCGCGCAAGTCCGTTAGTGATCCATTTCTGGTGAGCGATATTGCGTGTAATAAGACGTTTGAGGTTCATCCATTATTTGGAGCTGATTTTGGCAAAGACTTGGCCCTGTTAAAACTTAAGATCAATTCAGAGCATTTGCCAGATTGACCTTGGGGGTGTGGACAAATTTTTGTGCGAAAGTTAGATAAGGTTCGTACTAGGAGCTTTTGCGACGGCGTAAAGAAGTTGTTAATAAGAGCATGGAGTCGATAGAACGGATTGAGGAGCTCGACACTTTCCGCCCCTCAAACCTAGAATAGCCAACAGATTTTCTGACGACGGACCAAAAATACGCCCTGCTGTTCGATCTCAAGCGAGATTGAACTGCGGGGCTTTTTTGCATTTGAACAAGCGACACGAAACCCAAACAATCTACACGAAAGCCATACAAGCGATACGAAACTCTGAATTAACTACACGAAACAAAATCAGCCATTCTCCCTTTGCACCCACATGCACCCATGCACCTATTCGTGTAGTTTGTATTCGTTTTGGCGTAGGATGCCAAGAAAACTCCGTTGCCATGATCCGTAGCGGAGATTTTATTGCTCTGAAAAATCTGAAAAACCTGATATTCAAGGCTTCTGCTGTCAGAAAATGCATTGATTTGTTTGACTTATCGAACTTGGTAAAAAAGCATGTTGTATGTCAGTATGGATGAAAATGAAATGTAGAGGGATACGGATCATGGATTATGAAACAACAGCAGAAAAAATAAAAAGCGACTCGAATCTGCTTCTTAAAGTCTGTGATTATTTTGAGATCGACGACCCAGCGATCACCTTTTGCAGTGATACGAGTCATGGCCTAAGTGATATCCGAATTAATTTTTATGTCAATAAGGATTGGATTATCAAGATTCATTCGAAAAACGATTTAAATCAGGCTGTTTTTCTTGAGCTCAGGAAAGTTATCGAAAACTATAATAAGAGCGGTATTTATGCCCCGAGATACCATCCGGCGTCAGACGGTTATTATCTATATGAATTTTGCTTTGAGGGACGGGAATTCCTTGCGTGGACAGAGGAATATGCCCCGTATGAAAGTGCTGACTTTGATAATTATTCCGAGGAAGTGAAGATTGACGTTTTAGAAAAGACCGCAAAATATATGAGATTGAATACAAATAAAGATTTGATGAGCAGATACAGTATGTGGTCCATTATTGAATTAGCGGCTTGGGATGAAGAGATCGATGAAAAAGAAGAAAATTATCGCCTCTTAAGAGAAGCTTTATTATCCGTAAACCAATCTGATTTAATTTCTCAACTGGATGAACTTAATACGTGCTGTAGAAAGAGAATCAAAAAAGCATGGCCCCAATTAAGAAAATGTTCAATACAAGGCGATCTTAATGCAACCAATATTCTGCTGGATCATGGCAAATTTGCAGGCCTCATTGATTTTAATATGGCCGGCACGGAAGTGAATATTAACAATATTCTCAATGAAACAAGGTATGATTTATCGATGGCTGATTTTGAGAATCTTACGGCAAAAGAGATTTATAAAAAAATGACGAACTATCGTGAACACTTGCTATTTCATATATTCAAGTTCTATGAGCCGGATAAGCATGAAAAAAATGCATGGGATGATTACAGGAAAATTGTGGATTTGTTTTTATGGCCGAATGTTAGCCTATGGAACGATTTAATCAGACATAATATGTGTCGTGATAAGGTGCTGGATTTAATCACATGCATCATCGAAAGTTAAGCCGGCAATTTGAAGCGTATGCCTATTCAAATGATCATTTTCAAATCTGTCTTCAAAAAGACAACAACCGAAATACAGAGTCAGTGAGGGATATCCATGAAATTTACACCGGAAAACTTTGCATTGAAAGATGGTAGACTTTGCATAATTCGCGAGATTGAAGTAAAGGACGCTGCAGAAACGGTTGAATATTTGAAAACCGTTATGGGAGAATCTGACTTTTTGCATTCTTATCCGGAAGAAATAACCTTGACGGTTGAACAGGAAGAGATGCTGATAAAAGGTTTTAATGAATCTGAAAATATGCTTATGCTTGTAGCTGAGATGGATGGAAGATTGATTGCCAATGCCCAGATTTCAAGATCGAGAAAAAGAAAAATGCGACATCGAGGAAATGTCGCGGTTACGGTGCTGAAAGAATTTTGGAACTTAGGACTGGGAAAGAAAATGCTTCTATGTCTCGAAGACTATGCTAAGGAATGGAGACTTTCTCAACTTGAACTGGATTATTTCTCCGGTAATGAAAGAGGCCGGATTCTTTATGAGAAAATTGGATTCATCAAAGTTGGAGAAATGCCCAATGCTTTCATTTTGAAGGATGGAACAAAATATAATAATATAATGATGGTTAAAAGTATTTAATAGAG
>JBMNTA010000008.1:0-46761 GCA_050945495.1 Saccharofermentanales bacterium
ACGTCGATAAACCGGACACGACTCAACCCAAGGTTGACACGCCGGAGACCGATGCGACCGAGCCGGATGCGACCGATCCGCCCCAAGAGCCTTGGAAATCGTCCGACCCGAACTACGGTACGGTTATCCTGGGTTCCGGCACCGAAATCAGCGGTGACTGGGGCCGTGCGCTGTGGACGAACAACGCCACCGACGCCATGATCCGTGGTTTGATCGATGCTTACGACACCGTCGTTTCGAACAAAGAAGCGAAGTATGTCGTGAACGAAAGCGTCGTCAAAGAGTACAAGACGGAAGAGCACGAAGATGGCACCAAGACCTTCGAAATCACCATTCATGACGACTTGACGTACAACAACGGTGATCCCATCACGGCGAAAGACTTCGTCGCCGGGACGCTGTTCGGCTGCACGCAAGAACTCTCCGATATGAAGGGCAAATCGAGTGCGTTCCTTTCGATCGTCGGTGGTAAAGAATTCAAGAAGGGCGAAGCCGATACCGTGAAGGGCATTCGTCTGTTGGATGAATACACGTTCAGCTTCCAGATCGTTGCCGAACAGCTGCCTTACTACTACGACATCACCTACGCGGGTGCGTCCCCGATGCACTACAAACGTTGGTTTGGCGAAGACATCGATATCCTCGATGACGGCGAAGGCTGCTACTTCAGTGAGAACTTCACGCTCGAAAACATCGAAGAAAATGTCAAAGCGGAGCGCTTCCAATCCGACGATCGCGTTTCGGCCGGTCCGTACACGCTGAAAGAGTACGACGACTCGTCCAAACAAGCGACGCTCGTGATCAACGACAAGTTTAAGGGCGACCAATACGGTGACAAGCCTTCGATCGAGAAGATCGTCATCGTCAAGGCCGAACAAGAAACTTGGGCCGACGCTCTGAAGACCCACGTCTTCAACATCTATGAAAACATCACCGACGGTGATGAGATCAACACCGCGATGGACATCAAAGACCAAATCGGTGCGCAGTACATCCAATATGACCGCGCCGGCTACGGCAAACTGATGTTCCAATGCGACTTCTCGCCGACGCAATTCGTCGAGGTCCGTCACGCGGTCGCGCACCTGCTCGACCGTCCGGAGTTCGCCCAAGCGTTCACGAAGGGCTGGGGCGGCCTGGTTCACGGCCCGTACGGCGTTGCTCAGTGGATGTACAAAGATTCCGAAGAGTGGCTGGAAGACAACCTTGACAAATACCCCTTCAGCCTCGACGAAGCGATCAAAGTCCTCGAAGAGGGCGGCTGGACGCTCGGCGAAGACGGTAACGAATACCCCGGCTCGGGCCTGCGTTACAAACAAGTGACCGCTGAAGAAGCCGGTGACTTCCCGTACGTGGTGAAACTCGACGACGGCCGCATCCTGATGGCCCTCGAGTTTGAATGGCTCTCGACCGAGAACAACACCGTCTCCGAGCTGCTGAAAGTTATGCTCGCCGAGAAAGATACGACGGCGAAAGCCGGCATGAAGATCAACCGCACCGAAGTGACCTTCGAAGAGCTGTTGAACTACATGTACCGTGACTCGTCGGTCGGTGAACAGTATGGCGTGCCGAAGTACTCCATGTACAACTTGGCCACCAACTTCTACCCGAACTATGACATGTCCTACTCCTTCACGAAGGATCCTGACATGGTTGCCGACGGCTGGAACGTCAACTACCTGTTCGACGATGAGATCGACAAGCTGACGATGGATATGGTCTACGGCGTGCCCGCGGGCGATGACGAGGCTTACCTCGACATTTGGAAGAAATACATCAAACGCTGGAACGAACTCCTGCCGGAGATTCCGCTGTACTCCAACACGTACGTGACGATCATCCCCGACTGGCTCGACAACTTCGAGATGAACCC
The DNA here is from genome assembly GCA_050945495.1 of Saccharofermentanales bacterium. GTDB lineage: Bacteria > Bacillota > Clostridia > Saccharofermentanales > DTU023 > UBA4923. The sequence continues at coordinate 1,874 of JBMNTA010000008.1, forward strand.
GTTCTGGAGCTTCGAGAATGCCATCGTTGCGGCGACGGTCCGTCCGGAAGGCTAATCGAACCGTATAAAAATCGACTGAGTGGATTTCCGCTTTAAGTCATGAGAAGGGGGCGGCATCGAGTTGCCGCCCCCATTTCAACGTTTAATTCGTGTAGAAAGGATGTCGTCCGTGGGCAAATACGTCCTTAAGCGTATTGTTTACATCGTGATCGTATTCTTTATTGTCTCCCTATTGATGTACTCGCTCTACAACCTCATTCCGGTGGACCCGGCGCGTGCACAATTGGAGCCTTTGAAAGATACACTACGTCCCGATGAATACGAACAAATGTATCGAGATTTACGCAGAGAATTGGGTCTCGACGACTCGCTTTTCATGCGTTATTTGAAATGGATGGGTTTGTATCCCGCTTACGGTGAGATCGTTGTGCATGCGGAAGATGCACAGGGCAATCCGATTAAGGGAGCCAAATACACCATCATGATTACGGAGCGCAAGCCTTCCGGCAAATTGGAAGAGCGTGCATTCCGTACGATCGAAACGAATGCAGAGGGGATTGCAAGACAGAAGACGCGCCACGACACGTATAAAGTGGTGCAGACGTACGTACCCGAAGGGTATACCCTGGATCCGGAACCTCAAATGATTAAGACCGACGGTTCGTTGCACGGTATGCTCCAGGGATATTTCGGATTTTCCGAATACTTTAAGAGCGATGTTGTCGACGCCATCAAAGAGCCGATCAAGAATACGATGTTCATCAACATCTTTTCGACGATCGCCGCTTTGGGCATCACCATCCCGCTCGGCATTCACTGTGCCGTGCACAAAGGCTCGAAGTTTGACACGAGTATTCAAACCTTGACCATTCTGGGATACAGCATTCCCATTTACATCATTTCTTTGATTTTCATGTACTTCTTTGTCGTCCTGTGGCGTGTGTTCCCACTGATGGGGTCGAAAACGCCCGGCATGACGTACGCGAACGGCTGGGAAGAATTCGTTGACCGCCTGTATCACATCTTGTTGCCGGTCATCGTCATGACGTTCGCGTCCTTGGGCGGCATGACACGTTACGTGCGTTCATCCATGATCGAAGCGTTGAGCACCGATTACATCCGCACGGCGCGTGCCAAAGGTCTGCGCGAAAAAGTCGTCATCTACTCGCACGCATGGCGCAACGCTCTGTTGCCCGTCATCACGAGTATCCTGGGCTGGTTCCTGGGCATCTTCGGCGGCTCCGTCATCATCGAGAACACCTTCTCTTTGAACGGCATGGGCAAGCTCTACTGGCTCGGTCTCAACAACCGTGACTTTGAGCTCGTCTTGGCCATTCAGATGTTCTACACGGTGGTCTCGCTGTTGGGCGCGCTGCTCATTGATTTGAGCTACGGACTTGTGGACCCGCGTGTCCGCGTCGACAAGTAGAAAGGGGGCTCGACATGAAAGACAAAGAACAAGATAAAAACGTTTTAAACCATCAAGAAGCCCCTCAAGCTGAAACAAAAAAGAAGAAGGGCACCCTTCGTCGCTGGTTCCGAAGCAACTTCAGACATAAGCACGACATCGAAATTCCGGCCGACGAAATCATCGAGACGCCTTTGCAAATCGTCGCGCAAAACTTCTTTAAGAAGCACACGGCGCGCTTCGGCGTCATCACCTTCCTCGTCATTTTGCTGTTTGTTCTGATCGGCCCGTCGTTCTTTCACTTGAACCTCGGCGAGCACGATTCGCAGCTGATTCACATTCCTCCGGGCTTCAACATGATGAAAGTCCCGCAGGAGCTGCAGGACAACATTCGTGACCTGACCGCCGGCAGCACGTTCGGACTCGGCATCGACAACGACGGACACATTTACGTTTGGGGCCACACACGCGTGTCGGACACCATCAACTTGAAGAATGTGCCGGACGACGTCAGAAAAGCCGACTTGGAACTGATTGCCGCGGGCACGGACCACGTCGTTGCCTTGGACACCGACGGCGAGCTCCATTTCTGGGGCAACACCAACTTGGGACAAGACCGGCTCACGCCGGAAATGTTCGGCGCGATGCAGGCCGGCAATAAGTGGGACGTCGTCCAACTGACCGCCGGCAACCAATGCAGCGCGGCGGTGGACGCCAACGGCCACTTGTACCTCTGGGGCAACGCCAACAACATGGACTTGAAAGTCCGCAAAAAGTATCAAGACAACATTGCCAAAGTCGACTTTACGTCCAACGAGTACGTCGCGCTGTTGAAAGACGGCAATGCGTCGTACCCCGGCTTTAAGTCGAAGGGATCGCCGTTCTCAAAGATCCCGGAAGAACTCTTGCAAGGCAATACCGTCGACGTCGCCGCGACCTCCAAAACCATGGCGGGACTCACGAGTGACGGCAAGGTTTATGTCTGGGGCACGGCGGAGCGCAATGAAAAAGATGTGCCTGAATTCGAATCGAAACCGATCCGCATCGAGGGCGGTCGATTCCATTACAGCGTGCTCTGCGAAGACGGTTCGGTCGTGAGCTGGGGCGACAACTCCTTTGCACAATCGAACGTTCCCGCCAAAGCCGGTTCCGGCATCGTCGATTTGTACCTCGGCGACTTCCAGAACTACGCCATCACGGAAGACGGCGGTCTCGTGACGTGGGGCCTCAAAGGGTTCCCGCTCGGCACGGACGACCTCGGACGTGACATGTTGACCCGCATCATCAACGGCGGTCGTGTCACGATGTTGGTCGGCGCCATCGCCGTCATCATCGCGACCATCATCGGCATCATCCTCGGCGGTCTGGCCGGCTATTTCGGCGGCAAGGTGGACTTGCTGATCATGCGTATCGCGGAGATCATCGGCGGCTTGCCGTTCATCCCGTTTGCCATGATTTTGTCGGCCGTTATCGGATCACGCATGAACCCGCAGCAGAGAATGTACCTCATCATGGTCGTGCTCGGCGTGTTGAGCTGGGTCGGCACGTGCCGCTTGGTGCGTGCGCAGTTCTTCGCACAGCGCGAGATGGAGTACGTCACGGCCGCGAAAGCCATGGGCATTCGCGAAGGTGGCATCATCTTCCGACACATCATGCCGAACATTTTCTCGATCCTGCTCGTCAGTATGACGCTCGACTTTGCAACGTGCATGTTGACGGAATCGACGCTGTCGTACCTCGGCTTCGGTATTCCGCTGCCGACACCGACATGGGGCAACCTTTTGAGCGGTGCGAACAACTCCATCGTCATCCAGCAATACTGGTGGCGTTGGGTCTTCCCGGCGGCAATCTTCGGTCTGTGCACGGTCTGCATCAACATGATCGGTGACGCGCTCCGTGACGCCATGGATCCGAAGTCCGTGGAACGCTAGGAGGGGAATCATGGCACTATTGGAAGTTAAAGATCTTAAGACATTTTTCAGAACGAAACACGGCACCGTCAAAGCGGTCAACGGCGTCTCGTACGCCGTCGAAAAAGGCAAGACGCTGGGCATCGTCGGCGAGTCCGGATCCGGTAAAACGGTCTCCGCGATGAGCATTCTGCAGCTGTTGGACGCCAACGGCTACATCGCCGGCGGCAGCATCAAGCTGGACGGCAAGGAGTTGACGGAATACACGACCAAACAGATGTACGACATCCGCGGCAACGATATCTCCGTCATCTTCCAAGAGCCCATGACGAGCTTAAACCCCGTCTTTACGGTGGAACGTCAAGTTTCAGAACCGTTCATGATTCACCAGGGGATGAACAAAGAGGAAGCCGCAAAACGCGTCATCGACATGTTGAAGGACGTCCGGATTCCGAACCCCGAAGTCGTGGCCAAACAATACCCCCACCAACTGTCGGGCGGTATGCGCCAGCGCGTCATGATCGCCATGGCGCTCGCGTGTAAGCCGCGTATTTTGATCGCGGACGAGCCGTCGACGGCGCTGGACGTGACGATTCAGGCCCAGATCCTGAAGCTCATGAACGACTTGCAGGAAGAAAAACAGACCGCCATCCTGTTCATCACGCATGACTTGGGCGTTATCTGCCAGATGGCCGACGACGTCGCCGTCATGTACTGCGGGCAGGTGGTGGAGATGGCGCCGAATACCACCATTTTCGGCAACCCCAAATATCAGCACCCGTACACGGAAGGATTGCTTGTCTCGGTGCCGCGTCTCGATACGCCGGCCAATCAGCGCTTGGAAGCGATTCCGGGCGCCGTGCCGCATCCGCTCCGTCTGCCGGAAGGCTGTAAGTTTGCCCCTCGTTGCAAATACTGTCAGGAACGCTGCTTGACCGAAGAGCCGGAATTGGTCCGGATCAGCGAAACGCAGCAGATCCGTTGTTTCTACCCCGATAAGGAGGCGCGTGAAGATGGAAAATTCGAATGATAAAAAAGTATTATTCAGGATTATAAATCTCAAGCAATATTTCCCCGTCGGGAAGAAAGCGTTCGTCAAAGCGAACGACGGCATCACCCTGGACATTTACGAAGGGGAGACGTTGGGACTCGTCGGCGAATCGGGTTGCGGCAAATCGACCTTCGGTCGAACCATTCTGCAGCTGTATCGTCAGACCGACGGTCGGTCGCTCTACTACGGTAAAACGGAGCACGAGCTGGCCCCGCGCTATGTCAAACAGACGATCAAAAAGCTCGAGAAATTGCGCAAGCACTATTTGAAAGCCAAGCATCATCGCGAAACCCTTCAGGCGGAATACGATCAATTGACGGAAGACACCAAGGAGAAATTCGCGAAACTTGCGGAGCTGAAGCATGCGCAGACGGTCGAAGACGATGCGCTGTTCGACATGACCAAAGTGGTCGGCGGTCTCGTGGTCTGCGAGAACTTGGATCCGGTCATCGAGGCCTATTCGCACGTCTTCAACATCAGCAGCGACATTCGCGACCTCAAGATCGAAAAAGACGAAGCCAAGATGAACTATGACGACGCCGTCTTTAAGATCGAGAAGGCGAAGGAGAAGGGCAAGTCGAAACCTTCGGCGGAACGCACACGCGATAAGAGCGACGAGAAAATGAAGACGCTCGACAAAAAAATCGCCGCGCTCGAAAACAAGCTGAAGGAATCGGAAAAGAAACTGGTGGCGCTTCGCAAGGAGCACGAAGGGGATCCGCTGTTTGAAAAATACGAAGCCATGCGCGACGACGGCATCGACCTCGCGCGTCTGACGTACAACGAGATCCGCTTGCTTCGCAGCGAATTGCAAATGATTTTCCAGGATCCGTACTCTTCGTTGAACCCACGGATGACGGTGGCCAACATCATCGGCGAAGGCATGCTTGCGCATAACATGTACAAGCGCCACGACGAACGCATGCGTGACCACATCCTGAAGACGATGGACGACGCCGGCTTGCAAGGGTACTTCATCTACCGGTACCCGCACCAATTCTCCGGCGGTCAGCGTCAGCGTATCGGCATCGCCCGTTCGCTGGCGGTCAACCCGAAATTCGTCGTCTGCGACGAAGCCGTTTCGGCGTTGGACGTCTCGATTCAATCGCAGATCATCAACTTGTTGAAGGATCTGAAGGATCAACAAAACTTGACGTACCTGTTCATCACGCATGACTTGTCCGTCATCAAGTACATTTCCGACCGCGTGGCCGTGATGTACCTCGGCAACATTGTCGAGTTGGCCGATACGGTCGATATCTTCGCGAACCCGCGTCATCCGTACACACACGCGTTGATGAGCGCCATTCCGACGACGGACCTCGACGACGACCGCGAGATGATTCCTTTGGAGGGAGACATTCCGAGTCCCGTCAATCCGCCGTCAGGCTGCAAGTTCCATACGCGCTGCAAGTACTGCACCGACATCTGTGAACACGTCATTCCCGAGTTCGAAGATTTGGGCGACGGCCACTTTGTCGCGTGTCACCACAAGTTACCTACGGGGTTGGGCTATAACTAAAGCCAGGACCCTTTTTACACGATCGAGGCGCCGGCGTTCTGCCGGCGCTTCGCTTTGCAAACGGTGACGCACGTGTTTTATTTTCAGAAATGGGGGGCGATCGGCTATAATGCTAAAAGACCATCACCGATCGAGAAGGGAGGCCACGCGTCATGATTTTCAAACGTAAATTTGACCGCTTCATCGAACTTCAAAAAAGTCGTCGCGGCGACCGCGAGCGCGCCTACGACAACAACGAAATCGAAAACGTCATCGAAAAAGGCGACACGCTCGCCATGATCCTCGCGGCCCTGCTGGTCATCATTCCCGTCGCCTTGGTCGTTTTGGTCGTCGCGGCGCTGATCGGGTACTTCTTCATCGTTCGCGGCGGATAAATCACCTTTGCAAAGGACGTAATCTCATGCTTCTTGAGCACATCAAGACCCATCATTTTTTCCATGTGGACGGTCGCCATCCGCTCCATCCCTTGTTTGAACCCTCGGAATTTCCGTGGGACATGTTGGACGGCATCGCCGAGTTCATCCGTGCGCTGGGCGCCCAATTGTCGGACGAACGCTTTGAGCGGCGCGGCGAAGATATTTGGGTGGCGAAGACGGCGAACGTGCACCCGTACGCGACGTTGCGCGGCCCCGTCATTGTCGGGGAAGGGGCGGAGATTCGTCCCGGCGCCTTCATTCGCGGCAGCGCCTACATCGGCGCCGATTCGGTCGTCGGCACGGCAACCGAAATCAAAAATGCGCTGTTGATCCAATCGGTCGATGTGCCGCATTACAACTACGTCGGCGACAGCATCCTGGCGCAAGGGGCCCACTTCGGGGCCGGCGTCATCACGTCGAATCTTCGCTCCGATCGTGCGAACATCGTCGTTCGTTTGGAGGACGGCACGGTGGAAACGGGACGAAGGAAAATCGGCGCCATGGTCGGCGAGCGTGTCGAAGTCGGCTGCAACAGCGTGCTGAACCCCGGCGTCTTCATCGGTGAACACGCGCTCGTGTACCCGCTGTCCTCCGTCCGACGCAACGTGCCGAGTCACCACATCTACAAAAACACCGGCGAGGTCATCGTGCGTTTGCGCGCCGATGCAACGCCGTAGCGGTGAGGGGTCGGCCATGATCATCGCCCTGATCCTCATCTTTTTATGCGCCCTCTTCCTGACATGGCAGGGGACGTTATCTTTGACGTCCGGCTTCATCCTGATGGCGTCATCGCTGGCGGGCATCGTCTGGAAACAGGTGCGATCGGTGCAGTCGACGCTGCGCATTCGGCGTGAGATTCGCGATCGCAAGGCCAAATGGGGCGGCAGCCTCTTTGCGGTCTCCGGCATCCCCAACATGATCGGGCGCCCGCTGTTTTTGTTCATCACGCGGCGCGACGAGCTCGTGATCGAGGATCCTTCGATCTCACGCATCATTCCGTTGGAAAAAGTCAAACACATCGCCCTGTTTTACGGCAACGCCCTGAAAAAACAAAACGATGCGCAACTCGGCGCGGCCATGGAGTTAGACGTCACGCCCCGTCTCGCGCCCGTACGCGCGTTTTTTGCGCGCCATCCCCAAACGGCGCGGCGTCTGTATTTGGCGATTGAATTCGTGAATCCGCTCGGATCGCCCGACTATTCCGAGATGGCCTTTTTCGCCGACATGAACGATGCGGGCAATCTGCGCGCCTTTGCGTTGCGCCCCGAAATTGCCGTCAAAACGACCGTTGTCGCACGCCGCAAGCGTCGTCGCGCGCTCACCTCGGAACGGATCAAGCGTCCGACGCGTCGCAACCGCCCGGCACGTTCGACCGCGTCGTCCGAACGCGGTTCGATGCCGCCGAGAAAACCGCGTCGGATCTCACGGGAAGCCCAGGAAACCGAACCGTTCGTCGTGCCCAAATATTTGGGTGAATCTCGGGGCAAAGATTGATGAGGGGCGAGACGATGGATCGTCGTGCGGCATGGCATGCGTTGGTGGCCTGGTGCTTGGACGTGCAGGCGTCCGAGGGCCGCATGCCCACCTATGCCATCGAAACGTTCGGATGTCAACAAAACGATCATGACAGCGAACGCGCGGCCGGCCTTTTGGAGGCGGCGGGTTTGGTGCCCGCGCCGTCCGTGTTCGAGGCCGACATCGCCTTGTTCAATACGTGCAGCGTGCGCGCGAACGCCGACGATCGTTTCTTCGGACACGTCGGTCGTCTGAAATCCATGAAACAGAGCACCGGCCGACCGATCATCGTGGTCTTCGGCTGCATGATGGCGCAGCCCGTACACCGCGATACGCTCCGCACCACGTTCCCGTACTGCGATGTGATGCTCGGGGCCGGCGCCGTCGACCTGCTCCCGGAAGCTTTGGCGGACGCGGTGACGGCCGACGATCGACGCACGGTGCGCGATTGGACCGATCGCACGTCCGACCCGTTTTACATGGGCGCCCCGCCCATCCGCGACCGACGCCACCGCGCGCTCGTCACCATCATGACGGGATGCAATAATTTCTGTTCGTATTGCATTGTCCCGTATACGCGCGGCCGTGAGGTGAGCCGATCGTACGACGCCATCCTCCGAGACGTCACCGACGCCGCCGAGGCAGGCGCCGTCGAGGTCATGCTGTTGGGGCAAAACGTCAACTCCTACGGCAACGACGTTCGACGGAAGGGGAGGGCGCATCCGACGTTTGCCGAATTGTTGGAGGCGGTCGCCGCCGTACCCGGCATCGATCTCGTACGCTACATGACCTCGCATCCGAAAGATTTGTCCGATGAACTGATCGAGGTGATCGGACGCACCTCGACGGTGGAACCGCACATCCATTTGCCCTTGCAATCGGGCAGCGATCGCATCTTGAAAGCCATGAATCGCCGTTACACGGCCGACCGTTACCTGAAGCTCGTGGACCGATTGCGTGCGGCCCGTCCCGGAATCTCCATCACGACCGACTTGATCGTCGGCTTCCCGGGCGAGACGGACGACGATTTCGAAGCGACGCTTCGCGTCATGGAGGCGGCGCAATTTGACGCGGCCTTTACGTTCATTTACAGCCCCCGCGTCGGCACCCCCGCGGCCGAGATGATCGATGTGAACGACCGCGCGACGATTCAGGCGCGTTTCGAGCGACTCGTCGACCTCCAAAACCGACTCAGCCTTGCCTCGAACGAGCGGTTTGTCGGCCAAACGGTCACCTGCCTCGTCGACGGTCCGAGTCGACGCGATCCCGCCGTCTTGTCGGCCCGCACGCGCGACAGTCGATTGGTCAACTTCACCGTACCCGACGATCGGACGCCGCCCGCGCCGGGCGATTGGGTGGACGTCGCGATTGAACGGGTGGGGGCTTTCTCCATGGAGGGGACCGCATGTCGTTGACCTTCGACAACGTCGACATCGACCGCCTGACGCCTATGATGCGGCAATTGGTCGAGGAAAAAAAGCGATACCCGGACTGTTTGATCTTTTTCCGACTCGGAGACTTTTACGAGCTCTTCTTTGACGATGCGCTGACGGCGTCGCGGGAACTGGAGTTGGCCCTGACCGGCCGCGAATGCGGCCTGGAGGAACGCGCGCCGATGTGCGGCGTCCCGCATCATGCCGCCGACAACTACGTCAAACGCCTGTTGTCGCGCGGCTACAAAGTCGCGGTCTGCGATCAGGTGGAAGATCCCGCCACGGCCAAGGGATTGGTGGAACGCCAAGTCGTGCGCGTGTTGACGCCCGGCACCCAGACCGATCCGCAATCGCTCATCGCCGATCAATTTCAGTATCTGTGCGCCATCGGACAGTTCAGTCATGCCTACGGACTGGCCGCCTGCGACGTATCCTCCGGCCGCTTTGAGACCACCGAAATGCTTTCCGGCGAAGCCGAAGCGGAACTGTTTGACGAGTTGGCGCGCCTAAACCCCGTCGAATTCGTGGTGAACGCGACCTTCGCCGAAAACAGACGCTTTCAAATCTGGATCGAACGCAACGAGCGGACGATGACGGTCTTGCCGGACGACGTTTTCACCTTGGACGCCGCCCGCGACCGCGGCCTCGAGTTCGACGAGGGCGCCCTCGTGTGGCCGCGTGCGTCGGCCGCCTTGCTCGCCTATTTGGAGGCGACGCAGAAACAGATGCCGAAGCATCTCCAAAAGATCCGCCCGTACACGGTGCACGCATTCATGCAACTCGATCGCGCCACGCGATTTAATTTGGAACTCACCGAGACGATCCGCGACCGAAAACGTCGCGGGAGCGTGCTGTGGGCCATCGATCGCACGAAGACCGCCATGGGCGGCCGATTGCTCCGCGCCTGGCTCGAACAGCCGTTGATCGATCGCTCCGCCATTCTCGGCCGTCAGCGGTCGGTGGAAGCGCTGTACGACAGCTTCATGTTGCGCACATCGCTTCAGGAGGCGCTGACGGGCCTCTACGACATCGAGCGATTGTCCGGCAGGATCGCTTCGGGGACGGTTACGCCACGCGATCTGGTGGCCTTGCGAGAGGCCCTGGGACGATTGCCGAACGTCAAGGGCCTTTTGGCCGACGTCGGGGAGGCAGGCTTGACCGAAGTTGCCGATTCGGTCCATTGTCTGACGCCGCTTTACGACGAATTGTGCGCCGCGATCGCGGAGGATCCGCCGACCGTCATCACGGAGGGCGGCATCTTCAAGCGCGGCTACGACCGGACGATGGACGAGTTGTTCGATCTCAATCGCCACGGCAAAGACACGATCCTCGGCATGGAAGCGCGCGAACGCGAGGCGACCGGCATCAAGAATCTGAAGGTCGGGTACAATCGCGTCTTCGGGTATTACTACGACGTCTCGCGCGGTCAGCTCGATAAAGTGCCGGACTACTTTATCCGCAAACAGACGCTCGTGAACTCCGAGCGATTCATCACGCCGGAACTCAAAGAAAAAGAAGATCGGATTTTGAGCGCCGATCAGAAGCTCAAATCCCTGGAATACGAGCGCTTTGTCGCCTTGCGATCCGACGTCGCCCAACATCTGCCCGAACTGCAGACGACGGCGCGCGCACTCGCTCGGCTCGACGTGCTGTTGTCACTGGCGGAAACGGCCGAACGCAACGATTACCACCGCCCCGACATCTACGACGACGAACGGCTGATCATTCGCGGCGGACGCCATGCGGTCGTCGAACAGACGCTGCCCCGTGCCGGCGACTTTGTCAAAAACGACCTCGTGCTGAACGGCGACGACCGCCGAACCATGATTTTGACGGGCCCCAACATGTCGGGCAAGTCCACCTACATGCGCCAGGCGGCCATCATCGTCTTGTTGGCGCAAATGGGCAGTTTCGTGCCGGCCGCGTCCGCCGAAATCGGCATCGTCGACCGCGTCATGACCCGGGTGGGCGCCTCGGACGACCTGGCCGGCGGGCAGTCGACGTTCATGGTGGAGATGAGCGAGGTCGCCGCGATTCTCGAACAGGCGACGCCGAAAAGCTTTCTGATCCTCGACGAAATCGGACGGGGAACGGGCACGATCGACGGCTTGGCCATCGCGTGGGCCGTCATCGAATTCATCGCCGACCGAAAACTCCTGGGCGCCCGCGCACTCTTTGCGACGCATTACCATGAATTGATCGCGCTCGGCAAGGAGTTGGACGGCGTCTTTAACGAACACGTCGACGTCGCCGAACAGGACGGCGACATCGTGTTTCTCCATGAGATTCGTCCCGGCGGCGCCGGCGACAGCTACGGCATCGATGTCGCGGCCTTGGCGGGCGTACCGGCGTCGGTCGTCGATCGCGCCCGCGAAATCATGGCGCAACTTGAGTCGTCGGGACAGCGCCGACGCAACGTCGTTCGACGCGCCGCGCGCCCCATGGACGGCCAACAAGACCTTTTCAGCGGCGCCCAATCGGTGAAACTGGCGGACGAAATCGTCGAACGTCTGGACACGGCCGACGTCGATAACATGCGCCCCGTGGAAGCGTTCGGCCTCTTGATCGATTTGAAACAATTGGCGCGACGTCACCGCCGCCAGACGGGCACCGACGACGAAAGGGAACATGAGCATGGCAACGATTAAACGACTGGATACGCAAACCATCAACAGCATCGCGGCCGGCGAGGTCGTCGAACGGCCGGCATCGGTGGCGAAGGAATTGATCGACAACGCCCTGGACGCCGGCGCCTCCATCCTTCGCCTCAGCTTCGAAAACGGCGGCATCAAGTCGCTTACCTGCGCCGACGACGGTTTCGGCATGAGCGCCGAAGACGCGCGCCTGTCGCTCTTGAGCCACGCCACGAGCAAACTGACGACGACGGAAGATCTGCAAACCATTGATACCATGGGCTTTCGCGGAGAAGCTCTGCCGTCCGTCGCGGCCGTATCGCGCATGGAATTGAAGACACGCCGCGCCGAGGATCGGGAGGGGATCCGCCTCTTGGTCGAAGGCGGTGAAGTCCTTTCGGAAGCGCCGTGCGGCATGGCGCCGGGCACGATCGTCGCGGTGCACGATTTGTTTTTCAACACCCCGGCACGCTACAAATTCTTGAAATCCGATACCGCCGAGGCCGGTGCCTTGGCCGACATGGTCGGCAAGGTCGCCCTGACGCGGCCCGATGTGTCCTTTCATTTGGAGCGGCTCGATAAAGGGGAGGAGGTGCTCTACACACCGGGCGACAACGACCTTTTGAGCGCCATTTATGCCGTGTTCGGCAAAGACACGGCTCAGGGCATGGTGCCGGTCGAAGCGATGCCGACGCCGCCCGTTCGGGTGGCGGGGTACGTCACCACGCCGGAATGTTCGCGCCACAACCGCTCACGACAAATTTTCATCGTGAACGGGCGCGTCATTCAGTCGGCAACGCTTCGCGCGGCGGCCGACGAGGCCTCCAAGACCTGGTTCATGAAGGGGCGCTTCCCGCAACTCGTCGTCACGCTCGACATCCCGAAAAATTTGTTGGACGTGAACGTCCATCCGCAAAAGGCCGAGATGCGATTCTGGGACGAGCGCGCGGTCTTCCGTGCCGTCTACCAAGCGCTGCGCGCCACGTTCGAACGCACCGGCAAGGTGTTCGACACGACGTTGACCGCGCCTCTGACCTCGGCACCCGCGCCGAACGCCCCACGGTCGACCGACGCCGCGCCCGGCGCATACGAACGGGTCAACATGACATTTCCCACCGTGACGGTCGGGGAATCCGCCGCCGCGGCGCCGCGCACCGACGATCGGCCGGAAGAAGGGGAGCGGTCGACCCCTGTCGGCGCCCCCGCGGCCGACGACGCGAAGCTTCCCCCGCAACGCGATGATTCGGACGGGGGCTGGATCCGATCGCTCGACGATGAACGGCGTTCGCTTTTGGAAGCCAGAATCATCGGCACTTTGTTTTCGACGTATGTGCTGATCGAAGACGGCGACGCGTTCATCCTGATCGATCAACACGCCGCCCACGAACGCATCTTATACGAATCGCTGTTGGCCCGACGTCGCGAACGCTCTCATGCCACGCCGCCGCGGCAACAACTCTTGGTGCCGACGCGCGTGACCGTGACCGCCGCGGAACGGGCCCTGTTGGAAGAAGCGGCGGACGCTCTGGAAGCGATGGGCTTTGTCTACGAACCGTTCGGCGGCGATTCCGTCGCCCTGCGCGCCGTCCCGATGAGCGGACGCGGCGCCGCCATGGATCCCGTGCGGGCGTTTCAGGCGGCCGTCGACACGCTCCGAACGGCGCGTGAGCGCGGCCACGACATCGACGACACGGAGATCTACCACGACATCGCGTGCAAGGCCGCCATCAAGGCGCACGACCGTTTGTCGTACGATGAGGCCAAGCTTTTGATCGAGCGGCTCGTCCGGGTTGCCAATCCGTTCCATTGTCCGCACGGACGCCCCGTGGCCATTCGCATCACCCAAACGGAACTGGAGAAACGTTTCGGGAGAATCGTTTAAATGACGACGTACGACATCGAACGCGATTTCGACCGTCTGTACGACGTCTTTCGTCGGATGACCGAACGGCGTGCGCCGGCGATCCCCGTATTGACGGGTCCGACCGCCACGGGTAAATCCTCCATGGCGACCCGGCTGGCCGAAGAACGCGGTCTGGAGCTCGTCTCATGCGATGCCATGCAGGTGTATCGTCACTTCGACATCGGGACGGCCAAGCCCCCCCGAGCCGTGCAAGCACGGGTCCGACACCATTTCATCGACAGCGTGGAGCCCACGGAATCGATCAGCGTGGCCGCCTACGTGGAGGCGGCCACGGCGCGGATCCGACAATTGCTCGATGCGGGACGTCCCATGATCGTTTGCGGCGGAAGCGTTCAGTACGTCTCCGCCTTGCTGGACGGACTCACGTTCATCGATGTGCCGGTCGACCGAGCGCTGCGACAAACCATCGCCCGCGAAATCGAGCGTCGCGGCGTGGAAGCGTCGTGGGAGATGATCCGCGCGATGGACCCCGAGGCGGCCGAAAAAATCGCCCCGACCGACCGCCGCCGCATCGGGCGCTTTTTCGAATTGTATCGACAGACGGGGATGACGAAAACGGAACACAATCGTCGTTCGCGCGAACACGGCCCGCGCTTCGATTTCCAAGCGTATTGGCTCGACTGGATGCCGCGTTCGCAACTGTACGAAGCGATCAACGACCGCGTCGATCGCATGTTCGAACGGGGCCTGGTCGACGAAGTCCGCCGATTGATGGACATGTATCCGGACATCGAGCACACGCCGGCTTTCCGCGGCATCGGCTACGGCGATACCGTCCTTTACTTGCAGGGCCGCCTTTCGCTCGAGGACGCCCGGGACAACATCAAGCGCTCGACCCGTCGCTACGCCAAACGACAACAGACGTGGCTGCGTCGCCGCGACGACCTCCATCGGCTCATCCTCGATCGCAGCGATCGATCATCTTAGGGGCCCCATCACGCCCATTGCGATCTTATCAAAATAAAATCATGTCAAAACGGCTAGGCTGGGAAGACCAACCCGTGAAGGAGGTCCGACCATGGCTTCGCCATCCCACGAAAAGAAAGTTCCTTTAAGTCAAACGATTCGCATTCAAGAAGCCTTCTTAAATCATTGCCGTCGCGAAAAGATTCGCGTCGTCATCCAATTATTTGATCAGTCCATTGTCGATGGTTGGATTGTGGGTTTCGATCAGGAATCGATCGTCGTCATGGCACGCAACACACAGCAATTGCTCTATAAATCCTCGGTTGTGTGCATCAAACCCTATGAAGAATTGCACTTGATCTTCCAAGATCGCTGGCACCCGACGGCGTCCGATGTGGCGTATCCGCGCGTGCAACAGGCGTCGCCGCGTTACCGACACTGACATCGGTAAAACTTAAACTTTGACGCGCATCAAACCGCGTACGACGCCCAGAATGCGGGTGCCTTCGCGGCTCAAGGGGATATCGGAATAGGCCTCATTTTCTGGGTGCAGATAGAAGGTGCCATCCGCATTTTCGCAGAAGGTCTTGACGGTCGCCTCATCATCCAAGAGCGCGACGACGATGTCGCCGTCGTCCGCCGTCGTCTGTTTCGCGACAAACACGAGGTCGCCGTCCAGGATGGAGGCATTCACCATGCTGTCTCCGCGCACGCGCAGCGCAAACATGATGTCGGCATCCTTCCATAAATGCGCGGGGAGCGGCAGCGTACGCTCGATGTTTTCCGTGGCCAAGATGGGCTGTCCGGCCGTCACGGTACCGACCAGCGCGACCTCCCGCGTATCGTCCGATTCCAGGGCGGGGACACGGATCGCCCGACGCTTGCCGGCATCCATCTCGATGCGTCCGTCCGCCACCAGTCGTTGCAAATGGCTGTACACCGTCGAGGTGGAACGCAAACCGACGCCGCGACAAATATCACGCACCGACGGTGCATAACCGTTATTTGTTATATATTTACAAATATATTCGTAAATACTATCCAGCGTTTCATGCTTATTGGCGCGTGTAAACGGATACGTGCTGGTCATGATTCCTCCCAAAGCCTCAAGGCCTGTCAAACACCGTCCCATTGGTGGTTTCAGGATAACAAAACAAACGTTCATGATCAAGTGCAAATGCCCTTGGCATGTGATAAAATAGCTACGGCAAAGGAGATTATGAGCGCGATGGAAACCCCGTCTCGACAACCCAAAAACCCGCGTCCCAAACGGACACGAACCGCCGAACGTTCTTCGCACGATCGGTCGTTTTGGTCGCGTTTGTTTCATGTCGAGCGCGACGGCTATCAAAGCGACGCCAAAACGGGCCATCGCATTTATCGACTCAAGGGATACACCACGGTCGCCAAAGTCAATCGCCAGTTTCATCAGGAACGTCGTCAACGCACGCTGCGAAATATTTTGACGGCCCTGATGATCGTCATTTTATTGTTGATCTTGTTTGCGGTGTACAATCCGTTGAAGGACCTCGACGAATGGAAACGCGTCTGGGGTCAAGACAGTTATTATCGCGACAACGTCCCGGACGAAACGGTCGAACCGATCATTGCGCCGTAAAGGCGGATGCGTCCATCATTCATTGCGTCAGGATCATTTTAACGGCACAGAAATGACCATTGGATCGATGGAGATCGTTTAAAAAGCGTCTCAACCGCATATCACGTCAAACACACAAAATAAAGAACCCCGACAAACGGGGTCCCTTCAACTTCGTAAAATTTATATTTTACGAAGTACGTTTTCTCGGTCTATCCCATGATCCGACCGTCCAACACGGCCAAGATCGCATCGCGATCCAGGTCTTCCCTCCGCGAAACGAGCGCATTCAATGCGATGCGCGCGCCGCGATCCATGTTGTGCGATCCGGCCAACACCATGACGTCGCCTGGCTCCACGCCGTCCAACGTGCGCTCGATCGCGTCGCCAAGATTCGGCATGTACGTGATATCGTATCCCGCCGCTTCGAGATCATCCAACACGGCCGCCCGTTCATCGTCATGCACGATGTCGCGTTGGCGTGCGACGTCCTCGCTCGATGTCACGATGAACGATGCCCAGTTCACGTGATCTCTGTGTTCTTTGAACTGTGCGATCACCTCGCGATTGACCCGGACCCCGCGGTTGCCGCGGATGGCGTATACGATCCGCACCGGCGCACCCTCGGCGATCGCCGGCAGCGCTTCCAGCATCTTGCGCGTATTGTCTTCATCGCTGATGTGATCGTCGATCATCGTAAAGTCGCCTTCGTAAATGATCTGCAGTCGACGTTCCACGCCGGCAAACGTTTTTAACGATGCGATGATATTTTCAGAACTTATATTATAATATGTACTTATAATATAAGCGGCCATCGCATTGTAGACGCTGTGGCGTCCCGGCACCGATAATTCGATGTGAGCGGAGCCCGGCATCGCCCGCCCCGTCCGCGTCGGAAACGGCGTGCGAATCACCAGATCAAACGACGGAACGCCCTTTCGAAGTTCGATGTGATCGGCGAAGACATCGGCACCCGATGCGGGATCCGTCGACATCGTGATCGGCACGCCCGGCGTCGTCTCGACGAGCGTTCGCACATGCGGATCATCGATGTTCAAGACCGCGGGCACGCCGGGACGCACACCGTTGATCAGCTGCGATTTGGCCTCAAAATAGGCCTCAAACGATCCGTGATCGGGCATGTGATCGGGCGTGATGTTCAAAAAGGCCACGGCATCGTAATCGATCCCGTAGACGCGGCATTGCGCCTCGGCAATCGACGAGACCTCCATCGAGACGACCTCGATCATGGCATCGCGCCAGTCGGCCAACATGGCGTGCAGGTCGGTGCTTTCCGGCGTCGTCAAGGTGGATTTCACCGTCCGATCGCCGTGACGATACGCCACCGAACCCACGACGGCCGTAGGGATGCCGGCGTCTTCGAAGATGTGTTCGATCATGGACGTCGTGGTCGTCTTACCGTTCGTGGCCGTGACGCCGATCATGAAGAGATCGCGATCGGGCCAGCCGTAAAAAGCGCGCGAGAGTTCCGCGAGCGCCCGACGAGAAAACGGGACGTGAATCTCCGCGACGTCGTCCCGGTTTTGATCGCGCTCGCAGACGATCGCCACCGCTCCCCTCCGAATCGCATCGTCGATGTAACGATGCCCGTCCGTGATGGCGCCGGGGATCGCGACGAACACGAAGCCGGGACAAACGGCGCGTGAATCGCATGTGACGCCTTCGATCACGGGGTCGTCCCCGTAACGGACGACCTCGGCATCGGTCACGTGCTTCAATAAATCGGATAAATGTCGAATGGCTTGTGACATCGTGTCAACCTTCATTTCACCGTGCGCTCAAGGTAGCCTTGATGCACCAAAAGTTCGGCCGTGAGAATGGCTCCGCCGGCCGCACCGCGTATAAGATTATGCGATAAGCATACGAATTTATAGTCAAAAATGGGGTCCTCGCGCAAGCGTCCGATGGAGATGCCCATGCCGTGCCGCGAGGACGCATCGAGTTTCGGTTGCGGTCGATCGGAGTCCTCGAAGTAACGCAAGAACGGTTTGGGCGCCGACGGTAAACGCGCTTCCTCCACGTCGCTTGTGAAATCACGCCAGCTCATCAAGATGTCGGTCGCTTCGATCGGACGTCGGAAGCGCACAAAGACGGCCGCCATGTGCCCGAATTCGACCGGCACGCGGAAACACTGCGACGAGATCAAGGGCTTACGCGCCAATTCGATGCGGTCGTCGCGCAATTTCCCCCACACTTTGAGCGGTTCCCATTCGCTTTTCTCCTCTTCGCCGCTGATGAACGGAATCACGTTGTCCTGCATCTCGGGCCAGTCCGTCAGACGCCGACCGGCGCCGGAGACGGCCTGATACGTCGTCACGAAGACTTCCTCGATCCCAAAGTTCATCAAAGGCGTCAGCGCCGGCACGTAACTTTGGATGGAACAGTTCGGTTTGACGACGATGAAGCCCCGCTTCGTGTTCAAGCGTTTGCGCTGCGATTCGATCAAGGCCGTGTGTTCCGGATTGATCTCGGGGATGATCATCGGCACGTCGGGCGTCCAGCGCATCGCGGAGTTATTGGAGATCACCGGAATCTCCAGGCGTGCGATCGCCTCTTCCAGTTGGATCAGGGCGTCCTTTTCCATGTCGACGGCGCTGAACACGAAGTCGACGTGGTCGGGCAACCGATCGACGGCGTCGGTGCCCTGCACGATCATGTCGGCGACAAACGCCGGCATCGGCGCATCTTGGCGCCAGTGGTCCCCGACCGCTTCCTTGTACGTTTTCCCCGCCGAACGCGGCGAAGCGATCAATTGGGTCACCTCGAACCACGGATGATCTTGCAATAAAAGTATAAAACGCTGGCCGACGTGTCCCGTCGCCCCCAAGATTCCAACGCGAAATTTATCCATTCGATCGGGCCTCCGCTTCCCTCGCCCCGCCCCCATGTGACGCCGGGGCGGCGGGCATGACTGAAGTATACCCATCATATCTCAAAGACGCGGATTCGAACACGGGGCATTCCCCATTTGATACAATGGGACCGTATGAACGGAGGCGCATAACTTGGCGAAGCAACCGCAAACACCACGGGATACCTTTCCGCGTTTGGAAGCGTTTTTAGGCTACATCCAAGCCATTTTGGGGCGATCGGAAGGCACGGTACGCCAGTACCGCTACGACTTGATCTTTTTCTTTCGATTTTTGTTGAATGACGACCCGTCGATCACGCCGGAAGATCCCGCATGGCAAGCCATCGATCTCGGCGTCGTGGACGACGATTACCTGAGACGTCTGCAATTGTCCGATCTGTATTCGTACATCACCTGGCTTGCCACCGCGCGCAAGACGGCGCCGGCCACCCGTGCGCGGCGTACGTCGTCGCTTCGCACCTTCTTTGATTATTTGACCAATCGCGTGCATGTCCTCGATGAGAACATCGCGCAAAACCTCGAATTTCCGAAACAATTAAAAAAATTGCCGCGCTACCTGACGCTCGACGAATCGCGTGAATTGTTGGGGGCGGCGGCCGATGCCTCGACGCGCCTGTCGTCGCGCGACTACTGCATCTTGACCCTCTTTTTGAACTGCGGCATGCGTCTTTCGGAGCTCTGCGGCATCGATCTCAAAGACTGGCACGACGAAACGTTGGTCGTGATGGGCAAAGGCGGCAAGGAACGCACCATCTATTTAAACGGCGCTTGCATCGCGGCGCTGAACGACTACCTCCCCGACCGCATCAAGCCGAACAAAGAAGACGAGGACGCCCTCTTCATCACCCGCCTCGGCACGCGCATGACGCCGCGGTCCGTTCAGAATGTCATCAAAAAATATTTGCGATCGGCCGGCCTCGACACCACGCGCTATTCGACGCACAAACTCCGCCACACGGCAGCCACCCTGATGTACCAGTACGGGGAAGTCGACATTCGAAGTCTGCAAGTCATTCTCGGCCACGCATCCGTCGCGACGACCGAGATCTACACCCACATCGATCAGCAATCGCTGCACGAAGCCGTCGAACAGAATCCGCTCAACATGGAACGCCGTGACACGGACGACTGACGATTCCGTAAAAAAAGAACGGTCGCAACGTCTTTGTGTACGATGCGACCGTCCGAGGTTATGATCTTAACCATGCCTTATGCGCGCATATGCTGCAAGAAAATGCGGTAGGCCTCGTACGTCTTGAAGACGTCGATCTTGCTCGTCACCTCGAAGCACGAATGCATGGAGAGCACCGGCACACCGCAATCGATGACCGAGATGCCGAGATCCGCTTGGTAAATCGCGACCGTGCCGCCGCCGCCTTGATCGACGCGACCGAGCTCGCCCGTCTGCCACGGGATCTCGTGTGCATCCATCAAGCGGGTCACTTCATTGAAGTACTCCGCATTGGCGTCGGACGTGCCGCCCTTGCCGCGGCTGCCCGTGTATTTGAAGAAGGCCATGCCGCGCCCCGCGTAACTGTTGTTCATCGGGTCGGACACCGACGAGAACGTCGGATCGTACGCGTTCGTCACGTCGGACGAAAGCATCGTCGAATGCTCGATGTTGTCCTGCAGTTCGATGGCCGAAGGCTCGCGGCCGAGGATCGAACGGACGAGTTTCTTTTGGACCGTCGGGAACAGTTGCGAGCGAGCGCCCGTAATGCCGCCGGAGCCCGTCTCTTCCTTGTCGTAGAGGATGATCATGCCCGTACGCGTCAAGGGCGCCGTGAGGTCCGCCAGGGCCCTCAGCGCGGTGTAAGCGCAAACACGGTCGTCTTGTCCGTAGGCACCGACAAACGCGCGATCCAGCCCCACGCAACGCGCTTTGTCGGCCGGGACCACTTCGATCTCGCCCGTCATGAGGTCGCGCTCGCGAATGCCGTACTTATCGAAGATCAACTTGAGGATCGCCAACTTGAAGCGTTCCTTGATGTCTTCGCCGCCGGGGAACGGAATGCCGCCGATGACAATGTTCAATTCTTCGCCCGCGATGACTTCGCCGGCCTTTTTCTGCATTTGATCCTTACCCAAGTGCGGCAGCAGATCCGTGATGACGACGACGGGATCTCCCTCGTCTTCGCCGATGCAAATCTCCACTTTTTCGCCGTCCTTTTTGACGACGACGCCGTGCATCGCCAGGGGACGCGCCACCCAGTGGTACTTCTTGATGCCGCCGTAGTAGTGCGTCTTCAAAAGCGCGATGTCGTCCGATTCGTACATCGGATTCGGTTTGAGGTCGATTCTCGGAGAGTCAATGTGCGCACCGACCATGTTGAAGCCCTGCACGGGATCGGCGGAGCCGATGATCGCGGCGACGAGGCCCTTGCCGTGCACCGAATGGTACACGCGATCGCCCGCGGCGAGTTTCGCTTCGGGATCGAACGCCTTGAAACCTTTCGATTCCAAAAGTTGGATCGATGCCTTGACAAATTCGCGCTCCGTCTTGCCGGCGTCAAGCGCTTTTTTGTAGTCATCGTTGAACGCCATGACGGCGTCCATCTCTTCGTGGTTTTCCGGATCCCACAGATTCTTGAAGGTGTGGGTCAAGTCTTTGCGCAGCGCGTCGGCTTGCTCTTGGTACGTGTTCTTGGTGTCACTCATGGAATCGCTCCCTCTCATCCTTTGCCTTGTATTTATTCGTCGTCATCGACGTCGTGGTGGTCGTGTTCGTCTTCGCCGAGAATCGCGAATTGCTTCTCGCGCTCGGGCGTCATGAGCCCGTTTTCGCGGTAGTACGATTCCAGCGCCTTCTTGACCGCCTGTTCCGCCAACACGGAGCAGTGCATCTTGACCTTCGGCAGTCCGTCGAGCGCTTCGGCCACGGCGCGATTGGTCAGTTCCAACGCCTCGTCGGTCGATTTGCCGATGATCATCTCGGTCGCCATGCTCGACGTCGCGATCGCCGAACCGCATCCGAACGTTTTGAACTTGGCATCGACGATGATGCCGTCTTCGATTTTAAGGTCCATCTTCATGATGTCGCCGCAGATGGGATTGCCGACCGTGCCGGACGCCGTGGCGTCTTCGATGTCGCCCATGTTGCGCGGATGCATGAAATGATCCAAAACTTTTTCACTGTATTCCATAGGTAAATCCCCTTCCTTTTCCAATGCATGGCTTCGGCGACTACAGGCCGTAGCCACCGTCTATCTTAACATCAATCCCGCCCTCGGGAGGGATCAAACACCGGATGCGTCCTTGCTTGTAATCATCGTACAAGGGCGACATGTCGCGGAGCCGTTGAATGACGCCGGGCACATCGTTCAAGAAGC
The DNA here is from genome assembly GCA_050945495.1 of Saccharofermentanales bacterium. Taxonomy (GTDB): domain Bacteria; phylum Bacillota; class Clostridia; order Saccharofermentanales; family DTU023; genus UBA4923. The sequence continues at coordinate 24,411 of JBMNTA010000008.1, forward strand.
GTTCGACATCGTCTTCGGTCGTCTCGCGGCCGATCGTCACGCGGAGCGAACCGTGCGCGATTTCGTGCGGCAACCCGATCGCCAGCAACACGTGCGACGGGTCGAGCGAAGCCGACGTGCAGGCCGATCCGCTCGAGCAGGCATAGCCCAACGCATCGAGCAACAAGAGGATCGACTCCCCTTCGATGAATTCAAAGGACACGTTGACGTTGTTCGGCAAACGCTTCGTCGGATGCCCGTTCAATTTCGTGTGCGGTACGCGCTCGATGATTCCGTGGATCAAGCGATCACGCAGCGTGATTTGGCGGGCGGACTCGTCGTCCATGTCGGCCGCCGCCAGCTCCAACGCGCGGGCAAAGGCCGCGGCAAACGCCACGTTCTCCGTGCCGCCGCGCTGCTTCGACTCTTGCGCACCGCCCTCGATCAGGCGATCGATGCGCACGCCTTTGCGTTTGTACATCACGCCGATGCCTTTGGGCGCGTACAGTTTGTGCCCCGAAAAGGCCATGAGATCACAGCCGAGTTCACGGGGCCGCACAGGGATCGCTCCCAGCGCTTGCACGCCGTCGCAGTGGAACAAAACTTTGTGCGCTTTGCAGATCTTGCCGATGGCCTCGATCGGTTGAATCGTGCCGATCTCATTATTGGCCATCATGACGGAGACGAGGATCGTGTCGGGACGTATGGCCGCTTCCACATCGGCGGGGTCGACTTGGCCGAAGCGATCGACGTCGAGGTACGTCACCTCAAAGCCCTCTTTTTCGAGCGCTTGCATCGTGTGCAGAACGGCATGATGCTCGATTTTCGTCGTGATGAGATGGCGTCCTTTGTTTTGTTTGGCATGCGCGACCCCTTTGATCGCCCAGTTATCCGACTCCGTGCCGCACGAAGTAAAGAAGATCTCTTCGGGGGCAACGCCCAGAATGTCGGCGATCGTGGCACGCGATGCTTCCAAGACGGCATGGGCGCTGTGCCCTTCCACGTAAAAGGAAGAAGCGTTGCCGTACTCGCAACGCAACACGCGATCGACCACATCGATGACTTCGGGGCGCGGCGCCGTCGTCGCGGCGTGGTCAAAGTAGACGCGTTGCCGGTCGCCGGAAATTGGTTTACATGGTTTACTCATAAGAATGCCTCGGTTTCTAGTTAGTTAAAGCGAACTCCAAAGGGCTCGCCGCAAATGTCCATGTATTATTGTACGCTGAAACGGCGCGGTGTCAGTCTCGATTGTTACCCGAACGGGCGTCGCGAAGCGCCTTGACTTTCTCCATCCAACCGCGGATCCGCGTCTCGTATCCGCGATCCGTCGGTTCGTAATAAACGGCTCCCTCCACTTCCTTCGGAAGGAACGTTTGGCCGGATACGGCGTCATCGTAATCGTGATCGTATCGATAGCCTTCCGCATAGCCGAGCTCACGCATGCCGTCGACCGGCGCGTTGCGCAGATGAAACGGCACGCTGCCCGTGTCGCGTTGTCGAAGATCGGCCAAAGCTTTATCAATGGCCACGTACGCTTTATTGGATTTGGGACTCGTGGCGACGGCAATCACGGCTTCGGCCAAGGGGATGCGCGCCTCCGGCCATCCGATCATGCGGGCCGCTTGCCAACAGTCCAACGCAATGGAGACGATGTTGGGATTGGCAAGCCCGACGTCTTCCGCGGCGGCGATGGCAATGCGTCGGCCGAGAAAATCGAGATCCTCCCCGCCTTCGATGGCACGCGCGAGATAAAAGATGGCGGCGTCGGGATCGCTGCCGCGCATCGATTTGATCATGGCGGAGATGTTGTCGTAATGCTCTTCGCCCGCGCGGTCGTAACGCGCCACTTTCTTTTGCATCGAGTCGAGCACAACCTCGCGCGTCAGCTCAATGGATCCGTCGGCGGCGACGGGGGTCGTGATGGCCGCAAGTTCCAGGCCGTTCAGCGCGACGCGGGCATCGCCGGACGACAACTCGGCGATCATCCGAAGCGTGGCATCGTCGATCGAAAGATCGAGGGTGCCGAGCCCGCGCGCTTCGTCGGCGATGGCACGGCGCAAGATTTCCACGACATCGTCATGGGTCAAGGGGTGCAGCTGAAAGACGGTGGAACGGGAGATGAGGGCCTTGTTGACTTGAAAAAAGGGGTTTTCCGTGGTGGCGCCGATGAGAATCAACGTCCCCTTTTCCACCGACGGCAACAGCGCGTCTTGCTGCGCCTTGTTGAACCGATGGATCTCATCGATGAAGAGGACGGTGCGCCCGGAGGGCGTGAGGATCGGGTTCTCCGTGTCGGCAATGACGCGCTTGATGTCGGCGACGCCGCTCGTGACCGCGTTTAATTGCCGGAACTGCGATTCCGTCGTGTTCGCGATCACCCGCGCAATCGATGTTTTGCCGACGCCCGGCGGCCCGAACAAAATAATCGATGAGAGGCGATCGGCGGTAATCATCCGCCACAAAAGCTTCCCCTCACCGAGAATGGAACGCTGGCCGACGAGATCGGCCAGCGTCCTTGGCATCATTCTGTAAGCGAGCGGCTCACGCCAATTCGCCGACGTCGATGCATCTTGTTTATTTTCCGAGGTTTTCATACAGCGGGAACTTGTCACAGAGGACGGCGACGCGATCGATGATCTCTTGCTCGTTCCCTTCAAAGTCAAAGATGGCTTTCGCGATCAGCGCCGCGATTTCGCGCATCTCTTCCTCGCCCATGCCGCGGGTGGTGACGGCCGGCGTGCCGACGCGCAGCCCCGAGGTGACCATGGCCGATTCGGTCTCGAACGGAACGGTGTTCTTGTTCGACGTGATGTTGACGGAGTCCAGACGCTCTTGCAGCTCTTTGCCCGTCACGCCCGTGCCCTTCAAGTTGATCAGGAGCAGGTGGGTGTCGGTGCCGCCGGAGACGAGATTGACGCCGTGTTCGAGCAGCGCATCCGCCATGGCTTTGGCGTTTTTCACGATCTGTTGCTGATACGCTTTGAATTCAGGCTGCAGGGCTTCCTTGAACGAGACGGCTTTGGCCGCGATGATGTGCATCAAGGGACCGCCTTGCGTGCCGGGGAACACCGCGGAGTTGATCTTCTTCGCATATTGCTCTTTGCAGAGGATGATGCCGCCGCGCGGGCCGCGGAGCGTTTTGTGCGTCGTCGAGGTGACAAAGTCGGCATACGGCACGGGGTTCATGTGGAGTCCCGCGGCCACGAGGCCGGCGATGTGCGCCATGTCGACGAAGAGCAAGCAACCGACTTCGTCGCAGATCTCACGGAATTTCTTGTAATCGATGGCACGCGGATAGGCGCTGGCGCCGCACACGATCATTTTCGGCTTGATGGCGAGCGCTTTCTCACGCAATTTGACGTAGTCGATCTGCTCGGTTTCGGGATCCACTTGGTACGCTTCGGCGTGAAAGTATTTTCCGGAAATATTGATCTTCATGCCATGGGTCAAGTGACCGCCGTGCGATAGGTCGAGGCCCAAAATCGTATCGCCCGGCTTCAGCATGGCAAAATAGACGGCGAGGTTGGCGGACGCACCGGAGTGCGGCTGAACGTTGGCGTGCTCGGCGCCGAACAGCTCTTTCACGCGATCGATCGCCAGTTGCTCGGCGATGTCGACAAATTCACAACCGCCGTAGTAGCGACGTCCCGGATACCCTTCCGCATATTTGTTCGTCATGATCGAGCCCATGGCTTCCATGACGGCTTCGCTGACAAAGTTTTCCGAAGCGATCAATTCCAGTTTCGTCTGCTGGCGATGAAGTTCTTTCATCAGCGCCTCGTAGACGTCCGGATCAACTTTCTTTACATGTTCGTATGGCATAATGACCTCCTAGGGGCAAAAAAATAGAACTTGTGCATATCGTACCACATTCCGTAAAAAACCGACAAAACATCACAAACGTGACGGCGCGTCACGCCTCATAACGCGCGCACGCGCGCTCAGGCCAGCGGTCGGTACGGATGAATCAGCGTCACGGTGGTCTTTTCGACGGCATCCGCCACCCATCGATCGACATCCAGATCCCTCTCGGCCGCCTCGGCATCGATGAGCGACGGGTGTGTTTTCGGATGTTTGGACACAAAGACGGTGCAGCAGTCGTCGTACGGCAAGATGGATGTCTCAAACGTGCCGATCTTGCGTGCGAGCTCGATCGTATCGTTTTTGTCGACCCCGATCAGCGGTCGAAAGATGGGACGATCGATCACGATGTCGGTGGCCACCAGACCTTCGAGCGTTTGGCTCGCGACCTGACCGAGGCTCTCGCCCGTGATCAGAGCCTTGGCCCCCGTCGTCTCGGCGATCTTCGACGCAATTCGCATCATCATGCGGCGCATCACGATCGTCAACATGTCTTCGGGACAGACACGGTTGAGTTCCAGTTGCGTTTCGGTGAAGTCCACGACGTGGAGCCGGATCCGACCGGCGTACCGGCTGAGCAGCGAAGCCAACGTCTCCACTTTTTTCAAGGCTTGCGGACTCGTGTACGGCGCCGTATGGAAATAAATCGCATCGATGATCATGCCCCGCGAGGCCATCATGTACCCCGCCACGGGACTGTCGATGCCGCCGGACAGCAAAAGCATGCCGCGTCCGCTCATGCCGACGGGCAACCCGCGCGCCCCCTCCACGATGTCGTGGTAGAGATAGAGCGCGTCGCGAATTTCGACGAAAAACGTCACGTCGGGGTGTTCGACGTCCACGGTCAATTGCTCGGGAAATGCGCTGAGCAAACGATCGCCGAGCTCGCAGCAGACCTCGTACGATGATTGCGGATAGGCCTTGTTGACGCGGCGCGTTTCGATTTTAAAGGTCGTCTTTCCGTGCCCGGCCAAGGCTTCGCGCGCGTAATCGACGATCATGGCATCCAGACACGCGGGGGCCGCCTCCATCATCACCGCGGGGCTCACCGACACGATGCCGAAGATGCGCGTGAAACGATCGACGAGCTCGTCGACGAGCGCGTCCGACCAGACGTCGTCGCCGACGGGGCGCACCCAGATGCGCGAGTGACTTTGTTCGATGTCAAAGTCGCCCAGATCGCGCGTGCGCCAGCGCATGGTGCGGATCAATTGCGAGACGAAACGTCCGCGGTTCAAGCCTTTTAACGTGATCTCGCCCAATCGGACGAGGATGATGTGTCGGTGCGTGACATCCATGAATGTTGTGTTTACCCCTCTCTTTATCAAAATCACATCGCGTAACGTGCCAGAGCATCGGCCACGGCGTCCACCAGTCGATCGCAATCGTCCAAGGTGCGCTCCGCGGAGAAACTGATGCGGACGGCCGACGCCATCGTCGCCCGATCGACGCCCATCGCGTCCAAAACATGGTTCGTGCGATCTTGCCGTGACCCGCATGCCGCGCCCGTCGAGATCATGACGCCGTCCTCCGACACCGCGTTCATGAGCGTGGCGCCGCGGATGCCGGGAAACGCGATCGACAATACATAGGGCGATCCCGTCGGCGGCGAAAGCACGCGAAAACGCACATCGCGGGCTGTCCACCCGTTGAGCACGTATTGACGCAGCTTTTGCACATGCGCCTCGGCCTCGGCCATGTGCGCCACACGGTACGCCAAGGCCTCCGCGACGGCGCATGCCCCGGGCAGATCGACGGTGCCCGATCGCATGCCGTCCTGTTGACCGCCGCCGTGCAAGAGCGGCGTCAAGACGATGTTGTGCTTTTTGATCAAAAGCCCGGTCCCCTTCGGCGCGCCGAGTTTATGGCCGGAGATCGAGACGACATCGGGATCGACCCGTCGAAATGAAAACGGCCGTTTCCCCGCCCATTGCACGAGGTCGAGATGAATGAAGGCACGCGGCGCGTGCTCGCGCACCAAGCGCACGAAAGCCATGAGGTCCTCGACGGCGCCCGTCTCGTTGCTCACCCCGATCGCGGAAACGATCCCCGTCGGGGCTTCGTCCAATCGGGCCGCCAGACGTTCGAAATCGAGCGTCCCGTCGGCAGTCAGTGGCGCATGCACCGCTTCGTAACCCAACATGTCACGGAGAAACGCCATCGTTTGCAGCACGGCGTCGTGTTCGCCCGCGGACGCGACGGCGCGCTTCGGCAGGCGCGGGCGCGCCCATGCGATGCCCTTCAAGGCCGTGTTGATCGATTCCGTGCCACCGGAGGTAAAAAACACCTCGTCGGGGCGACAGTCCAACGCGCGCGCCACCGTTCGGCGCGCTTCATTCAGCGCTTCCAGCGCATGCAGTCCGCCGAGATGGGCGGACGCGGGATTGTCGTTGGATTGTTGAAGGCGGCGCGTATACGCCGTCAAGACGTCGGGCAAAACCGGCGATGTGGCCGTTGTGTCAAAGTCGTACATCCGTCGATGATCAGTTGATTTCCAATTTCAGCAAGTCGGTGCGCAGAGCGCAGCGAATGTATTCGCAGACGCTGCCGTTGCGGCCGAACAGCTGGCCTTGGACGGCGAGGACGATCGTGCGACGCGGGATCTCCAGAATCGACGCTTCGCGATTGCGCGCGGGGCGCGCCAACAGGGAGACACTCCCCTTCACCGGCAAGAACGCGTACTTATTGCTCTTGATGTCAATCATGCGTTTGCCGGCCGCGATGTGCTGGCCGAGTTCGGGGAAAATATGCGCCGAGACATACGACGTGCACCAACCGTAGACTTGGCCGTCGAACATGATCGGCCACTGCAGCATCCAGTACCCCGGATGTTTCGATTCCGAGATGTTGAACGCCTCATCGAGCTCCGGATCGGGCTCGATGTGTTGGACCGGTTGGAGACCGATGTCCTCGTAATCGTTTAAATTTAAAAAGCTGAACGTCAACGCGTTGAAATGCGGAATCATCAAGCGTTCCGGCTCGACGGCCACGAAGGTGCCGCGGCCTTTGTGAATCTCCAAAACTCCGTCGGACACGAGTTCGGCAATCGCTTGGCGAACGGTCGGACGCGATAAGTCAAGTTCGTCGCAAAGCATCATCTCGGACGGGATGCGTTCGCCCTGGCGATACGTCCCATCTTGAATGCGTTCGACAATAAGTTCGCGCAATTGCGCGTACAGCGGAATGCTGCTATGGCGGTCTAGTTTCATCGCAATGACGCCTCCTCGGAAACTGATGCTTACATCATATCATAGACACGATGCGAATGACACGTCCCAACCCGTGATTAAAGATGTCATGACGTGTCCGAAATGCCGTTAAAACGGCATGTACCGAATGGTCTTGACGACCCCGTCGCGATCGAGCTCGCACGCGGCGTATAAAAACGACGGTGTTTCGTCGGCCAAAGCGTCGTCAGAGGCCTGCCAGAGCTCGGCCGTTCGACGAATGCGCGCGACTTGTTCGGCCCCGAGCGCGGCCGTCGCGCCGCCGAATCGTTCGGACCCTTCGGAGCGCCCTTTGCACTCGACGATGTAGATCTGTCCGTCGGCCCGCGTGATGAAGTCGATTTCCCCGATCCCGGTCACGCGCCAACGATGCTCGAGAATCGTGTGCCCTCGGACAATCAGGTCGGCGGCCACTTTCCATTCCAGCGCCGCGCCCTTGTCCGTCGTCATGGTTTTGTGCGCCACGTTTTTCAAAAACGATTGGCGATGGATCGGGCACGGACCGTAGCGTTCGAGCGCCTCCATGTGCGCCCGGGTGCCGTAGCCCTTGTGCGACGCAAATCCGTACTGCGGGTACACGCGATCCCAGTTGAGCATCATGCGATCGCGGCTCACTTTGGCGAGCACCGACGCTCCGGCAACGACGTTGTGGTGCAAATCGCCTTTCGGTTCCGCCAACACGGGAAAGTCCAATCCCTCGAGCGCCACCGCATCGATCAAAGCGATGTCGGGGTGCACTGTCAAGCTCTGAAGCGCACGCGTCATGGCCGATCGGGTCGCCACCAAAATGTCGGTCCGGTCGATCTCTTGCGGGCTCACCATCGCGACGGCCCACGCCACCGCGTGTTCCCGAATGAAATCGTACAGAGCGTCGCGACGTTTGGCCGTCATTTTTTTCGAGTCGTTCAACCCGTAAAACGGGACTTTGTCGCCCAGAATGCACGCCGCCGCGACGACGGGCCCCGCCAAGGGTCCCCGCCCCGCCTCATCGACGCCCGCGACGGCCACGTAACCGTCGGCGCGGAGCGCACGTTCCCGCTCGGCCATGCGCGCATGGCGATCGATGTCGCGTTGCGAGATGCGAATGCCCTTCGGACGCACGTCTTCGGTCATGGTCACCGCTCCTTCGGCCACTGCAACGACACGCGCCCGATCCGTCCCGTGCGAAAATCATCCAACAATTGACGGGCAAATCGGTCGAGATCGGGGGTCCCGCCGGGTTCCACGCAGCCCATGCGCAGCGCAGCCGCGGAGAAGCCCTCCAAGGGCGTTGCGGCCGCGTCGGCGGCTACGCCGTAGCGTTCCTCCATCAAGGCGGGGTAACGCGCCCACAGGCGCCGGTAAAGCCACAAGGCGACGTCCTCCAACGGCAGGATCGTGTCGCGGATGGCACCCGTGGCGGCCAGCCCATGCGCGCTTTCGGCATCGTCCAATTTCATCGGTAAAATTCCCGGCGTGTCGAGCAGATGCAATTCCGATCCCGCGCGCAGCCAAGATTGTTTGCGCGTGACGCCCGGCCGCGCTTCGACGGCGGCCTTGCGACGCCCCACCAACTGATTGATGAGCGTGGATTTTCCCGTATTGGGAATGCCGACGACCAGGACGCGCAGCGGTCGCGCTCGACGCCCCTGCGTTTTGGCTTTTTCAAACAACGGCTTGCGAATTCGCATCAACACGGCGCGCACGACGCGTATGTCGGACCGCTGATTCAGATTGCAGGCCATGGCCTGCAACTCATGGTCTTGCGCTTTTTTCAGCCAATCGTTCGTCACATGATGATCGGCCAAATCGGCATGCGAATAGATCAAAACGTGCGGTTTTTGCGGTTCAAAGGATAAAAAAACGGGGTTGCGGCTCGCCTCGGGGATCCGAGCATCGGCCACTTCCACCACGCAATCGATGTGGCGCCACGCCGTCTTCAATTCACGCGTCGCGGTGGCCATGTGGCCGGGATACCAGTGAATTTGTTTTTCGCCGCGTCGGGCCATAACATGCCTCCTCTCCCCGTTGACGACGGGGTCTTTCAGTATACGATAAAACGCTTCGACGCGCTTGACGTCACGCCGTTTGCCCAAAAGAAAAGACGGCCGAGGCCGTCCCTTTCTTTAAAGCGTGAATGCTTAATGGATTAATTCTTTTTGGTCGGCAATTTCTCGCGGACGCGGGCCGATTTACCGACGCGATCGCGCAGGTAAAACAACTTGGCTCGACGGACACGACCTTTGCGCAAAACCTCAATTTTGGCCACTTTGGGTGAATGGATCGGGATGACGCGTTCGACGCCGACGCCGTAAGCGACGCGGCGGAGGGTGATCGTCTCGTTCAAGCCATGGCCTTTGCGACCGATCACGGTGCCTTCGAACACTTGGATGCGTTCGCGCGTTCCTTCCGTAATCCTGAGATGAACATTGACGCGGTCGCCGATGCCCACGTTGTCGTAGGTATCACGCATGTGTTGATCTTCTACCGCTTTGATGTAGTCCATATTGCGTACCTCCTTTTTCTTGACTTTGGATGTTCTTGCACGCAACGGCAGCGGACCACCCGTTTTGAAACCTGTAGCATGATAACAGATGATGACCCCCTCGGCAAGCGATGCGGCCAAATCCGTCACAAGCAGGCGTTTTAGCCGTTTAAACGGCTATGTTTCGTTCGTTTTGTCCTCGACCAGCCGTTCGACGACCTTGACCCAAAGGTCGAGGTCAATCGATGCGTTGACCAGCAGGTCGGGGCGTTTTTTGAGGGTCTCGATCACCTGGGCCACGCGACGCGCCTCGTGAATGTTTGCGTCGTGTCCCGACACCAACACGTCGGGCACCGAACGGCCCATCCATTCGCGGGGACGCGTGTATTGCGGCCACTCCAAGAGCCCGTCGGCAAACGATTCCAAATCGGACGCTTCTTCGTCGGGCAGGACGCCCGGCACTTGTCGTCCGATCGCATCGATCATGACGGCCGCGGCCAATTCCCCGCCCGTCAGGACAAAATCGCCGATCGAGACTTCTTCGGCACCGATCGCATCGATGACGCGGGCATCGATGCCTTCGTAATGCCCGCACACCAGCACCAGCGCCGGCTCCTCGGCCAGTTCGCGCGCCATGGCATCGTCAAAGACGGCCCCCGCGGGCGACATGACCAACGTCCGTACGTCGCTTCCTTCGGCCACGACCGAACGCCACGCGTCGTAGATCGGTTCGCAGCGCATGACCATGCCGCGACCGCCGCCGAACGGCGCATCGTCGACTTGGCCGTAGTCATTGATCGCAAAGTCGCGTATATCGACGCACGTCAAGGAGAGCATTCCCGCCTCCAACGCGCGCCCGATGATGCTGTGGCGCACCGCGTGTTCCACCTGTTCGGGGAAAAGCGTCAAGACCGTAAATTTCATGCACTACCGCCGATAAATTTCGTACAATCCCGCGGGCAACCGCACCCGCACTTCGTCGCCGTCGATGTCGACCGAACGCACGATCGACCGTTGAAACGGCACGAACAGGTCGCGTTCGCCGTCGGACGCAATGACGAGCGTGTCGGTCCCGCCGATCGGCACCACATCGACGATGACGCCCAAGGCCCCGCGATCGTCATCGATCACGCGGCATCCGATCAAGTCGCCGGTGTAGAACATGCCGTCTTCGAGCGGCAAGGCGTCTTCGCGACGCACGGCCAAATACCGGCCGCTCAATGCGCGCGCCGCCTCGCGATCCGAGATCGATTCGAACGCGCACAACACGCCTTTGGGCGTCGATCGAGCGCGTTCGATGACCACGATCTCCTCCGACGGCACATCCGCGTCGTCCACGACCAGGCAGCGAAGCCCCGCCGCAAATCGACCGGCATCGTCGGTCAAACTTTGGACCAACACCTCCCCCTCAACGCCGTGCGCTTTCAGGCACCGGCCGATGAGGAGCGTGTCGCGCCTCACGAGATGATGTTCACCGTGACGCGTTTATTGTCCATGGCCCCTTTCGCCTTCATGACGCTGCGGATGGCGTGCGCGCGACGGCCGCCTCGGCCGATCACGCGTCCGACATCTTCGGGGTGCGCGTTGATGCTCAACGTGACGTCACGGCCGCGCACATCCTCGGTGATCTCGAGATCTTCGGGATGTTGGACCAAGGGTTCGGTAACTGCTCTGAGTAAGTCTTTCATGGGTTACTCCAAAATGCCGTTGTATTTCAACAGCTTTTTAACCGTATCGGTCGGCTGGGCACCTTTGGAGATCCAGTACTTCACTTTCTCCGCATCGACTTGGAACGTCGAGGGCTCGGTGTGTGGATCGTACGTGCCGATCTCTTCGATGTTGCGACCGTCGCGCGGGAACCGACCGTCGGCGACGACCACGCGATAATACGGTTGCTTTTTCTTGCCTACACGTTTGAGGCGAATTTTAACTGCCATGTTTGTCCTCCAAATAAAGGTTCAATTTATCTTCACGGGGCGGTGCCCCGACGAAGTCTGTTTAAAACGGCATGCCGGGAAACGGCATCCGCGGACGGCGTCGGCGCTTGCTCTTGCCTCCCAAAATGCCCATCTGTTTCATGAGTTTGACCATGTCGTCGTATTGTCGCACGACGCGGTTCACGTCTTGGACGGTCATGCCGCACCCCGCCGCGATGCGTTTGCGCCGCGAGGCATTTAAAATTTTCGGATTTTCGCGTTCAGCAAGCGTCATCGACTCGATGATGGCGCGCACGCGGTCCAATTCCTTTTCATCCACATCGACCTTGCCGAGCTTGTTGCCAATCCCCGGCACCATCGAAAGCATGTCTTTCATCGATCCCATGTTTTGGATCTGCTCCAACTGGTCGAGCATGTCCTGCATCGTGAAGCGGTTCGACTTCATCCGCTCCATGGTTTTCTGGGCCTGTTTTTCGTCGAACGCGTCGTTCGCCTTTTCAATCAGGGTCAAGACGTCGCCCATGCCCAAAATACGCGATGCGAGGCGGTCGGGATGGAAGACTTCCAAGTCCTCGACTTTCTCGCCCGTACCGATCATCTTGATCGGTTTGCCGGTCATCTCGCGAATCGACAAGGCGGCACCGCCGCGGGCATCGCCGTCCAATTTCGTCATGATGAAGCCGTCCAAGCCGACCGTCGCTTCGAAGGCTTCGGCGATGGACACGGCCTCTTGACCGATCATCGCGTCGACCACCAACAGGCGATCGTCGGGCTTCACCACGTCATTGATGGCGCTCAGTTCGCGCATCATGTCGTCGTCGATCGTCATGCGACCGGCCGTGTCGACGATCATCGTGTCGCACATCATGTATTTCGCCCGCTTCAGACCGTCTTTCGCAATCTTCGTCGCGTGCTTTTCGTCGGGATCGATGTAACACTCCACCCCGATCCCGTCGGCCAGAACTTTCAACTGTTCCTGCGCCGCCGGGCGGTGCACGTCGACCGACACCAACATCGGGCGCTTGCCGTTGTTCTTCAAGTGATTCGCGAGCTTGGCCGCCGTGGTGGTCTTACCGGTGCCTTGCAGGCCGTACAACATGATCGTCGTAAAGCCCGTCGGCGACACGGCGAGTTTCTCATGCTCGCCCAAAATGTCGATCAACGATTCGTGCACGATCTTGACCACTTGCTGGCCCGGCGTCAAACTTTCCATCACGTCGACGCCCTTCGCCTTTTCGGTGATCTCGGCCTCGAGCCGCTTCACCACTTTGTAGTGAACATCGGCTTCCAACAAGGCCAGACGGATTTCGCGCATCATCTCTTTGATGTCTTTTTCCGTCACGCGTGATTTACCGCGCATCGCGTCGGTAATCTTCGTCAATCGAGAACTTAAATTTTCAAACAGCGCCATGAGCGGTCCTTAACTTATGCGTCACGACGGGAGCATCCCAACATCCGCAGCGCGTCCATGATCGGTTGGCGCGCGGCATCGTCCGCCCCCATGTGATCCAATGCGTCCGATAAACGCTCGGCGATCGCGCCGTCGCGGGTCGCCAAGCGAAGCGTGGTTTCAAATTGCATCAATTTGGCTACGCCCTTCCGAATATGCCCGTGCACGCCTTGGCGCGAGAGCCCCGCCACATCCGCAATCTCCGACAGCGACAAGTCTTCGTCGTAATACAGCGTCAAGACTTGGCGTTGACGTTCACTTAACAGCTCTCCGTAATAGTCAAGCCATAAACAGACGTCGGTATGGGTCGGTGCAGGTTGTGCCGAATCGTTGGAGCGCATGACGAGATTCTACCGAGGAAACACATGCCTGTCAAGTCATTTGCTTGACAGGCATGCCAACGGTTTCAAAAAGCCATGAACGACGGGCTATTCGGGCAAGAGCGCCTCCAAGAAAATGTTTTTGTCGAAATCTTGCAGATCGTCGGCGCCCTCGCCGAGTCCCGCCAAGCAGAGCGGCAGATCGGTCTCCCGCGCCACGGCGATGGCGACGCCGCCTTTGGCGTTGCCGTCGAGTTTCGTGATGACGAGCCCCGTGACCTCCGTCGCTTCATGGAACGCACGGGCTTGGACGATGGCGTTTTGGCCCGTCGTGGCATCGAGCACGAGGAGCGTTTCGACCCGCGCTTCGGGCGCCAAGCGGTCGATGACACGGCGAATTTTCGCCAACTCTTCCATCAGATTCTTTTTCGTGTGCAGACGACCGGCCGTATCGATGATCAAAAGTTCCGTTTGACGGGCTTTGGCCGACTCGATCGCATCGTACACCACCGCCGCGGGGTCGGAGCCCGTCTGATGCGCGATGACCGCCGTCTGCGTGCGCTCGCCCCACACCTTCAATTGTTCGACGGCGGCGGCGCGGAAGGTATCGGCCGCGGCCATCATGACGCGGAACCCCTGCGCTTTCGCGCGCCGCGCCAATTTGGCGGCCGTCGTCGTCTTCCCGGTGCCGTTCACGCCGACCATCAAGAAAATGGTGAGTTCATGCGGCGTCAATGCGAGTTGTCGGGTCTGCATCATGTCGGCCAGCGTCGACTTTAACGTTTTTAACACCGCTTCCGACGACGCATCCCCCGTCTCACGGATATGGTCGCGGATCGCATCGACGGCCTCCATCGACGCCGTGACGCCGCAATCGGCCTGCACCAGCGTCATCTCCAGTTCATCGAGCATGTCCTCGTCAAAGACGCCGACACCGGCGGCCATGCGGTTGAACTGTTGCGTCATGAAATTGCGCGTTTTGGACAGACCGCGCTTAAAGGTATCAAAAAATGCCACGGGGTATCCTCCCTCTCATTTACGTGCCGAACGGCAAGGCCGACGACAATTTCATGGAAAGCACGCTCGAAATGCCGCGCTCCTGCATGGTGACGCCGTAGAGACGATCGGACGCTTCCATCGTGCCCTTGCGGTGGGTCACGAGAATGAATTGCATCGACCACGCGTACCGTCGGACGTAGTCGGTAAAGCGCTTGACGTTTGCATCGTCCAAGGCCGACTCGACCTCATCGAAGACGCAAAACGGCGCCGGTTTAAGTTTCAAAATGGCAAACAACAGCGCGATGGCGGTCAGACAGCGCTCCCCGCCCGACAACAACGTCAGGCGCTGCAGCTTCTTGCCGGGCGGTTGCGCCCGGATCGCAATGTCGGCCGCGAGCGGATCCTCATCGCCCTCCAGCATGATCTCGGCATGTCCGCCCGAAAACAATTCGTGGAACACTTCCCCGAAGTTTTCGTTGATCTGATGAAAGGTCTCATTGAACCGTTCGCGCATGGACTGATCCAAATCGCGGATCACGCTTTCGAGATCTTCTTTCGCGCGCTCGATGTCTTCGCGTTGTTCCGTGGTAAATTCGATGCGTTCGACCAGCGCCTCGTATTCGTCGACGGCATTGTGATTGATGGGACCGAGCGCTTCGATTTTGGCGACCAGTTCGGCGCGCTCTTGCGAAGCCTTCGCCATCGACTGAATCGGCTCCATCGTCGCGAGCTCGGCTTCGGCTTCGGGACGGGTGAGCCCGTGCGTCTCCCAGAGGCGATTCAACTGTTGGTCGATTTGGTCACCGACGCGTTGACGTTCCACCGACACGCGCTCGTACGCGGCGGCAAGCGTCGTCACACGGTCGTTTTGATCGTTCATGGCGGCCAATTGGGTGCGCTGTGTGCTCACCGACGTTTCGCGGCGCTCCGTCAACCGCTCGATCTCCTGACGGCATGCCTCGCGCGCTTGACGTGTGGCGATCAAGTCCCGCTCATTGCGTTCGATCGCTTCGCGCGCTTCGACGATGCGTCGATCCTGATCCTTCCATTCGCGTTCGATCGAGGTCAGGCGCAACCCCGCCGTCTCATACGCATCCGTGGCCGATTGCACTTGCGTGTCGAATTCTTCCAACGACGCGTCGAGCGACGCACTCGTCACCTCGTACATGGTCAAGCGATCGCGGACATCGTCGCGTACCCGCGTCCGCTCGCCGCGCGTCTTCATCATGCCTTCCATGTCGGCGTCCAGACGTGCGATGGCCGCGTCGGCCTCCGCCTGTTGCCGCTCAAAACGCGCCAAATCATCGTCCAGTTCGGCCAGACGACGGGCGTTGGCCTCGGCCTCTTCGACGCGCTCGCGCCATTGATGTTCCACGCGTTCGAGCGCCTCCTTGTCGGCCTGCTCGGCCGCTTCCAGACGAATGTATCGGCTCTTGGCATCCGCCCGTCGTTCGAGGATGGCCGCCTCTTGGTCGGCCCATCCCTGCAGTTGATCTTTGGCGTCGGCAAGTGCCCGCTCGCGCTGTTCCAGCGTGGCGCGGTGCGTGTCGATTTTGGATTTCAAGGTGCGAATCTGTGCCGAACGCCCGATGACGCCCGTCGTGCGGTCGGACGTCGATCCGCCGGCCATGGAACCGCCGCGGTACACGACGTCCCCGTCCAGGGACACGATGGTGTGCGAACGGCGGAGCGTACGGCTCAAGGCAATCGCATCGTCCAGCGTCTCGACGATGAGCGTCCGCCCGACGGCGTACGTGACGGCCGCCGTCACGGCGGCGTCGCACGTCACAAGTTCGCTCGCGACGCCCACCCAACCCGCGGCGCGCTCGGCTTTTTGACGCGTCGACGGATCCAGCGTGCGGACATTCAAATCACTCAGCGGCAAAAACGTGACACGACCGGACCGCGTCTCACGCAGCCAATCGATCCACGTCGTCGCCGTTTCGGGACCGTCGCACACGATGTGATGGGTGGACGCACCCAAGGCGGTCTCCAACGCCTGTGCGTAACGGGGCTCCACATCGATCAACTGTCCCAACGGTCCGTAAATGCCGGGCGCACCATCCTTTGTGGCATGGGCCATCAGACGCTGCACGGGACGTCGGAACCCCTCGAAACTCGCTTCCAGGCGCTCCAACGTTTCGACTTCGTACGACATTTGCTCGATGGCGCGCAGGGTCGATTCGACCTCGCGATCCGCGGCGTCGACGAGCCCGTGACCTTCGCCCGTCCGCCGATTTGCCGCCTCGGCTTCGACCGTCAAGCGCTCGATCAGGCGGGCTTCCTCGGCACGCTTTTCCACCACATCGTCGTAATGCGCGCGTCGCGTCCGGACGTCGTCTTCCAGGCGATCGCGCTCTTGCCGCAAGGCGTCCTCGCGCGCCGTCCTGGCGCGGCGTTCGCCGGCCACCGATTCCTTGCCGGCCACGGCGTCCGAATGCTTCCGACGCCAACGCTCGCGTTCGGCTTCGACATGCGCGACGTCACGGCTGTGCTCATCCAACGACCGCACGGCCGCGTTCCAAGCTTCGCGTGCTTCTTCGAGATTTTTCCGGGCTTCGTCGCGTTGGGCGACCAGTTCGGCCCGCCGAGCCGCCTGTTTCTCGCTGTCTTGCTCCATCGCCATGCGTTGAACCATCAGGCGATTGCGCTCTTCCAAGAGCGCTTCGGCGCCCGTTTTGGCCCCATCGAGTTTTTCGTGATACAGCGCTTCCAGGCCGCGCATCTCCGTCTCCGCGACCGACAAATCATTGTATTGCTCGCGCGCGTGCTCGATCTGACGATCGTACGTTTCGACGCCGTCGACGGCCGCCTCATACGCCGTGCGGGCCTCGGTCAATGCATGACGCGCTTGCTCCAGATCTTTGGACATCAAGACGGCGTCATCTTCGCGTTTGGCACGCTGCAGTTCCAATTTTTCGATTTGACGAATCATGAGGCTCGTGTCGACGAATCGGAACCTGCGCGCCAATTCGCCATGCGACCGCGCGGCTTCGGCCTGGTGCTCCAAGGGGCCGCGGCGGTGATTCAATTCGGCGAGCACGTCGTCGACGCGAACCAAATCGTTCGCGCTGCGCTCCAATTTCCGAAGCGCTTCGTCTTTGCGGGCGCGAAACTGCACGATGCCGGACGCCTCTTCGAAGACGGCGCGACGATCTTCGGAGCGCGTGCTCAAAATTTCATCGACGCGCCCCTGCCCCACAATGGAGTAACCGTCCCGTCCGATGCCCGTGTCCATCAACAGCGCGTTGATGTCCTTCAGTCGACACGGCGTCTTGTTGATCAAATATTCGCTTTCGCCGGAACGGTAATAACGGCGCGTGATCGCGACCGTCTCATAATCGATCGGCAACATGCCGTCGGCATTGTCAAAGGTGAGCGTCACCTCGCAAAAGCTGACGGGACGCCGTTGGGCCGTGCCGCCGAAGATCACGTCTTCCATGCGGCGGCCGCGGAGCGTTTTGGCGCTCTGCTCGCCCAAGACCCAGCGAATGGCATCCGTGATGTTCGATTTGCCGGCACCGTTCGGTCCGACGATCGCGGTGACCCCTTTATGAAACATGATCTCGGTGCGCTCGGGGAATGATTTAAAGCCCTGCATTTCCAGCGATTTCAACATACCGAGGTTCCTACAAAATGTCTTCCAAAAAAGCGCGCGACGCGTTTTGTTCGGCCGCTTTCTTGGTGCGGCCGCGCCCTTTCGCGCGTACGACGCCGTCAATGATCAGACCGACCACAAACATGCGATCGTGCGTCGGTCCCAGCGCTTCCAATACTTCAAAATCGATGGCGATATCCGATTGGGCCTGCGCCCATTCGTACAACCGACTCTTATGGTCGTAGGTCAGTTTGCCGTCCACCGCGAGCTCCAAATAAGGCGCCAAAAGCTTTTGCCCCACCCGCAACGCGGCCTCCCATCCGCCGTCAAGATAGACGGCGGCCAACACGGCTTCCACCGCATCCGACAAATTCGACGGATTCTCACGTCCGCCGGTCATGGATTCGCCGTGACCGAGCCGAAGAAAAGGTCCCAGATCGAGATCTTCGGCCACGCGCGTGAGCGTCTGTTCGCACACGACGCCGGCCCGCATCTTCGTCATCTGCCCTTCCGGCGCGTCCGGACAACGACGGTAAAAAAAATCAGAGGCGACGAGTTGCAACACAGCGTCGCCCAAAAACTCGAGGCGTTGGTTATCCGCGAGCCGTTCGCCGTGTTCGTAAGCAAACGAGGGATGCGTCAACGCCTCCAGCAATACATCGGGATTCGAAAATGAGAATCCGAGTCGTGTCTCCAGGGAAGTCAGATCGATCGCCACAAGGTTATCGTTTAAACGTTTGCGTAAATGTATTCGACGGCATCGCCGACGGTACGAATGCGTTCCGCTTCCTCATCCGGAATCGACAGGTCAAACTCCATCTCCATCGTGATCACGAGTTCCACGATGTCCAAAGAGTCGGCGTTTAAGTCGTCAAAGATGTTGGAGCGAAGCGTCACTTCATGCTCCTCAATGCTCAGCTGTTCGGCCAGCATTTTCTGGACGCGTTTGAAAATTTCGTCTTTCGTCATGTGTATTCCTCCGTAAATCAAACTATAAAACGCGAATTAAGCGGTCGGCGCATCTTCGTGTGCGTCCGATGCTTTCGCTTGCTTAAACAAATCTTTGTTCTTGAGCCAGTAATCGATGCCCGAGAAAATCGTCAACAGGACGGCCACGGCAATCAAGACGTCGCCCGGGATGGTCCACGGCGATCCGTAGCCCAAAAACGGCTGCGTCCGGTCGATCCACTGAATGACGATCGGCTCAAACAAGAGCAGCGCCAACGCCACGATCTGAACCACCGTTTTGACCTTGCCAAACCAGCTGGCGGCAATGACTTGACCGCGCTCGATCGCCAGGAGGCGAAGACCCGTCACGAAAAATTCGCGCAGCGCGATGATCAAGACAATGTACGGCGACACGCGACCCAATTGCACAAAGGCGGTAAAGACGCCGAGAACCAACAACTTGTCGGCGATCGGATCGATCAATTTACCGAAATTCGACACCGTGTCGAGTTTGCGTGCGATCATGCCGTCCAGCATATCGGTCACGGCGGCCACGATAAAGAGCACAAAGGCAATCACGCGGCCGGGCGGCGAAATGATGAATCCCGAAAACGCGGACATCTCGGCGTACGGCACCGGCAACATAAAAAACATGATGAACGGGATCAGGATGATCCGCGATATCGTCAATCTATTCGCTAAATTCATGCGTGGTAACCCCCAAAAGTTCGTACGGCTTCGCTTCTATGATGTGGACGAGCGGTCGTGAACCGATCGTCAAGTCCGGTGTGGTCGCTGCCACATAAATAACGGGATCAATGTCCGGCGCTTCGCCGTAGCTTCTCCCTCTGAAGAGTATACCATGGTCATCGACCCCTTCCAATAAGACGGGCGTGACGGTCTCGACGCGTCGTTCGTTCGATGCCAAGGCGATCGGCTTTTGTGCGGCCATGACTTGATCGCGGCGGCGACGTCCCACGTCTTCGGGCACGCGGTCCGGCATTTGGGCCGCCCGTGTCCCCTCTTCCGGCGAAAAGACGAAGCAGCCCAATCGGTCGAATCGGACGGCCTCGATCAAATCGATCAATCGGCGGACATCGTCCTCCGTCTCCCCCGGAAAGCCGGTCATCACCGTCGTCCGAAGCATCACGTCGGGCATCGCCGCGCGCAGTCGTTCGATTCGTCGGACGATCACGTCCGCCGTCTCATGGCGGCGCATGGCCCGCAAGATACGATCGGACGCATGCTGAATCGGCAAGTCGACGTAGTGCGCGACGGCCGGGGTCGTAGCCATGACGTCAATCAGTTCGTCGGTCAACATGTCGGCGTAAAAATACAGACATCGGATCACCGGGGCTTCGGGCACATCCTCGGCCAAGCGTCGCAACAACTTGGCAAGGCTCGGTTCACCGTAGATGTCGAGGCCGTACCGCGTCGTGTCCTGCGCGACCAAAATCAATTCTTTGACGCCGCGGGCGACCCGGCGTTTCGCTTCGGCGACGATGGCCTCGACCTGACGCGAGCGCTGCGGACCGCGCAGTCGCGGAATGGCGCAAAACGCGCACGCATTCGAACAGCCTTCGGCGATCTTGATGTACGCATACGTCGCCGGCGGCGACGATGGGATGCGGTCGATGTCGAGATGATCGATCGTGCCCGCGCGCCCGGGCAGTTCGTCGCGCAACGATTCCCCCCGCAAGAGACGGTCGCAGACGGAAACGATCGCGCCGTATTCGCCGGTGCCGAGGATGGCATCGACTTCCGGCAACGCATCGAATATGTCTTGCTTGTAGCGTTGCGAAAGACACCCCGTGACCACGATGTATTGCGGTTCGTCGGATCGAGCCTTGATGTCGGCCACGTCCAAGATCGCATCGATCGCTTCTTCGACGGCCGGCTCAATGAAGGCGCACGTGTTGACGATCAACACGCACGCGCGTGCGGGATCCGATTCGAAGATGTAGCCGGCGTCGCGCAAGGCGGCGCTCATGCATTCGGCGTCGACTTCGTTTTTGGGACATCCCAGAGAAATCAAATGAAAAGATCGTGTCGTTTGCATCATTCGTCGTTCGTTGTGAGGGCGTCGCGAACCGCGTCCATCGCGACGTATAGGGCGTATCCGCGCCGCGACAAAAGCTTCAACGCATCGGTTCGGTTGGCTTCGGTCACGACATCGTAGGTCGCGTCCAAAAGCTGACGGGCCGTGGTCTCGTCGGAGGCCAATTGTTCGGCGGCCGCCCACGCCGCATCTCGGGCGATGCCGTTACGCAAAAAGACGTCGACCATGGCACGGCGGGAACGCAGTCGGCGTCCGCGATAACGCCGAGCCACGCGACGTGCGGCTCGGCGATCATCCACATAATCGATCGCTTCGAGGTAGGCGATCACCTCATCGGCCAATTCGCGCGACACGCCTTTTTTCATGAGATTTTGGCGCACGCGTCCCGTCGACTTGGCGTGATCGATGCCGATGAATGCGACGGCGGTCTCGCGCGCCGCTTCAAATTCGGGTGAACGCATTACAGATCGAGTCCGAGCATCTCATCGACGTCTTCGGTGAGCGTGTCGTCGGCCGGTGTCTCCGGCGCGGCCTCGTCGTCCTCCGCTTCGGGCTCCAGATAATGGCGTCGCACTTTGTCTTCGATCTCATCCAACAAAGCTTTGTTCTCCTCGAGCTCCAGGAAATCGCGCACGTTGTCGCGTCCCTGACCGAGGCGGACATCGCCGTACGCATACCACGAGCCGCTCTTGTCGATGATGTCGGCGTCGACGCCCATGTCGAGGATGCACCCGGTCTGCGAGATGCCGCGACCGTACATGATGTCGAACTCGGCCTCATGGAACGGCGGCGCCACTTTGTTCTTCACGACTTTGCAGCGCGTCCGCGATCCCGTGAGCCGTCCCTTGTCTTCGATTCGGCCGATGCGGCGGACGTCCAGGCGAACGCTCGCGTAAAATTTCAGCGCACGGCCGCCCGTCGTCGTCTCGGGGCTTCCGAACATGACGCCGATTTTCTCACGCAATTGGTTGATGAAGATGACCAGCGTCTTGCTCTTGTTGATGACGGCGGCCAATTTTCTCAACGCCTGCGACATCAGACGGGCCTGCAAGCCGACGACGGCGTCGCCCATCTCCCCGTCAATCTCCGCACGCGGCACCAAGGCCGCCACGGAGTCGATGACGATGATGTCCACGGCCCCGGAGCGCGCGAGCGCTTCGGCAATCTCCAGTGCCTGCTCGCCGTAGTCCGGCTGCGACACAATCAAATTATCGATGTCGACCCCCAAGGCTTCCGCGTACGTGGGATCGAGCGAATGCTCCGCGTCGATGAACGCCGCGATGCCGCCGAGCTTTTGCGCTTCGGCGATGGCGTGCAGCGCGACGGTCGTCTTGCCCGACGATTCGGGACCGAAGATCTCGACCACGCGACCGCGCGGCAAGCCGCCGATGCCGAGCGCGACATCCAGCGAAAGCGCGCCCGTCGGAATGGTGTCGATCTCCATGGTGCTCGTGTCGCCCAACGTCAAAACGGCGCCTTTGCCGAAATCCTTCTCGATGCGGTCAAGCG
>JBMNTA010000009.1:0-41294 GCA_050945495.1 Saccharofermentanales bacterium
CGTCAACGCGATTCGCGTTTAAAGAAACGGCACCGCGAAGGTCCGGGCGACCGGCTCGATATGGAACCGGATCATTTTAAACAACGTGTGTGCGAAGGATTTCGTGCCATCGCAGACGCGGACGCTTCTCGGGTCGTCTGCATCGATTCGCAAGACGAGAAGGAAGCGACCGCACGACTTGTCCGTGAACAAGTGAGGAGAAGATTACTATGAAATTGATTTTCGCGATTGTCAGTGACGAAGATTCGCCGCGACTGATGGCCGAAGTCAACCGCGCCGGTTATCGCGTCACGAAACTCAACTCGACGGGCGGTTTTTTGAGGTCCGGTAACACGACGCTGATGACGGTGGTCGAAGATGCCGCTCAGGAAGAAGTCCTCTCCATCATTCGCAAGAACTCGAAGAGCCGTAAAGCCGCGATCAATGCGAACATTCCCCCCTCGAACATGGGTGCAACGTATGTGCCGTATCCGGTCGAAGTGAACATCGGCGGCGCCACGGTCTTTGTCGTCCCGGTCGAGCACTTTGAAAAATTCTGAGATGGCCGACGCGTCGGAACATGCGCAAGGCGTTGCGCGCGCCTTGTCTTTTGACGCGATCGCCGCGTCGGAGGCGTTGAAGGCACAGCTTGCCCCCTCCGTGGAAGGCAATCCCGCGCCCGTCATTTTGGTGGGCGAAGAAGGGGCGGGCAAGGCGTTCGTCGCGGATCGCTTGGCCGCGGCGCTGTTGTGCGATGATCCCGATCCCGTGACCGGCGCGTGCGGAGCGTGTCCGTCGTGCCGCCTGATGGCGCATGGCGATCACGTGGATTTGGTGCGACTCATGCCGGATGCGGGGAAGACCTCGATCCCCGTCGCCCGCGTGCGCGAAGACGTCGCGGGGACCCTCCACATCTTTCCGCAACTCAGTCGGCGTCGCGTCTACATCGTGTCGGCCGTGGACGTCGACACCTTGAACGAACAGGGTCAAAACGCCCTTTTGAAACCGTTGGAAGAACATCCGCCGTTTGTCCGATTTATCCTGATGACGGAAGACGCGGAGCGCTTGTTGCCGACCATTCGCTCGCGATCCCGCATCGTGCGCTTGGGGCGCCGCGACGACCGAGACATCGAAACCATCGTCCGGGCCGGCGATCCCGTCGATGCCGCGACGATCGATCTGGCCGTGCGGTACGGCGACGGACTGCCGGGACAGGCGCTGGCGATCGCGGCGGATCCGACCTTCCGCGATCTTCGACAGGCAACGCTGAACCTGTTGCGCCGCTGTCCCGAAGCGGATCGAACGTTTCCGATGACCGAAGGCCTGCAGTGGTTCCGCACGGAAAAGGCGCGGATCCGCGTCGTGTTGCGCCTGTTGGAGACGTATGTGCGCGACATGGTGCTCTTGCAATTGGAGGGCACGTCGGCGAAACTGATGAATGGCGATGTCGCGGACGTTTTGGAGGCCATGGTCCGACGCCGACCGGCGCCCGACGTGGCCGGTGCCGCCCGCATCATTCGGCAGACGGGACGTGCGCTCGCCATGCATGCGAATTACGACCACACCATCGCACGCATGTTGATGGGTTTGCGGGCGTTTTTATCGGGCGAGACCGTGCCGGACGGCGTGTACGTCACGACGGACGACCCGGCGCTGTGATGGGCCGACCATCGCCCTACGAAGGACTTACATTATGAACGATCATGACGATAAACAACCACATCCGAACGACGATCGCGACACGTTTGTCACCATCGTCGGCGTGCGACTTCACGGTCGCGGCAAGGCGTATCACTTCTCGCCCGGCGACCTCACGATTCGAAAAGACGATTTCGTCATCGTGGAGACAAGCCAAGGCATCGAGATCGGCATCGTGGCCGACGGGCCGCGCGCGCTGCCGGAGTCGGCGATCAAGAAGCCCTTGAAGCGCGTCATGCGCCTGGCATCGAACGACGATCTTCGCCACTACGAAGAGAATAAATTGCGCGAAGCGGAAGCCCTCGACATTGCCCGCGAGCGCATCGAGGCATTCGGCTTGGAGATGTCGCTGGTGAACGTGGAATACCGCTTTGACAACCGCAAGATCACCTTTTTCTTCACGGCCGACGGTCGCGTTGATTTCCGTGAACTCGTCCGTGACCTCGCCTCCATTTTCCGCACGCGCATCGAGTTGCGCCAGATCGGCGTGCGCGACGAGACGAGCATGATCGGCGGCATCGGCGTCTGCGGTCGCGAACTCTGCTGCAGCACCTTCTTGACGGATTTCAAGCCGGTCTCCATTCGAATGGCCAAGGAGCAGAATCTGTCGATGAACCCGGCAAAGATCTCGGGGGCGTGCGGCCGACTCTTGTGTTGCCTCAATTACGAGCGCGAAGCGTACGCCGATGCGAAGGCGCGTTTGCCGAAGAAGAAGGATCGCGTCATGACGCCGGACGGTCCCGGCACGGTCGAAGATGTTCAGCTGCTGATGGAGCAGGTGACGGTGCGTTTGGATGAGGGTCACGACGACCCCGTGAACGTATATCCGGCCGCCGATCTTCGTCCGCTCAAGGGGCGCGATCGCGACGACGGAAAAACCCGCAAAAAGCGTGGGCGGTAGGCGTTGACTAACTTTCGGGGGACGACTTTCGCCCCGTTTTTGTGTTATAGTAAGGCCGATAAGACAGGCATGCAGCCTGACTTAAACGTTGGACAGACAACCGAATTGTTTGCCACATTGCAGAAGAAGAAAGGAACTCATTATGCCACATGTAATCAGTGATGAATGCATCAAGTGCGGTTCGTGCGAATCTCAGTGCCCCGTGGAAGCGATTTCCGAGGGCGAGACGCAATATGAAATCGATGCCGATACCTGCATCGACTGCGGAGCGTGTGCCGCCGTATGTCCCGTTGAGGCCATCTCGGAAGCGTAAGCCTTCGAAGCGACACGCAAGTCAACCGGGGCTGCCTCATTGAGGCGGCCTCTTTTTTCGGAGAACCCCATGCAATCTTTTATTTTTCAAAATCCCACCAAAATCTTGTTCGGCGACGGCATGGTCGATCGTCTGCCGGAAGAATTGAAAGCGTTCGGCCCAAAGGTGCTTTTGACGTGCGGCTGCGGCAGCATTCACCGCTCCGGCCTGTACGATCGCGTCATGAAGCTGCTTCACGATGCCGACAAAGAGGTCTTTGAAGTCTCGGGCATCATGCCGAATCCCCGGACCGAAAAGGTCTACGAGGGCATCGAGATCTGCCGTCGCGAAAAGATCGACCTCATCTTGGCCGTCGGCGGCGGCAGCGTCATCGATGGTTCGAAGGCCATGGCGGCCGGCACGTACCATGACGGCGACTTCTGGCAAGATCTCTACGTCGACGGTCAATCGATCGATCGCGCGGTCCCCTTGGGCGTCATTCTCACCATGCCCGCGACGGGAAGTGAGATGAACGGATCGTCGGTGGTCAGCCACTGGGCGAACAATCAAAAGATCGGGTATTGGAGTCAGCTGTTGCACCCGCACTTCTCGATCCTGGAACCGAGCCTGACCATGACGATGCCGCGTGAGCAAGTCGTCTACGGCGCGGCCGACATGATGTCGCACATCATGGAGCAATATTTCTCGCCGCCGGAAGACAACAACATCTCGGACGCCTTCGCCGAAGCGTTGTTCTGCAACATTCGTCAAAACCTCGATCATGCCCTGGAAGACCTGAATGACTACGATGCACGCTCCAACTTGATGTGGGATGCGACCATGGCCTTGAACGGTCTCATCAGTCTCGGCAAAGAAGAGGACTGGCAGTCGCACTCGATCGAGCACGCGCTGTCCGCGTGGTATGACATTCCGCACGGCGCGGGCCTGGCCATCGTGCATCCGAACCTGCTCTACTACATGCGCAAAGAAGCGCATCCGAAGCTCGTGCGCTTCGCGACCAACGTCTGGGGCATCAACCCCTTGGGCATGTCGGAAGAGATGCGCGCCATGGCGGCCGTCACGTGCCTGAAAAACTACCTCAAAGACATCGGAGCCCCGACGACGTTGACGGAGGTCGGGATTCCGGCCGAAGCGATCGACGACTTGGCCGCGACGGCCGAGACGGCACAAAAGGCCGGCTACAAGACGCTCACCCGCGACGACATCGCCGAGATCTTAAGGTTGTCGCTCTGATGGATCCCGCGAACGTCACCCCCGGCACCCTCTACCTCGTCGCCACCCCCATGGGCAACGTCGGCGATCTGTCGCCGCGTGCCAAAGCGGTCCTTGACGGCGTGGATTACATCGCCGCCGAGGACACGCGCCGCGCCGTACGCCTGCTGTCGTCCCTGGGCATCGGCAATCGCCTGATCAGCTATTACGAGCACAATCAGGCCCGTCGGCACGATCGGCTGTTGGCCGACCTCGGGGACGGACAGTCGATCGCTGTCATCTCCGATGCCGGCATGCCGTGCATCGCGGATCCCGGGGAGGGGATTGTCCGATTGGCCGTGGAAGCGGGCATACCGATCTCGGTCGTGCCCGGTCCGTCGGCACTGTTGTCGGCCCTTGCCGCTTCGGGATTTGACACGACCCACTTTGTGTTCGAAGGCTTCATCGCCCCCAAAGGGCGCGATCGCCGAGACAAGATCGAGGCCATTGCCCGCGAGGGGCGCACCGTCGTCTTTTACGAGGCGCCGCATCGGATCGAGCGGACGTTGGACGATCTTCGGGCGGCCGGGCTCGGCGATCGGCGGATCGTCATCGGCCGTGAGATGACGAAGACGTACGAGGAATTTTTGCGCTTTACCGTCGACGATGGGATCGCGCACTTCCGGGACGTGCCTCCGCGCGGGGAAATGACGGTGGTCGTCGAAGGGCTTGACGCGCATCGCCGTCGCACCGACGACGGGCGTCCGACCTGGGACGAAGATGACGCGCGCCGACGGCTCGCCGAAGCGTTCCGTGAGGGAGCAAGCGTCCGCGATGCCGTGGATCGGGTGGCCGACGAAATGGACGTCGGCCGCAATGCGCTGTACGACCTCGCTTTGGAGGTGCGCGACGGCTGACGCCGTTGGAACAACCCCTTAAATTATGAGACAATGAACCGGAACCCCCGACCCCTATCGGGGGAAGCAAAGGAGGGCACCATGCCACAAGAAACGTTTTACATCACCACGCCCATTTATTACCCGAGCGGCCAATTGCACATCGGCCACTCTTACACGACCGTCGCGACCGATGCGATGGCGCGTTACAAGCGAATGCGCGGCGCCGATGTTTTCTTCTTGACCGGCATGGACGAGCATGGCCAAAAGATTCAGCAGACGGCCGAAAAGGCCGGCATGACGCCGCAGGCGTTCGTCGACAAAATGGCGGTGGACATCAAGGCGCTCTGGGAACTTTTGGACGTCTCGTACGACGGCTTTATTCGGACGACCGATCCGCACCATCGTAAGGCCGTGCAGTACGTTTATGAAAAGCTCTACGCCCAAGGGGACATCTACAAGGGCAGTTACCAAGGCCTCTACTGCACGCCGTGCGAGGCCTTTTGGACGCCGAGTCAAGCCCCCGACGATTGCTGTCCCGACTGCGGTCGCCCGCTCGAAGTCACCGAAGAAGAGTGCTATTTCTTCAAGCTTTCGAAATACCAAGACCGTTTGATGGAGCTTTTGCGGGATCGCAAAGATTTTGTTTTGCCGGCGTCGCGCGCCCACGAGATGATCAATAACTTCTTGAAGCCCGGATTGGACGATGTCGCCGTGACGCGCACGACGTTTGACTGGGGCATTCACATCCCGTTCGATGAGAAGCACGTCGCCTACGTCTGGATCGACGCACTCACGAACTACATCACGGCCTTGGGCTATCCCGATGACCTCGAGCTGTACCATCGCTATTGGCCCGCCGATGTGCACGTGATCGGCAAGGAGATCATGCGGTTCCACTCGCTGATTTGGCCGGCGCTTTTGATGGCGCTCGATTTGCCCCTGCCCAAGCGCATCTTCGGGCACGGTTGGCTGCTTTTTGAAGGCGACAAGATGTCGAAGTCGAAGGGTAACGTCGTGGACCCCGTCGTCTTGGTGGAGCGCTACGGCGTCGACGCGATCCGCTATTTCCTGTTGCGCGAAATTCAGTTCGGCTCGGACGGCAACTTCTCGAACCGTGCCCTGATCGAGCGCATCAACAGCGACTTGGCGAACGACCTCGGTAACCTCTTGAGCCGAACCGTCGCGATGATCGTCAAATCGTTTGCCGACGGCATTCCCGATGAACGTGTCGCCGATCCGATCGACGACGAACTCGACGACCTGGCGGATCAAACGATCGCCGAGGTGGAGGCGCACATGGATCACCTCGAATTCAACCTCGCGTTGGAGGCGATCTGGACACTCATCGGCCGCTGCAACAAATACATCGATGTGACGATGCCGTGGATCCTCGCGAAAGACGAGGCACAACACGCTCGGCTCGCTGCGGTGCTGTACACCTTGGCGGATAACATGCGCCGCATCGCCGTGATGATCTCGCCGTTCATGACGCGCACGCCCGCCTTGATGCGCGAACAGCTCGGCATTCCCGACACGCCGGAATGTACCTCGTGGGCATCGGCTAAGACCCGCGATCTCTACGACGCGCGGCATCCCTTCAAAAAAGGCAAGCCGATGTTCCCGCGCATCGATGTTGACAAAGAACTCGAAGCCTTGGAGCAGTTGTCGTGATGTGGTTTGATACGCACGCCCATCTCCAAGATAACGACTTCAAAGAGGATCTGCCCGACGTCTTGGCGCGCGCCCGCGCGCAAGGCGTCGAACGCATCATGCTCGCGGCGTCGACCGAAGGTGATTCCAACGACGCCTGCCGTTTGGCTCTCAAGCACCCGATGCTCTACGCGGCCGTCGGGATCCACCCGCACGAGGCGTCCTCGTGGGACATTCAGATGGGCGATCGTCTCCATTGGCTCGTCGAGAAGACCAACAAGAAAGCGACCGAACGGAGCCGAGATCCGGTCGTGGTCGCCTGGGGCGAGATCGGGCTCGATTTTCACTACGATCATTCTCCCCGCGACGTGCAGGCGAAGGTCTTTCGCAAACAGCTCGAGTGGGCGCACCGACTCGATCTGCCGGTCATCATCCACATGCGCGACGCGACGGCGCGTGCGCTGGAGATTCTCGAAAAGGCGTACGATGACGGCCTCTTTTCCACCGAGCATCCGGCTGGCGTCGTGCACTGTTATTCCGGCAGTCCCGAGACGCTCCGTCCGCTTTTGTCGTGGGGCTTCATGATCGGCTTTGACGGTCCCATCACCTTTGCCAAATCCAAACAGCCGAAGGCGTCGCTCGCGGCCGTGCCGTTGGATCGCCTCGTGTTGGAGACGGATGCGCCGTGGCTTACACCCACGCCGTATCGCGGCAAGCGCAACGAGTCGTCCTACCTGCCGTTCATCGGAGAAGCGGCGGCCGAGATCAAGGCGATGCCGGTCGAGGACATCGCCCGCATCACCACGAAAAACGCGTTGCGTCTGTTCCGCATCGACGCCTGACCAAGCCCCTGCACTTCATGAAAAAAGGCGGTGCCGCGGCGCCGCCTTTGTCCTATCGAACATCCATCGGCCTCAACGATTGAAGGCCAGCCATGCCGCAATGACGCCCGTCGTCGCCAAGTAGACGATCACGCCGGCGACGATGACGCCCAAAATGATCGCGATGCAACTTTTCTTGAAATCCATGTCGAGGATGCTCGCGCCCAATGTTCCGGTCCATGCACCGGTGCCGGGCAGGGGGATCGCGACGAACAGGAACAGGGCGATGTACAGGCCGCGCCCCGCTTTCGCCAAGAGCTTTTCGCCGGCTTTTTCGCCGCGTTTCAAAAAGAACGAACAGATGCCGCCGATGTATTTTTTGTCTTGGCCCCAAACGAGAAATTTGCGCGCGAAATAAAAGATGATCGGCACGGGAATCATATTGCCGACGATGCCGATCGCCAGCGCGGGCAACAGCGCAATCCCTTGGGTGTTCGCGTACAAGACCGCCCCCCGAATCTCGATCAGGGGCAGCATGGAAATAAAGAAAATCCAAAAGTATTTTTTGAGCATACGCTGAGCCGTCGTGTCCTTCCCGCGGGATGATAACCTGCCCCATTGTCGCACAAAATCGGTGCGAATGCATGAATTTCGCCCGAAAGACCCGGAAATCAAGCGGGAACGTCCTGCCCGAACGCGCGAACCGCAGGCGTTTCGTGTATCATACGGTAGGTAAGTATGTATTCGCGGCGGCGCACGACGCCCCGTGCAGGAGGAAGTTCATGGACCACTACGATTTTGCGTCGATTGAGAAAAAATGGCAGGACCGCTGGGAGGCTTCCGGCGTCTTTCACGCCGATCAGCCGACGGCGACGCACACGCCCGATCAGCCGAAATTTTATGCCTTGATTGAGTTCCCGTATCCTTCGGGGCAAGGGTTACACGTGGGGCATCCGAGAAGTTACGTCGCCCTCGATCTCGTCGCACGCAAACGCCGCCTGCAAGGCTACAACGTCCTGTACCCGATCGGGTGGGACGCCTTCGGGTTGCCGACCGAAAACTACGCCATCAAGCACAAGGTGCATCCGGCCGAAGTCACGAAGAAAAACGTCGCCCGCTACAAGCAGCAGTTGCAATCGTTGGGCGTGAGCTTTGACTGGACCCGCGAAATCAATACGACCGATCCCGATTATTACAAATGGACGCAGTGGATTTTCCTGCAATTTTTCCATGCCGGGCTCGCCTATAAAAAAGAGATGCTCGTCAACTGGTGCCCGTCCTGCAAGTGCGTGCTCGCCAACGAAGAGGTGGTCGACGGCAAGTGCGACCGCTGCGATTCGCCGACGACGCACAAGGTCAAAAGTCAGTGGATGCTGAAGATCACGGACTACGCGCAAAAGCTCTTGGACGGGTTGGACGACGTCAATTTTATCGAGCGCGTCAAGACGCAGCAGCGCAACTGGATCGGGCGGAGCACCGGTGCCGACATCGATTTCGGCACGACCGCGGGCGACAAACTCACCGTCTACACGACCCGCCCCGACACGCTCTGGGGGGTGACGTACATGGTCATGTCGCCGGAGCACGCGCTCATCGAGCAATGGATCGACGAAGGACGTCTCCGAAACGTTGATGCCATCCGCGCGTACCAATCGGAAGCGCAGCGAAAATCGGAATTCGAGCGCACGGAACTGAACAAAGAGAAGACGGGCGTTCGTCTCGACGGCGTCGACGGCATCCATCCCGTGACGAAGGACAACATTCCGATCTTTATCTCCGACTATGTGCTCACGTCGTACGGCACCGGCGCCATCATGGCGGTGCCCGGTCACGACGACCGTGACTATGCGTTCGCAAAGGCGTTTGACCTCCCGATCGTTTGCGTCGTCGAAGGCGGCAACATCGACGAAGCGGCATTCACCGACATCGATACGGGGATCATGATCAACTCCGGATTCATTGACGGACTGCCCGTGGCCGAAGCGATTCAACGCGTGATCGAATGGCTCGAAGATGAGGGCATCGGTCATCGCAAGGTGCAATACAAACTCCGCGACTGGGTTTTCTCGCGCCAACGCTACTGGGGCGAGCCGATCCCGATGGTTCACTGCGATCAATGCGGATGGCAACCGTTGCCGGAGGATCAACTGCCGCTCGAATTGCCCGACGTCGAATCGTATGAGCCGACCGACACGGGCGAATCGCCGCTCGCCAACCTCACCGACTGGGTGCAAACGACGTGCCCGAAGTGCGGCGGCCCCGCCGAACGCGAGACCGACACGATGCCGAACTGGGCGGGTTCTTCGTGGTATTTCCTGCGCTACACGGATCCGCACTGCGACACCGCGCCCGCCTCGAAAGCGGCGATCGATTACTGGATGCCCGTCGACTGGTACAACGGTGGCATGGAGCACACGACGCTCCACTTGCTCTACTCGCGGTTCTGGCACCGCTTCCTGTACGACCGAGGCGTCGTCTCGATGCCGGAGCCGTACATGCGTCGCACAAGCCACGGCATGATTCTCGGCGCCAACGGCGACAAGATGTCGAAGTCACGCGGCAACGTCGTGAACCCCGACGAGATCGTTGAGGAATTCGGTGCCGACACCTTGCGTCTTTACGAAGTGTTCATCGGGGATTTCGAGAAACCGGCACCCTGGAGCACCGATTCGATCAAGGGCTGCTCGCGCTTCCTCGAACGCGTTTGGGCCCTCCAAGACATGATCGTTGACGGGGACGGCTACCGTCCCGACACGGAGACCTTGATGCATCAGTCGATCAAAAAGGTCGAAGGCGACATCGAAACGCTCAAGGGCAACACGGCCGTCGCGCAATTGATGACGCTCCTCAATCGTTTCTATGAGCTGGACGGCCTTACGCATGACGAGTACAAGACGTTCCTCTTGCTCTTGAATCCGTTCTGTCCCCACATCACCGAAGAGATTTGGGAGCGCCAAGGCTATCCCGGCGTCGTGACGGATCAGACGTGGCCCCGCTACGTCGAGGAGAAAACGATCGAACAGACGGTGGAGATCGTCTTGCAGATCAACGGCAAGATCAAGGCGCGGGTCGACATCCCGCACGACCTTGCCAAAGACGACGCCCTCGACCTTGCGCGCAACCATGAGAACATCGTCGAAGCGCTGGAAGGTAAACAGATCATCAAGGAGATTTACGTCCCGGGGAAACTCGTGAACATCGTCGCGAAGTAACGCGAACAAACCAATCAAACATACAAAAAAGGCGCGCCCGTCGAGGACGCGCCTTGATCGATTCGAAAATTTAAACTAATAACCGAATTCGCCGGTCAGAGATTCATCGTTGACGATCCAGTCGTTGACATCGATCACGCGGTAGTCGTTTTTCGTGTCACGGACGTACACCGTGGTGATGCCGGCATTGATGATGAGCCGCTTGCACATGGAGCACGGCATGGCTTTCTCCACATATTCGCCGGTTTTCACTTCCGTGCCGACAAGGTATAAGCTGCTCCCCAAGAGATCGCGCCGTGCCGCACTGATGATGGCGTTGGCCTCGGCGTGCACGCTCCGGCACAATTCGTACCGCTGACCGCGCGGCACATGCAGCTTCTCACGCGTGCAATACCCAAGCTCGTTGCAATTGGCGCGTCCCCGCGGCGCACCGACATACCCCGTCGAGATGACTTCGTCATCTTTCACGATCACGGCGCCGAAGTGGCGTCGGATGCACGTGGCACGTTCGGCGACGACCTCCGCCAAGTCAAGGTAATAATTCACTTTGTCGCGTCGTTCAAACACCGGTGTGGTCATAGGCGAGCTCCTCATCGAATTTCATACAGTATACCACCGCAAAGCGAAGCATTGGACGAACATGAAGCATTAAAAAACCCTCACGAACGTCGGAACGTGAGGGCTTTCATCATGCGGTATTTGAATGCGATCAAACGTTTTCTTCCGCCGGCGTCGGTTCTTCCGCGGGATGGGCGGGTGCGAGGTGCCAGTCATTTCGGAAGAGCTGAATGCCGACCCAGACCAACAGAATCGCCATCATGATGAGCGAGACGACTTTGACGCCGCCGTGGCCGCCATCCTCCGCACGTGCATTGCGGATGCCGAGGAAGGCCCAGGCGATCGGCAGGGTAAAGAACGCATTGCGGTTATCCAAGCTGACGAGAATAGCCAGTGCCGTGGCGATGATGGCGATGATGATCGCCCAAGCGTCATGTGACATACCCAAGGCGCCCCATTCGATGTTGACGAGCCAGGCCGCGATGTTCACGACGGTGGCGATGAAAATCCAACCGGCGTAGAGCCCGACGGTCAAGGGGAAGAGCCACTGGTGATTCACCTGAAGTTCGGAGATTTTTTTCGTCAACAGCATCAACGAGATGAGGAGACCGATGATGAAGATCGTGGACAGTCCGATTTGCAGATAGGAGAAGGAGATCGTCCAAGCGATGTTGAAGATGCAGCTCAACCAAAAGAGCAGTGAAGTCTTCTCGGTCACGCGTTGATAATAGGGATCGTCTTTTTTGACGAAAAGGATGATCACGCAAATGATCATGAGTGTGTAGAGCACGGCCCAGATGCTGAAGGTGAGCCCGCTCGGGGTGATGAGCGTGTCGTTCAAATCCGACACTTGTTTTTGCGTCATGCCGTTGAGGACGCCGACGGTTGCGAGCGTGTTCATGATCAGCGTGACAACAAGCATCACGGCGGTGACAATATTAAGCGTTTTACGATTCATGCGATTCCTTCCTCCATAGCGTACGCTTCATGAAAAGGCTGAATGTCATGATCCAACCCACCGTACGCATTCTAACCATAAATGTCATGTCGTCCGCTCGGTGTATCGCCAGTGACATATCGATTCAAAAATCGTCACATGTTGTCCGAGGATCGTTTGGAGCGGTATTTCGGCGGCCGACGAAGGTAACAAAAAGCTGTGTTTCAGACCTTGACGTTGATCGGAGTTCCCCGAAGCCACTGAACGATATTGTTCATGACAATGTCGATGCGATCCGCCAACGAGGCCTCGCTGAAAAAGCCCACGTGCG
Organism: Saccharofermentanales bacterium; assembly: GCA_050945495.1. Classification (GTDB taxonomy): domain Bacteria; phylum Bacillota; class Clostridia; order Saccharofermentanales; family DTU023; genus UBA4923. The sequence goes on from JBMNTA010000009.1 coordinate 12,491, forward strand.
GGGTGACGGTGACGTTCGGGGCGTGCAGCAGGACGTGATCCTTCGGGAAGGGCGGTTCCGTTTCCAGGACATCGATGCCCGCCCCGGCAAGGTGCCCGTCGTCGAGCGCTTGAGCCAGTGCTTCGCTGTCGACGACCGCGCCGCGCGCGCAGTTGATCAGGACGGCGCCAGGTTTCATCATACGAAGGGCGGCCGCGTCCATGAGCCCTTCGGTGGCTTCGGTCAGCGGGACGTGCAGCGAGACGATGTCGGAGCGTCCGAGCAGTTCCTCCTTCGAAACGTACGTCAGCCCCAGCGCTTCGGCGGCCTCGCGTCGGCTGCGCGAATAGCCCAAAAGTTCACAATGAAACGGCTGCAGGAGTTCGGCGAGTCGGAGGCCGATGGCGCCCGTGCCGACGATGCCGACGGTCTTGCCCGTCAAGACGTGGTTGGTGAAGCCGGCTTTGGTTTGGCCGTGGCGTGCGCGATCGTCGTAGACGACGAGATTGCGCAAGGTCGCAAGCATCAGGGCCAAGGCGAGTTCCGCCGTGGCATCGGTGGCGTATCCTTGGGCATTGCAGATGCGTATGCCGCGTTCGCGACAGAGGTCGACCGGCACATGGTCGATGCCGGTGAAGCCCACCGAGATCATTTTCAGATCGGGCAATCCCAAGATCACCTCGGGCGCAAGTTTCCCGTTGGCGATGATGATCGCCTCGGCGTCGCGTGCGCGCGCAATCTTCTCCTCGACGGTGGGGATCGGGGCGTCGCAATAGACGACGTTATGCCCCTGATCCAGGAGCGGTCGTGCCGCCTCCATGACCCGCGCTTCCGATACGCCCAAAGGCTCCAACATGACGATGTTCATAAATCAAGACCTCCCTTAGAACTGATTCCATCATACGCCAAACCGAGGCGGTGAGGGCCGAGCGTGAGTGTTGTATGGAGACACCGCGTTCTTATGACATCGGCGTAATAAATGGAATCATTTTGCATAATAAAAGGCCATAACTGAATAGATGCTCGAGAATCTTTAGGAAAATTCGGCAATGATGTAATATTAAAGTATCAGTAATATGCAAGGAGGCATCGACATCCATGGGTAAATTGATTAAGAACGGTACGATTCTCACGGCCGAGTCTGAGTACAAGGCCGACGTCTTGATCGAAGGCGAAAAATCGTCACCATTTCCGAGGACATTGACGCGACGGGACACGACGTGATCGATGCGAAGGGCATGTACGTGATGCCCGGCGGCGTTGACCAGCATGTCCACTTTTCATTCCAATTCAACGGAGAGATCGTTCGCGGCTTTGAGAGTTCGGCGGCGGCCGCCGCCGGCGGAACGACCACCGTCATCGAATTCGTCAACCAGGAACGCGGCCGCGGCCTGATTGAATCGATTGAAGACTATCGTAAGGAAAAGGCGGACGGCATTGCGGCCGTCGACTACACCTTCCACGCCGTGATGACGGACCCGCGTCCCGAAGTCATCGAGGAGATTCCTGAATTGGCCGAAGTCGGCTACCCGACGATGAAGCTGTTCATGGCGTACAAGGGCATGTTCTTCCACGCCGATGACGACGCGATCTTGAAAGCCTTGATCCAAGGTAAAAAAGCGGGCGTCACCGTCATGGTGCACGCCGAAAACGCCGACATGATCGACGTGTTGCAAAAACAATTGATTGCGGAAGGCAAGACCGAGCCGTACTACCACGCGGTTTCGCGTCCCCCCGTCGTGGAGGCGGAAGCCACTCGACGCGCCATTTATCTGGCGGAGCTCGCCGATGCGCCGCTGTACATCGTGCACGTGACGTGTCGCGAAGCGCTCGACGCGATCAAGCAAGCGGTGGCGAACGGTCAACCGATTCGCGGTGAGACGTGCTCGCATTACCTCGTCCTCGATGAGTCGAACCTCGCGAAGGACAACTTTGAAGGCGCGAAATACGTCTGCTCGCCCGCGCTTCGCACGCCGGATCATTTCGACGCGCTCTGGAACGGCTTGAACGCCGGCTACTTGAATGCCGTCAGCTCCGACCACTGTGGTTTTGACTGGAAACATCAAAAGCACATGGGCAAAGACGACTTCCGGAACATTCCGAACGGCGCGCCCGGCCTGCAAAACCGCCTGGCCGTGCTTTGGACCTACGGCGTTGAAAAGGGCAAGATCACGAAGACGAAATTCGTGGAGCTCTTTGCGACGAACCCGGCCAAGAACAACGGCATCTATCCTCGGAAGGGCGCAATCGAGGTCGGTTCCGACGCCGACGTCGTCATCTTCGATCCCGAATGGAAGGGCATCATGACGGTGGACGACATGTTGCACGGCGTCGATTACTGCAGCTATGAAGGCATGGAGCAGATCGGCCGCGTGGAGAAAGTCCTGCTCCGCGGCAATCTCGTGGTGGATGACGCCAAATACATCGGCGAGGCCGGTGACGGTGTTCTCATTAAGGGGAAGCCGTACGGTGCAAGCTACGATCTGTAAGTTCCATCATCGGACATCATTCCGCCGCCCGGCGCATCCGCGCCGGGTGACGGTCGCTCAAACCACCGGGAGGTCTTGGACGTGGATACGTTAAAAAATCAAAACGATCCCATCGGCGTCGACAAACAGACGCTGCTCGATCGCGTCAGCGGCGAACGGATCAAAGATCGCATCGAGCGCATCGCCGAGCACACGGCGACGCCCGGAGAGGGCTGTTCGCGCTTTACTTACAGTGAGGAAGATCGATGTGTTCGTGACATGATCCTCGATTGGTTCGACACCTTGGGGCTTCAGGTCAACGTCGATGCCGTCGGCAACATCCGGGCACGCTTGGTCGGCAAGAATCCCGATCTTGCGCCCGTTGTCACGGGTTCGCACATCGACACGGTGCCCCATGGCGGCAAGTTTGACGGCGTGACCGGCGTCGTATCGGCCATCGAGGCCGTGACCTGCATCGTTGACAGCGGTTTTCGACCGGAGCGCTCGATCGAGATCATCATTTTTGCCGAAGAAGAGGGCTCCAATTTCGGGATGACGACCGCGGGCAGCAAGACGCTGGTCGGAACCTTTTCCGAACAAGACCTCCATCATCTGAAAAACGAAGACGGCGTCTCCATGTTTGAGATGGCCGAACGGTTCGGACTGCATCCGGAGCACTGTGAACAAGACCGCATCCGCCCGGGCGACGTCGATGCCATGATCGAACTGCACGTCGAGCAGAGCATCGTTCTCGATCGCGAAGGTCCTTCCATCGGCATCGTGCAAGCGATCGCCGGCGGTAATTTTTATCGGGTGCATTTCATCGGGGAAGCGAACCATGCCGGGGCGACCCCCATGGACATGCGCAAGGATGCCATGGTCGCGGCGGCGAATGCCATCGCGCGGTTCCACGAACTCGTCATGGAGAAAAAACTGAAAGACACGGTGGGTACCGTCGGTCAAATTCATTGCGAACCGAACGGCAGCAACGTCATCGCAGAACGCGTGACCTTCACCCTTGACATCCGCGATGTCGTCCAAGAGGGCATCGATCGCATCACCGACGACCTGGAGGCGATGTTCAACGAAGTCGCCGAAACATTCAATGTCACGTGTGAGATTGAGCCGGTCGGCACCTCGAAGCCGGTCCGTCTCTCGGAGCGCATCATCGGCGTGATCGAGCACGCCGCACAATCGGCCGGTCTGGACTACCGCTTGATGAACAGCGGTGCCGTTCACGATGCCGCCGAGATGACGCCCGTCACCGACGTCGGTATGATTTTCGTGCCGAGCATCGACGGCAAGAGTCACAAGCCGGACGAGCATACCCACATTTCGGACATTCAACTCGGTTGTAAGCTCTTGTTAAGTGCGCTGTTGGATTTGACGGCCCGATAAGGCCACACGGATTCCAATCATACTTACATAAGTTTAAAAGGAAAGGGCTGCCTCGATGCCGCGGGACAGCCCTCTTTTTTGTGTTTATGTCGGTGATCCATGAGGATCACCGATCGGAAGGGTTTGGGTTCTCCGCTGGATCCTTCAGAGACTTTACGTATCCACCTTGTAGGGATCAATCCATATCTTCTTGCGCAAAGAGGTCCCAATCGAGGTCCCAATCATCGTCGTCCTCCGGGTCATCCCGAATCGGATCAAACACGGGATCTTCCAACAACGATTTCACATGGGCCAATGCTTCTTCCCAATATTGAACCCCCTCGGCACAGGCGATCTCATAGCCTCTTTTCGCATATTGAAGAAACTCGTACGCCGTCTCAAGGTCCGACACCAAGAGTCCGTCGGGCATATGGGCGCGGCCCAGTGCGAGGAACAGGCTCGGGTAGTGATACGGAATTAAATGGTTACCCATGATAACACCAAGTGCCTTTGAGTAGTAGTAGATGGCGAGCTCTTCATCGGTTTCGACGTCCTTGCCCCGTTCATAGATGTTGCCCAGCTTGTACAAGCTGTCGATGACGTCCGCCTGCGCGGAAATGTGAAAATACGCCAGCGCCAAATCCATGTTGCGCTCCACGCCGTGCGCGTACATGTAACAGTAGCCCAAATTGGAGACAGCTTGCATGTTGCCCATGCTTGCAGCCAAATGGTAATACTCGATGGCACGTGTGTAGTCCTGCTCGACATAGAACTTTGCGCCCTTGTTTAAGATGAAATCGTGATCGCCTTTTTGAATCGCCAGGCGATCCGCTTGCGTTAATTCCATGACTTGCTCCTTTGTCTATCGCACATCTTTGACCCGCACGACCACACGAAATTGCCGCTCCGGGTGGTTATCCAGGTTGGTCGCTTGAATCTTGGCTTCGAAAATATCCGAATGTCCGTAAAACAACATGGTGGAGATCCATGCGTCCATCGATACGTTGTTGCATAACGACACAAAAAGTATAACACGATTTAATGAAAATTTGCGACGGCTGCTGCGACGGTTCAATATGGGGGATCTTGACGTTGCAAGGTGCTTGTGTACGCATGTCCCGAAAGGATGCGTTATCATAATATTAAGACAGAGATCAGGCAAACGGCCTTGATTTATCCCTGTACGAAAGGCGGTCACCATGAAAGATTTACTCGTTTTGCTCGCACCCGGTTTTGAAGAAGTGGAAGCGCTGTCGGTGGTCGATATCGCACGACGCGCCCACCTTAAGGTCGACATCGCCGGTACGAAACACGAACCCACCTGTCGCGTGGAGGGCGCCCACGGCATCATGGTCGAAGCCGACGTTCACTTTGACGATGTCCAAGACCAACAATATCGTGCCGTCTACATCCCCGGAGGCATGGGCGGCTCCACCCATCTTGCGGCCCATGCGGGCGTGCTTCGTTACCTGAAAGCACATGCCCGCGACACGTACATCGCCGCCATCTGCGCCGGCCCCATGGTTTTGGAAGCCGCGGGGTTAACCGCCGACATCGCCGGCACGCATTATCCCGGGCTCGAAGATGCCATCCATTACAAGGATCGTCCCGAAGGCCTCGTGATCCGCGACGGTCGCATCATCACCTCCATGGGTCCCGCAACGGCGCCGGTGCTGGGACTGTATCTCGTGAAGCTTCTGAAAGGCGAAAAAGCCTACGCCGCCTTGAAAGACGATATCCTTGTGCCGCAATTGCTGGCGGGTCTGGATCAAGGGAACGTCTTCGTCGAAGTGTAGCGCAGAGCCGGACAACGTACATTCCGCGGAAAAAAGACGTTATCCTTTGGAGCAGAGATCATGGGCTTTCGGCAGAAAGCCATGCCGTGCTTTTTCTTCCGTGTCGTCGTGTTCGTCATAGCCGTCGTACGGAGCATCGGGATCCATCGGCGTGGCTTTCTTAAAGGCATTGCACACGTGATCCGTGTGACGAAACACAAATTCAAAATCGTCGCTCCAGCCGGTGTGTCCCGTGATGACCAACGGTTGCAAGTTGCGTTCCTCCAATGTGTGTTTCAGCGTCTGCAAAGATGCCTTCGCAAGTTGATTGCTTTCGGCGAGTGTGTTGATGAAACTGTAGCCGCCATCGGCTCCGAACCAGATGGTGTCTCCCGTGAAAAGGTAGGTGTCATCGACCAGATACACCATGTGCCCCCACGTGTGGCCGGGCACGAGGAAGCATTCAACGAGGATGTCATCGATCTGAACGCGCTGGCCGTCGTGCAATAAAACTTTGTCGTTGGGGATCGAGACCGGAGGCAACTTATAGGTGCCATACGAAACTTTACGTCGCACTTTACCCGTCAAATAACGGTTTTCGATCTCCCCGATGTAGAGCGTGGCATGACGAAACAGCCCCTCGCTGTCGGCCTCGACCGCCCCCACATGATCGGTGTCTTGGTGCGTGATGAAGATGGTGGAGATGTCCGCGGGATCGAGATCCAACCAACGCATCTTTTCTGCGAGGCGCGGGTAGCTGTATCCCGCATCCAACATGATGGTGGTCGATCCCTTGGTGTAAAAGTAGATGTTGGCGATGTACTCCCGGACGGAAGCGACATGTTCGTCAATCCAGCCGGTGTTCAACGGTTTGAATATCCCTTTTCCACGATATATCCGAGACATCATCTTGACCTGAAATTCCGTTGCTTTCTTGGACATGATCCGCATCCTCGCTTTCGCATAAGTGGATGGCAACATTAAGTTAGCCATCTCTAACTTAATCCCATGAAGCGGCCGCGTCAAGGGCACGGATAACGTGTTTTTAAGGTGAGTGTAAGGTGGCGTGATGTTTCAATGAGATGCTCAATTTGATGATCGAACATTCTAATTGTCATAATCAAAATATTGGACGAATCGTTGGTCGTGCAGGCCATTTAATTGACGTATCGGCACAAATCTTAGCTGATAGACTAAGTGTGAGGTTAAAACAGAAAAAGACAAAGAGCCAAATTCGGAAAAGAAAGGAGATGGTGAGATTTTGAGCCGCAAAACGAAAAAGATAGATGATTTGATAGAAATTGATGTTGATATTCGAGCGTGTTGTGGTCCGCCGTACGAAAATCAAGATATTATATCTCGTTATCTCCGAAATGCGGGTGAAGCGGATATTGCGGTGCCTGGAAATTCCAATGATATCTTTACCGGGAATAAAATTCCCGGATATTTTGAAGGGCGTCACGATGAAAAATATCATTGGTGGACAACATTGGCGTATTATGTGGAAAATTACAATCTAAAATTACCGGAACCTTTTGAAAGTCACATTCTTTCAAAGTATGCCCTATCGAATTAATATTGGAAGACGGGACAGGGTATGCATTAAAAAGGTGTCATAATTTGGGAAATTGTTCATGAACGAAAGAAAAATTGAACATATAAAATCTTTTGACGAATTGGCAGATAAATACAGTGTCCTTGAAGATGAAATCATTAAAAAATATGGTTCTCAATACGGGAACTGTTTTTTGGATTATCCTGACGGAGTTCTTCGAGAAAAAATTAATCAATTAAATCGGAAATTTTTGGAAGAATTACAAGAATTGCAAAAATTGCAAAGCAAGTAAGTCATGTACACGAGATTCTTCTGACGGTTAGGATAACCATCTTCATTGGTGCCTATGGGATGGAACTTTAATCAAAGCACTTTTTGCAGGAGCTTTCCAAAGCGCAGCCTTCGCAGCGTGCTTTCTTTCTGCAGTGATCTTTGCCGTTCTGTACAAGCAGCGCATGAAAGCGGTTATACATAAGCACGTCGGCGGGAATTCGACGCTCGATAAATTTTTTCACTTGAGCATAGGTTCTACCCGCATCCAGCGGATAACGTTTGAAAAGACGCATGGTATACGCATCGACGACAAAGGTCGGAAAATGGAAGGCATAGAGAAGTATGGAATCTGCCGTCTCGTTGCCTACGCCGTGAACACCCAACAGTTCCTTACGGACATCGCTTAGACGAAGATTTTGAATACGTTTCACATCGCAGTCATAAGCCAAAAACCACGCCGTTAAAGCTTTAAGATACTTCGATTTTTGTTTATAGAAGCCCGCCGGGCGTATGAGGTCTTGCAGTTCTTCCAAGGACAGATGATCGATGCGCTCAGGCGACAAGTCGCCTTCAAACCGTCCGATTGCCTTTTCTACATTCGTCCAGGCCGTATTCTGTGTGAGGATGGCACCAACCATCACTTCATAAGGTGTTTTGGCCGGCCACCACTGAAGGTCGCCGTAGAAAGAAAATAACGTTTCGTAAATCTCAAGCAATGTAGTATCCATTTTTCCTAATGGGGTTTGCTCTGTTTTTTCCATGCTAACCATAACTTGTCCAATACAGATGCCTTCGGTTTATTTAATATTGTAGAGCAGGAAACGTCCCCACATCCACCACAGGATGGATATGCTCCCCAATTACACAGTCTCCGGTAAAACAATCACTTTCCATGTGCGGAGGCTGCGACACATATATGATATAAGCATTCATACGGACGATTCATTGATGACGCTATGGTGGGGGAGATTCATAATGCGCGGATTAAGAATCAAATATCTGCTTATATTTATCTGTTTTTATTTTATACAGACTTTTCAGAACATTTGATCCTTTTTAGTCTGAAATTTTTCTATTTGGTACAAAATTTGGTACAAAAAAGTTGATTATGCAGTCTTGCATAAAATGAAAAACCCCTGTGAGCTTAGAGCCACAGGGGTTTCGTGATGGTTGCGGAGGCAGGATTCGAACCTGCGACCTCCGGGTTATGAGCCCGACAAGCTACCAGCTGCTCCACTCCGCGATGTCATTCGTTTCAAATGGTGCTCGTGGCCGGACTCGAACCGGCATGGATATCAGTCCCGCGGATTTTAAGTCCGCTGCGTCTGCCGATTCCGCCACACGAGCGCGATTCCTCGAAACGCTTAGATACTCTAGCACGCAAAGACGCACTTGTCAAGAAATCTTTTGCGGTTTGTTACGTCAAAGTACGTGCTATCAGAGCTCACGGCGGTTTTCCAGCGCACGGGAGAGCGTGACGTCGTCGGCGTATTCGAGGGCGGCGCCCATCGGTATGCCGTGGGCGATGCGCGTGACCTTGATGCCGCTCGGCTTGAGGAGTCGGGAGATGTAGAGCGCCGTCGTCTCTCCCTCGATGGTGGGGTTCGTGGCGATGATGACCTCCTCGACGGTGTCGTCTTCTTGGAGACGCTTGAACAGTTCGCGGATTTTGAGATCCTCGGGGGCGATGTCTTCCATGGGAGCAATGACGCCATGGAGCACGTGGTAGAGGCCGTTGTAGTCGTTCGTGCGTTCCAAGGCCGCCACGTCACGTGCATTCTCGACGACGCAAATCTTCGTTCGATCGCGTGCGTCCGAGCTGCAAATTTCACAGGGCGTTGCCTCGGTCAAGTTGCAGCAAATGGGGCAGAGGTGCACCGTTTCGCATGCTTCGCGAATGGCGTCCGCGAGTGTGACGGCGTCCTCGCGATATTCATCCAGCATGTGGAACGCGAGTCGTTGCGCCGTCTTATTGCCGATGCCCGGCAGGCGCCCCAGCGCCTGGATCAAGCGCGCAATGGCGGGGGAATAACGGTAGGCCATCGTTTAGAACCCGGGGAGATTGAAGCCGCCGCCCGTGACTTGCGACATACGCGCTTCCATCTTTTCATCGAGTTGGCGCATCGCATCGTTGATGGCCGCGGTGACGAGATCCTGCAGCATCTCGACGTCATCGGGATCGACCACGCCGGGATTGATCTCGAGCGATTCGACCAGGTGGCCTTCGCCGACGGTGACGCGGACGACGCCGCCTCCGGCCGCGGCCTCCGCCTTCATTTGCGCGACCTCTTCTTGGGCAAGGGCAAGTTCTTCTTGCATTTTCTGCGCTTGCCGCATCAATTGGTTCATCTGGTTGCCGCCCGGCATGCCGCCGCGCGGATAACCGCCTCTTCGTCCTTTAGCCATAATGTTCCTCCGTGAATGTATGCTATGCGTCGGGGTTGTCCGGGTTGGGTAGGTCTTCGAGCATCGCGGTATTGCGTGCTTTTTCCAGCCACGGCCATTCGGCCGATGCGCCGCCTTGGTTGTCCCCGGACGTATCCTTCATGATTTCCAAGGGCATGCCGTGGCCCACGCGTTCCTGCAAGAGATCGGCGAGCAATCCTTTGTTGGCGCGATCGGCGAGGCACAGGTACTGACCTTTCAATTTTTCGTCTAAATGGATTTCAAACACACCTTCGTGCACGCACACGTAAGCGGGACGCGCACACAGGGCGATGTCGATCCGACTGTCTTCCAAAAGTTTGTCCAGCACGTCGCTCCATACGTCGAGCACATTCTCCGTGCCTTGATTCGTCTCAATGGCCGTCCCGTTGTTGACCGTGGTGGTCGGGGCGTCTGTCGGGGCCTTGGACTCCGGTTGTGGCGCGGGCTCCTTTGCGTCCGTCGGTTCGGGTTCGGGGGCCTCCATGGGCTTAGATTCGGGTTCTTCCATGGGTTCCGGTTCGGATGCTTCGACGGGCTCAGGTTCGGGGATGGGTTCCGGGTCTTCGATGGGTTCCGGTTCGGGGGCTTCGATGGGTTCCGGTTCGGGGGCTTCGATGGGCTCCGGTTCGGGAATGGGGGGCTCGGCTTTCGTCGGTGGAGGGGCGGCCTTCTTGGGGGGCGCGGGTGCGGGGTGCGCGTTGGCGGGCGCTGCCGGGGCGGGGTGCCCTGCGCGGTGCGCGAGTTCGATCAAGCCGATTTCGAGTGTGGTTCGAAGATCGGGGGAGAACCTGAGGGAGACCGAGAGTTCCGCGAGGCCCGAGATCAATCGGATCAGGGTCTCGGTGTTCGTGCGATCGGCGAGCGCTTGGAGGTGATCGATGTCTTCCGTGCGCAATTGAATGAGATTCGAGGGGGTGTCCGAGACGCTGCAGACCAGCAGGTGTCGGAAGTAGGCGCCGAGATCGGTGACAAAACGTGTGAGATCGCGGCCGGACATGACCGTGTCTTGGATATTTTTGAGTAACGTTTCCGGATCTTGAAAGAGGATCGCTTCCGCCGTTTCGGACAGGAATTGATCGGGGACGCGGCCCGCCAAGGCGAGCACATCGTCGCGGGAGACGGGGCGGTTCGGCAGTTGACGCGTCTGATCGAGGAGACTGATGGCATCGCGGAGCGCGCCGCCGGCGAGTTGCGCGATGACGTCCAGGGCATCCGGTTCGATGTCGAGGTCGATGGCCTCGGCAATGGTGCGGATGCGTTCGATGATCTCGTCGTTGGGGATGCGTCGGAATTTAAAGTGTTGGCAGCGCGAGATGATCGTGGCGGGGATGCGGTGCGGTTCCGTCGTCGCCAAGACAAAGACGGCATGCGCGGGGGGCTCTTCGAGCGTTTTCAAAAGCGCGTTGAAGGCGCCGGTCGAGAGCATGTGCACTTCGTCGATGATGTAGACCTTGTAGCGGGCTTTGACGGGGGTAAAGATGATCTCTTCGGTGAGGCGCCGCACGTGATCGACGCTGTTGTGAGACGCCGCGTCGATTTCGTAAATGTCCATGAGCGAGCCGTCGTTGGCGGCGCGGCAGATGTTGCATTGATTGCAGGGATTGCCGTCGTTCGGATGTTCGCAGTTGATGGCCTTGGCAAAGATTTTCGCCAAGGACGTCTTACCCGTGCCGCGGGTGCCGGAGAATAGGAGCGCATGGGCGAAGCTGCCGTCGATGACGCTCTGCCTCAAGGGATAAACGACTTGCTCTTGGGCGACGACCTCCGAGAAAGTTTGGGGACGCCACCGCCGATAGAGCGCCAGTTGATCCTGATCCGCCATGGTTCACCTCGTTCTGATTGGTTTCTAAAAAAGTGCCGTATCTGAGTCGCAACCGAATCAGGTTTCCCCGCGGCGCCTACAGAGATCCGCTTACCGCTGCTTCCTTCCGGACCTGACGGGGTTCACAGGTCTGCATCGCACGGGCCCCGCGTTCGGTTGCGGCTCAGGTACGGCGGTGCCGGACGAGCCGTGCCATCGGCCGTCATGGCCAATACGCACTAGTAAGTGTAACACATCCGAGAAGCGATTTCGGTCGCTTCGGATTTGCGGGCGGACGCTATTCGACCTCCGAAATCCAGTCGGCGTATCCTTCGGCTTCCATCGCTTCCAACGGGATAAAACGCAAGGCCGCGCTGTTGATGCAGTAGCGTTGACCGCCTTTTGCGGGCGGACCGTCGTTGAAGACGTGCCCCAGGTGGGCGTCGCCCGTCGCGCTTCGCACTTCGACGCGCTTTCGCCAGAGGCTCTTGTCCTCGCGGTACACGAGGATGCCCTTGGAGATGGGGCGCGTGAACGCGGGCCAGCCGCAGCCGGCGTCGTATTTGTCGCGTGAGCTGAAGAGCGGTTCGCCCGTGACGATGTCGACGTAAATGCCTCGCTCATAATGGTTGTCGTAGACGTTGGAAAACGGGCGTTCGGTCGCACGGTCTTGGGTGACGGCGTATTGTTCGGGCGAGAGCATCTGACGCAACGTGTCTTGACTCGGCCGCGTGAACGTGGCCTCCGTGTGCACCCGTCGGGCCGTCTTTTCAAACGGTTCGGCGTCGAGGTGATCGCCGGAGATGACGGGCTCGTCGACATCTTCGGCCAGCTCTTCGGGCGTGAGCGGGCGGTCGGCTTGCGACACGTCCACATGGCAGTAGCCGAAGGGCCGCGTTGCGAGGTAATCCTGGTGATAATCCTCGGCGTCGTAGAAATTTTCGAGGGGGAGCACTTCGATGACGATGGGATTTTTATAATCCTTTCGGCGCGCATCGATGTAATCGCAGATGGGGTCGAAATCATCGTCGTCGACGTAATAGATCCCGGGTCGGTATTGCGTGCCGTAATCGTTGCCCTGGTGATCGCGGGTTGTGGGGTTCACGACGCGGAAAAAATGCGCGAGCACATGGCGGAGCGGCAGGACGTCGGCGTCGTACGTGAGCTTCAGCGTTTCGGCAAAGCCCGTATCTCCGCGACAGACCTCATCGTACGTCGGGTCGCTTACGTGACCGTTGGCGTAACCGACGGTCGTGTCGAGGACGCCGTCGGACAGACATTGAAAGTAATGTTCAACGCCCCAAAAACAGCCGCCGGCAAGGTAGATGGTTTTCTGATGCATATCGGTTCCTTTCGGTTCGTCGGCCGCCACGGGGCCGCAGTTCGGGCCTCAGGCGGGCGGCCGTCCCCACAGGCCGCACCAGCCGTGTTGGGCCTTTTGTTCGAGGATTTCAAAATAGTCGTTCCACTTCACGGTGGGCTTGTATCGACGTTCTCGGGCCAACCCTTCGCGCACCAGCACTTCGTTGACCATCGTGTGGTCGTCGAGCCAGACGTAGGCGAGCAGGCGATCGTAGGGGTCCGTCTGACCGGCGGGATCGAATTCAAGGAAAATCGATCGCCCCGTCAGCCAGGCTTTGACGACGCGGGAGACCGATTCGCCTTCGACGGTGTGTTTGCGCGCGTCGTGGTGTGCGAACGATTCCGGGGCGTCGAGTCCGATGAGCCGGAGGCGCGTCGATTCGCCATGCCAGTCAATGATGAACGTATCGCCGTCGACGACGCGCTCGATGACGGCCGATTCCAACTGCGAGGTATCGGTGGGACCGCCCGGACGGATCAAATCGTAGGCTTCGATCGGGGTTTCGAGTTGGCGAGCCGCATCGCGTGCGGCGTCTTCGCTCAACGGTACATCGTACGGGATGCGGATCGCGTGCGCGTCCGTGCGCCCGGTCGATTGGGCGGTCACGGGGGGCGGGGTCGATGTCGTCGGGACGGGTGCGGGTTTGCATCCCGTCACCGCAATGACGCAAAACAGGGCGAGACAAGCGCACAAAATCTGTGAAAACCGGTGTTTTCGGGGGATTCGTTTCTGATAGATCACGAATTCGTCATATTTGTTCAAATTCATACTGTTTCAATTCTACATGTGGCGCTTATAGTATCATCGTAGCGAAAAGCTATGACAACACCTCTTCATACGTCTCCTCGATAGGGATCCGCTGGCGGATCCCTATCACTTTGTTTACACCCCCATTGGTTTACTTATTTTTGCTCGGCCATGATCGCCAGTTTTTCGTCGCGCACGCGGTTCACTTCGTGGACGACGCGCTCGATATCGATCGTGGTGAATTCGCCGTCGCGGTAGAGCACCTTGCCGTTGACCATGGTCAAAACGACGTTCGATGCATTGGCGTTGGTAAAGAGGCTGACGCCCAAGTCGTAATGCGGTTGGAACGTGAATCCGTTCATGTCGACGACGGTGAGGTCGGCCTTGTAACCGGGTTCGAGCAGCCCCGTGTCTTCACGGCCCTGCGCCAACGCGCCGTTTCGGGTTGCGATTTCGAGCAATTCGCCCGTCGAGAACAGGAGCGGATCGTGGTGCATGCCCTTGGCCAGGTACGAGGCGAGCGTCACTTCCTCGATCATGTCGAGGTTGTTGTTCGTGCCCGCGCCGTCGGTGCCGACGGTGACGCGGATGCCGGCGTCGCGCCATGACTTGATGTCGGCCAAGCCGCTGCCGATCTTTAAGTTGGAGCTCGGCATGTGGCAGAGCGTGACATCGTGTTCGCGCAAAATGTCGTAATCTTCGCCCTCAATGTAGATGGCATGGGCGGCCGTGGTCGGCACGTCGAACAGGCCCAGATCGGCAAAGTAACGCGACGGCGTTTTTCCGTAATTTTCGATGCACTCGGCGTGTTCGCCGGCCGTTTCCGAGAGATGGACATGCATGCGCAATTGACGATCTTTCGCGTAGTCGGCAATTTGCTTGACGAGCTCCGGCGCGCTGGTGTACTGCGCGTGGAGCGAGGCGTTGGCGATGATGAGACCGTCGGACGCTTTCGCCTCCTCGATGAGGGTTTCCGTCTCTCGATACCAGGCGGTGTCTTCGAGAACCGTGTCGGCATCACCGTTCAGGCCGTTGGAGAGGGAGGCCTTGATGCCGGCTTCGACGACGGCGCGCGAGATGCCCTGAATGCGCATGTACATGTCGGTAAACGACGTGGTGCCGCCCGCGAGCATCTCCGCGATGCCCAACAGCGCCCCCCAATACATGTCCTCTTCGCCCAACAGTGCTTCAAACGGGAAAATACGCGTGTAAAGCCAATCGTAGAGCGAAAGCCCTTCGCCGTAACCTCGCGTGAGCGTCATCGGGACGTGGGAGTGGTTGTTGACGAAGCCGGGCACGATGAGTTTGCCGCGGCCGTCGTAAATGTCGGGATCCAGGGCGCGGGCGGCCTCGAGGGTCGGCGCCATGGGGCCGATCGCTGCGATCGTGTCGCCTTCGACGCGAACGTCTCGGTGATCTTGAGTGACGCCTTGGGCGTCGATGAGGGAGATGTCATGAAATAGCATGGGAGGTTCCTTTCCGTGCGATGACGCCTTCGATGAGGGCGCCGAGGGTTGAGGCGGCGGCGCGTGCGGCGACGCCGACTTCTTCGTCCGAGAGCGGCTGATCGAGGATGCCGGCCGCCATGTTGGTCAAGAGGGAAAACCCGAGCACGTCCATGCCGACGTGTCCGGCCGTCAAGGTTTCGGTGACGGTCGACATGCCGACGGCGTCCGCACCGAGGACGCGGAGTGCCCGAATTTCCGCCGGGGTTTCGAACTGCGGTCCGGTGCAGAAGTAATAGACGCCTTCGCGTAGCGCGGTCGGCGGATCGAGTTCGCCCGCCACCTCGTGGGCGAGCGCGCGGAGCTCGGGGGTGTAAAGTTTCGAGACGTCAAAGAATCGCGGGCCGAAGGCATCGATGTTCGGGCCGATCAGGGGGCTTGCGCCGCTCAGTTGAATGTGATCGGAGATGACCATGATGTCGCCGACGTTGAAGGCGGTGTTGATGGCGCCCGCGGCGTTCGTGACGATGAGGGTGTCGACGCCGAGCAGATGCAGGATGCGGACGGGGAGGGCCAACGTCTGATACGAATACCCTTCGTAGTGGTGGAAGCGGCCCGACATGACGACGGTCGGTTGGCCGCCGAGGTGGCCGAAGACAAGTTTGCCCGCATGGGACGGGTTCGTCGGCACGAGGAATTCGGGGATGTCGCGGTAGTCGAAGATGTCACTTGCATCGACGCGGTCGGCGATGGCGCCGAGCGACGATCCGAGGATGACGGCGAAGCGGGGCTTGACGCGGATCCTCGATTGGAGCCATTCGGCCGCCTGTTGACCGGGGATGCGGTCGGATGAGGGTGTCATAAAAAACCTCCTATGAAACGGGGCGCCGAGGATCGGCGCCCGAGGATGCCGGATCTGCCGGCGCGACCCCTACGGTTGCACGATGACGTCGCCGTCATCCGTTTCTTCCGGGGTGTCATCCGGCGGTTCGATGATGTCGGTTTCTTCCGGCGGCTCGACATGAATCGGGCATCGGTGGTTCGGATAGGTCTGCGGCTGCGTCGAATTGAAATAATCCGATACGGTCGTTTCGCAATACGGCCCCGGAAGCATGCCGCTTTCGGAGCATACGGTGATGCGCTTGACGTTATTCGACATTTCGAAAGATTTGACGTCGAGATCCTTGTGAATGTTGGTCATGACGTCGGCCCAGATGCGAATCGGGCACGGACGGTCGGCCGAGGGAATCTTTTGATGGCGGCCGTGGGCGTTGTCGTAGCCGTACCAGACGGCGGCCGTGTAATACGGCGTGTAGCCGCAGAACCAGCGGTCCACGCCTTTGTCCGAGGTGCCCGTTTTGCCGGCGGCCGGCTGTTTGCCGATGCTCGAGTAGGGGCGGATCCACGGGGCGTTTTTTAGGGTGTCGTCCAGCATGTTGTTCACGATGTCGGCCGTTTCGACGGAAAAGACTTGCATGAATTCCGGCTTATGTTCCAACAAGACGTTGCCTTCGGCGTCGAGCACGCGCGTGAAGAGGTACGGCTCGGTAAAGATGCCGCGATTGGCAAGCGTGGAGAACGCGCCGGCCATCTCGATGGTCGACATGCCGTGCATGAAGCCGCCGATCGCGCCGGCCGGTTGCGGCTCGTTCATGCGATCGATGCCCATCTGTTGCAGGTAGGACAGGCCGATTTGCGGCGTCAGCATGGTCGCGTAAATTTCGACGGGGATCGTGTTCAACGACAGGCGCAAGGCTGTGCGCATGGTGACGGCTCCGCGGTAGTTGCGGTTCGCGTTCTGCGGCCAATCCGCGTCGGGGTTATGCGGGTCGAGATGCTTCGGCTCGTCCATCATGACGGTGGCGGGCGTGATGATGCCCATGTCGATCGCCGGGGCGTACACCAGGATCGGCTTGATCGACGAACCGGGTTGGCGATACGACATCGTCGCGCGATTGAACCCGAAGTTGATCTGCTTGTCGCCGTACCCGCCGACGATGGCAACGACTTGTCCGATGTTTTCGGGACCGTTGGCCATGATGGTGATGGCGGCCTGCGGCACTTGCGGGCTGTCGGGCAATTTATCGTAATTGGCGGAAAACAAATCTTTTTTATGGAAACTCTCTTCCGCCAACGCTTGGATGTGCGGGTCGAGGGTCGTCTCGATGCGAAGACCGTGTTGGAATACGGCGATGTTGGCCAGCTGGCGCGAATAGCCGCGGTACTTGACGAGGGCATCCATGACGTCGTTGACGACGGCATCGATGAAATAAGAATGGATTTTGCCCGAGCTGCGTGTGCTTTCCGTCGACGCGAAGACGAGTTCGCGGTTGATGGCCTCCTCGTATTGCCGCTCGGTGATCTTTTCGAGCTCGAGCATCTTGCCGAGGATGATGCGCATGCGGCGCAGCGCGTTCCGCTTGCCGTATTCGGTACGCGGATTGTAGATGGCCGGCAGGTTCGGGATGCCGGCGAGGAACGCCGACTCCGCGAGATCCAGTTCCGAGGCGTCTTTGCCGAAATACGCCTTGGAGGCCGACTGGACGCCGACATAGGCGCCGCCCATCGGGACCATGTTGATGAACAGCTCCATGATCTCGTCTTTGGAGAGTTGCTTTTGAAGCGCGACGGCGCGCTCCCACTCTTGAATTTTACGTTGCGCCGACCGCTCATCGTCGCCCGACATCATCTTCACGACCTGCTGGGTGATGGTGGAGGCCCCGTGCGTGGAACCGCCGCCTTGGATGAAGAAGTTGCCGACGGCGCTCGTGATGCGTCGCGGGTCGATGCCGTTGTGGGTTTCGAAACGCTCGTCCTCGATGGCGATGAAGGCGTCTTCCAAATACGTGTCTTTGATCTCGGAGAGCGGGATGTATTCGCGCAGGACGTTTTGCGATCCCGTCAAGACGGCCGCTTCGTTGCCGTAACGGTCGTAAATGTGGGTCGCCTCATACGTCTGCTTGATGTCGACGATCTCCAGGGGCTGCGCCGTGGAGATGTAGCCCGACAGCATGCCGAGCCCCGTGCCGCCGATGAAGGCCAGGGCGACGAGGAAGAGCACGAGGATGGTGAACAGCGCTTTTTTGACGCCCGACCAGAGGGCGGCGGGCACCGAAACCACCGACATGCTGCGCGAGGGACGTCCTTTGACGAACTTGCGAAATTCGCGGTGGCTGCGTTTGTATTTTTGACTTTCGGTGATTTCGGGCGGCAGCGAGGTGCGCGGACGACGGTTCACGTCGGGCGTTCGCGTTCGCTGGGACGAGGCGCCGCGGGGGGCGTTATCGGACGCTCTGCCGGGGCGGGAAATCTTGGTTTTTTGCGCGCCGGGCTCCGTCCGCGCGTCGCGGTACTCGTCTCGGGGCCGATGTTGATTCGTATCGTTTTGGGTCATAAGCTTCGTCGGCGTGCCTAAATTTTTGGTCGATCGCACGCGTTGCGACTGTCGTCATTTTACCACAGACGATCGGTCGGACGGTGGCGGCGGACGGCGTGGGATCGGGGGGACGATTCGCCCGTTTATCCGCGCTGTGCATACGTTTGCGGGAATCGATGAAAACATCGAAAAAATTTACAAATTCGCTTGAAAAAAATGGATTTTATCGTATAAAGTAACGGTAGCAACGACCCGTGACTCAACGAAAGCGAGGTATCTGCCATGAGAACGTGTCCGAACGGTCATCCCGTGCCCGAGGATCAAGCCTATTGTTCCACGTGCGGTGCGTTCGTTCCGAAGGAACCGCCCGCCCCAACGTCGTCGTTTGACGCGGCACCGTACCAACAAACGTCGTCGAATACTCCGCCTCCGTATCAGCAGGCATCGTATTTCCAAGGTCAAAACGAGGCGCCGCCGCCCCCGTATCGGCAGGATCCCTATGCGCAATCAACGCCTCCGCCGTACGGACAGCAGCCGCCCTATTCACCGCCGCCGCAACAGAATTACGGTGCGTACGGCGCCGCCGCGCCCGGTCTGACGGGATTCGTGGGGCAAGTCCGTTCCCCCGGCATGGTGATTCTCCTGACGATCATCACATGCGGCATCTACGGCATTGTGTGGATGTACAGCGTCGCGCAGGAAATCAACATGGTGCTGGGCGACCAAGAGGCGACCAAACCGAGTTATGCGATTTGGGGCATTCTATGCTTTGTCATGTCGTTCATCTTGATGTCGCAGATCGATGCGGCCATGGTGGAGATCGATCGCCGTCGCGGCATCCCGTCGGAGAGCAAATTCCTCCTGTGGGTTTTGCTGTCGCTTTTGGCGGGGATCGGCGTGTACTTCATGCAGCACAACGTTCAGTCGCGACTGAATGCGCTGTACGAGAACCGCCCGTATTACGGTTAAGCGAATCGAGCGTCACCGCGTCCACATGGCGCGGAAAAAGGCATAAATGCGCCCCCAGAGCGAGTGGGTGTTGTACGTCATCGGCTCGGTGTGGGGGAAGTAGAGGATCATGCGGACGACGTACGTGATCAGGTAGGTCGCCGCGATCACGATCAAGCATGTTTCATACCAACGAGGGGAAAGCGTCGGCAACAGCGCTTTCCCTTTTCGTTTTCCCAGCCATTTTAAAAAAGCGACGATCGGCACGGCGACGAGGAGGATGAGCGTCAAGAAGATGAGCGGGTGCATGCGAAGCGCATCCTTGACGTTCCCCTGCAAGAGATACAGCACGGCGCGGGTGCTGCCGCAGCCGGCGCACGGAATGCCGATGACGGAGGCAAAAAAGCACCCCGACCCAAACATTTCCAACAAAAAAGAGATGAAGACGAGGACCAAGACGACCCCAAGCCAACGGTGCTTTTTCCAGGTGTTGCGGTCTTGCGGTTCCGGCATGGCGCCCCCTATGACTGTCCGAGCCGTGTCTGCGTCTCGACCATGTGCGCAAACAGACCGTCGCGGGCGATGAGTTCCTCGTGGGTGCCCCGCTCCGCGATTCGGCCGTGATCGAGCACGTAAATTTGGTCGGCGTGACGGATCGTCGACAAGCGGTGCGCGATGATCAGCGTCGTGCGCCCGCGCGAGAGGCGTTCGATGCCTTGCTGAATGATGTTTTCCGTTTCCGTGTCGACGTTCGCCGTCGCCTCGTCGAGGACGAGGATGGTCGGCTTTTGCGCCAGCGCGCGGGCAAACGAAATGAGTTGGCGTTCGCCGGCGGAGAACTCGTTGCCGCGTTCGCGTACCGGCGTTTCGAGCCCTTCGGGGAGGCGGGCGAGGAAATGCGCGCCGCCGACTTCGATCAGGGCTTCGCGGGCATCCTCCATCGTCAACGTCGGGCGGTTCAAAGTGATGTTCGAGGCCACGGTGCCGGTGAACAAGAACGGCTCCTGTGTGACGATGGCCATGTGTTTTCGAAGTTCGACGGGATCGAGGTGTCGGATGTCATGCCCATCGATGCGCACGGCGCCCTCGTCCGGCGGATAGAACGCGAAGAGCAGATTCATGACGGTCGACTTCCCCGCGCCCGTCTCGCCGACAAACGCGGCCGTCTTCCCGGCGGGCACGCCGAACGACACGTCTTTCAGGACGTGTTCGTCGTCTTTGTATGCGAACGTCACGTGGTCGAACGCGACGTCGCCCCGCACGGCATCGAGGACATCGCCGCCTTCGGGCACCGTCGGCTGATCGAGCAGCTCGAAGACGTGGTCGGCGGCGCCGCGGGCGCGCTCGACGTTGCCGAGATGCTGCATGATCATGTTCATTTGCGAAAAGAACCGGATCATGTAGTCGATGAAGAGGTACAAGTGACCGATCGGCACGATGGCGTTGCCCTTGAGGTTGGCGAGGCCGTAGTAGAGCAGGACGCAGGCGAGCATCAGGTGATTCAGCGCGTCGGTGGCATTCCATCCGTTGTAGGCGTGCAGGTGCGTGATGCCGAGGCCGCCGCGGAAAACGCGATCGTTGATCCGGCTGAATTCGTCATACCGCGTGCGCTCGGCGTTGAACGCTTGGATCGCTTCGATGCCCTGGATGTTTTCGTTCAAGTTGGCATTGAGGCGGCTGATGTTGCGGCGCACGCCACGGCTGAACGTCAGCGATTTTTTCCGAAAATCACGGATGAGGAAGAACAGGATCGGGAAGGAAATCGCCGCGATCGCGAACAGGCGCCAGTCGAGCAAAAGCAGGCTCAGCAAGATGCCGACGGCGAAGATCACCGCCATCAACAGGCGCGACAACACCGTGCGGAAGAAGACGCTGATGGCTTTCGTGTCGTTCGTCACGCGGGAGACGACGGTGCCGGCGGCCAGCGTGTCGAAATACTGAACCGGCAGTCGCTGGACGTGCGCGAACACATCGCGTTGCATTTGGCGGGCGACGCGGTTCGCGGCAATCTGGTTGACGACGTCGCCCAGGTAGCGCGTCGCGAGGCCGAGCAAAACAGAGCCCGCGTAGAGGCCGACCATGAGGGCGAAGGCGTCGGGATCGCCGGGGCCGACGCCCGCGACGATGCCGCCGTCGAGGATCTTGGCGACGAGGCGCGGTCCGAACAAGTCGCATCCGACCGACAGGATCGTGAAAATGAGCCCGATCACCAGGGGACCGACGGCATAGCGTGTGTAACCCACGAGGCGCCGCATGTTGGAAGGTGGTTGATTCATCGGGCTTCCTCCAACTGTTGGCGCTCGTACTGTTCGGCATACCAGCCGCCTTCGGCGACGAGTTCGTCGTGCGTGCCGCGGGCGACGATGGCGCCGTCGTCCAAGACGATGATCATGTCGGCGTCGCGAACGGCCGACAGGCGGTGCGAGCTGACCAAGGTTGTCTTGCCCGCGCGCTCGGCGTATAGCCTTTGCAAGACATTTTGTTCGGTGATGGCGTCGACGGCGGAGAGGCAATCGTCGAGGATCAGGACTTCCGGATCCTTCAAGACGGCGCGTGCGATCGAGAGGCGTTGTTTCTGGCCGCCCGAGAGCGTCACGCCGCGTTCGCCCGTCATCGTGTCGAGCCCGTCGGGGAGTTGGGCCAAATCTTTTTCAAAGTCGGCGATGCGCAGAGCGTGGAAGAGTGTGGCCTCGTCCACGGCGGGCGCTTCGACGGGGTCGGCCGACTCGACCGAGCGGACGATGGCGCGGTACGACTGTTTCCAAAAGGTGTCGGTCACTTCATCGTGGTCGTCGGGCAAGGGCCACGGCCCGTGGTCGGGCGAGCCCAGGGCGACGTTGTCGCGCACCGACAGCGAGAACAGAATGCTCTGCTGCGGCACGTAGCCGATGTGACTTCGAATGCTGCGTCGGTCGAACAGACCGATCGGGATGCCGTCCAGCGTCAGCCATTCGGCCGGCGGAGGCGCATCGTGCATGTCGGTGTACGGGGCGCGCTTCGGTTCGTCTGAGGCCTGCGGATAAAAACGCAGCAATTGTTTTAAAAAGGCGGTTTTGCCGGATCCGACGCGTCCGACGACGCCCAGCGTCATGCCGGGTTCGATCGTCAAGGAAATATCCTTCAGCATCGGCGTGTCGCGGCCGGGCCACGCAAACGAAAAATGATCGAAGGTGACGGTGCCGATCCGATCGCAGGGGAGCGCATGGGCGGGGTCCGTGATCTCTTCGCGCCAGTTCCAGATGTCGTTGATGCGCTCCATCGAGGCCTGGGCTTCCTGCGAGATGTTGATGAAATCGCCGATGGACATCATGGGCCACGTGAGCATGCCGAGGTAAAAGACGTGGGTCATCAATTGCGGCGTCGTGATGACGCCTTGTCGGATGAGGCGGGCGCCGAAGATGAGGGCGACGACGAACGAGATGCCTTGGATGAGGCGGGACGTCGGGAGAAAGAGCGCGTTCAAACGCGCGACGCGCATATTTTGCCGATAGAGGGCGTCGGCGCGTTCGGCGAACGAAGCGCGCTCGCTTCTTTCCATCGAAAACGCGCGCACGACACGGACGCCCTGGACGTTTTCCAAGACGTCATCGTTCATCGCGTCAAAGGCCTGTTGCGCGAGGTCGAACTCGGTGTACAAACGGCGGCCGATCCTGGACGAAAACAAGATGAGGAGCGGATAGGGGAGCACCGTCAGGAGCGTCAGTTGCCACGATCCGCCGATCGCCATCATGAGGATGATCGCCGATTGGTAGA
This sequence comes from Saccharofermentanales bacterium, assembly GCA_050945495.1. Classification (GTDB taxonomy): domain Bacteria; phylum Bacillota; class Clostridia; order Saccharofermentanales; family DTU023; genus UBA4923. The sequence continues at coordinate 35,778 of JBMNTA010000009.1, forward strand.
TGGTCGCGTCGAAAAAGAACATGATCCCGATGCCGGCCATCTCGCCGATGGCGCCGACATCGTTCGTCGCTTTGCCCATGAGGCTGCCCGTGGTGTTTTTCAGGAAAAAGGGCGCGCTCTGATTGAAAATCTTCGCGACGGTGTGCTTGCGCGCCAACAGTTCGGCGACGTCGTACGCCTTGACCAGGTGGTACGACCATAGGTAGCCCGTGGTGTAGGCGATGGCGACGATGAGAAAGAGCAGTCCGATGAATGTGCCGAGGAGCCGGGCCGTGAGGGTCCCGTCGGCGATCCGGTCGGCGATGTAGCCCGCAAACCACGGCGGCAAGACCACGACGATGTCGGAGATCGCCAAAAAAACGATCGCCATCGTGTATTGGCGGCCGTAACGATCGAGAAGCCATTGGAACTGTTGTTTCAAATTTTTCAACATAAAAAAGAAGCGATCTCCTCACACCGCTCCCCATTATATAACAGATGTTTGACGGGCGCGCACGTGCGCCCCGCATCATCCGATGATGTTGAACATGCGCGCCAGCGCGGTCGTCGCCGACAAAATCCCGGCAAAGACGATGATGGAGAGGTAGATGAATTGCCACATGCGGTTGTCGTCGAGGTGCGTCAATTTCGCGACTTGGTGCGCGTGGACGACGATCGACATGACGAGCCCCATCACCGACAGCACAAAGCTGAAGGCGAAGCCGCTCGTGTAGAGCGAGGGCAGGGCCAGCAAAAAGAACAAGACGGCATATTTCCAGGCGTGCAGTCCGACGGCAAGCGTGTGTGTGTACGGCAGCGCGCGCTGTCGATAGATGTAGCGGGCGACGAGCCACAGCGAGAGGGTGAAGAGCAAAATGATGATCGCGACGAGTCCCGACCCCGTAAGCCAGTACAGCATGCGTCGGCCGAACGCCGCGGTCGGCGTCTCGGGATCGAACATGCGCGTGATCTGACGGTTTAAGGATGCGTAATGAATGCCCGCCAGACACGTGGTCAAGAGGATCCAAATCGTGTGCGTGAGGCGCCACTCGGGGTGGAGGGCGCGCGCCATCTCGTCGGCGGGAAAGGCGAAAAATCGCCAGAGGCCGGACATCGCTTGGCGCATGTTGAACGGACGACGTCGGCGGCGTTGTTTCGGCTGCCACGCCTGATCGGTGCGATGGGCGTAACCCGGGATGTTGTCGGCCGAACCGACGTATTCCGTCTTGGGCGGGGGCTCGTTCGATGCCTGCGACGCGGCGTCGTCGCGGTCATGATTAAAGACGCGGTCGCGACATTTGCACCGTTCGTGCTCGCCTAATTCGCGCCCGCAATAAAAACAAATTCTTCCCGATGGTTGAGCCACGCTGAAACTTGATAACCTTTCCGACACGTTGGTGTACGTTCCCACTGTAGCGGGAAGATGTTAAAATAATGTGGCAAAAATGAAAAGGGGGTTTCACATTGAGCCACGAATTGCGTCGTCGCGGACCGGACCGTCCCTCCCGAGGGGCCTACCATGCGATCCGTCGACTTGCCCATATCTTGCTTGCCCTGTTCTTTCGCGTGAAGATTCGCCGCGATCCGAAGGTGCATGCCGTGGAGGGGCCGCTGTTCATCGTGGGCAATCATGTCTCGTTTTTGGATCCCCTGTTCATCGGCATCGCGTTTCCCGAGCGAACCATTCGCTTCGTGTCCGGGGAGGAAATCGCCAACGCGAAGATCACGCGGTTTTTCGCTCGTAAACTCGCCCTGATCACGATCAAGCCGTTTCACGTCAATTTCGGAACGACGCGTGAAATCATGCGTTCCGTGGCCGACGGCATGTCGGTGGCCCTGTATCCCGAAACGCAGCGGACGATGGTCGGCGACATCACGCCGTTCGACCCGGCGACCGCCAAGTTGATTCGACGCCTGAACGTTCCCGTGGCCAACGTCACGGTGCGCGGCGGCTACTTGGCCTGGCCGCGCTGGTCGTCGTTGTTTCGTCCGGGGCCGGTGGACGTCGAGACGAGCCTGCTTCTCTCCGCCGAGGCCACGCAGACGCTGTCCGTGGAGGACATTCAGCGCCGCCTCATCGAGGCGTGCGACGTCGACGATTACCGATGGCAGCGGGAACGCCCACGGCTTGCGACGTACCGTTCGCGTAAGATGGCGGAACACCTGTCGTACGTCTTGCATCGGTGTCCCGCGTGCGATCGCCCGTTGACCTTGCGATCGAAACGTCATGTCGTGACCTGCCGTCACTGCGGTCATCAAGTGGATGTGGCACGCACCGGATTCTTGACGGCCGTGCCCGGCTCCAAAGCGTATTTCGACGATCCGTTGGCGTGGGGACGCTGGCAGCGCCGACGCGTGATGGCGGCGCTTCGGGACGGCGAGGTCATCGCGGCCGACGTGTCGCTGGAGTTCCGTGAGACGATCGGCGTCGTCGACGCCCCCGCGCGCCCGCGCCGCGACGGACGGCTGATTTTGTCGTCCGACGGATTGCGCTTCGAAGGACGGGCGGGCGAATCGATGACGTTTGTCTTGGGGGACACGCCGTCGCTCTATTGCTCGTTCGGGCATTATGCCAATCTCGTGTCGGGCGACGACGTATGGCGCGCGCACACCGTCGAACCGGGGCATGTGGCCTTGCTCGTCGACGTCAGCCGCGCCCTCTGGATTCGCCAAAACAGGGCGTTTTGTTCCGGCATGGACATGTCCGAATGATGGGGGAAGGCAACAAAAAATCCCTCATGATCGCCGCATGATCGGATGCGATTTGTGATCCTTTACAAGGGTTTTTCTTTGTTTTTACAGCCTCGGTATGGTAATCTAATTTTAATTCGAGTCTCGAAAACAGCGCTGTCATTCACATGATGTACATCGATGCTCGATCCATTTTCGGGCATCGCCCCGAAGTCGAGGAGGAAGCTCATTGACAGATCGTGATTTTATCAGTGATATCAAAGCCACCGAAGCCGAGGCTGCGTCGCGCATCGAAGCAGCGCGCGAGGAAGCGCAGCAAAAACGGCAGGAAACTCGACGGGCGGTGGCGGATCGATTGGATGCCGCCTACCAAGAAGCCGACGCCCTTCGTCAAACCGCCATGGACGACGCGGAACGCAAGTATCGCGCATTGACGAAGGAGACCTCTTCCGACATGTCCGCCGCATCCGGCATTTCGAATGAGGCCCTCGATCAAACGGCCTCCATCCTCGCGGAAAGGATCGTATCGCTCCTTGAGTATCGTTAAGATGAGTCAAATAACGATCCTCGGCATGCGTGAGGATCGTGACCGCGTGTTGGACGCATTGATGCGGTTGGGCGCCGTCGAAATCATCGACGACCGACCGGACGATCATGTCGGCGAATACGGCGCGACGTTTGCGGACAACATGACCACGCGCACCCGACTGGAACGCATGATCGCCGATTTGCGGGAACGGTTTCCCGACGACTCGAAGCATTCCAAAAAGAACATCAAAATTTCCGAAGAAGATTTTCATTTCACCGATGAGGAAGAAGCGTCCGTCCATGACGCTTTGAATCGTTACGAGGCGCTTGTCGAATCCGAAGACATGCATCGGAACGAGATCGCCGCGTTGGAGCAGCAGGTCGACTTGTTGCAACCGTGGCACGACATTCCCATCGATTTATCCGTTCACGGCACGGACACGACCACCATCTTATATGGCACATTCCGCGACGCCGCCGCGTTGGGTGATTTTGAGGACGACATGCGGGAACATTTCCCGTTGGCGGCCCTGTACCGCCTGAGCGACGTCGACGCGATGCCCGCCAAAGTGGCCATCGTTACCGTGGACGATCAATTGCCGCGTGTGCGCACGCGTCTGTCCACGTTTGACTTCACCGAGTTGCCGCGGTCGCTGCCGCTGGTCGGCACGGCACGTGCCTCGATCGAGCACTTGAACGATGCGGCGGACGCCGAGCGTCGTCAATTGGACGCCATCCGCGACGAGCTCGCGACCCTCGCCGAGTCGACGGTGCGTTTCATGACGTATCACGACTATCTGCTCGTCCGTTCCGAGAAGGCCAAAGCGAACGAACAATTCCATGAATTGGGCTACACCTTCTTCCTGAATGCCTGGATTCCCACGGCCGACGTCCAAAACGTCGGCGACGCCTTGCAGGCCGAATTCGACATCGCGTATTCGGCGCGTGAAGCGGACGAGGATGAAGAGGCGCCCGTCAAACTGAAGAACAATCGCTTTGTTCGGGCGTTTGAGGTGATCCTCGAGATGTACGGTGCCCCGTCTGTCCATGAGGCCGATCCGACGCCCGTGATGGCGCCGTTCTACATGCTGTTGTTCGGCATGATGTTGAGCGACGTCGGCTACGGCGCCGTGTTGGTGGCGGCCACCGCCTACATGCTCTTCAAGAAAAAAGTGGAAGGCGGCCTGCGTGCCATGTCGAGCATGCTCTTCATCTCCGGCATCGCTTCGGTGATCTGGGGATTTGTGTTCGGTGGCTTTTTCGGCGACCTCGTGACGGCGGTGTCGATGGGCAAAGCCCACTTCCCCGCGCTCTGGTTCAATCCGATGGACGATCCCGTCAAGCTCTTGGTCTTCAGCATGCTGTTCGGCGTCATCCATCTTTTCTTCGGATTGGCGATTCACATTCGAAACGAAGCCCGTCAGGGCAATTTGATCGGCGGACTCGCCGATTCCGTGACGTGGTATTTGATCATTCCCGGGCTCTTGCTCCTGTTGGGCGGCAAGGCTCTGACGAATGACCCCGCGACGCTCGCGACGATCAAATCGATCGGCAAATGGATGGCCCTCGGCGGCGTGGCCTTTGCGCTGATCTTCAGCGGCCACGGGATCAAGAATCCGTTCAAGCGCCTCGTGAAAGGCTTGAGCAATCTGTACGGCATCACCTCGTACCTGAGCGATATTTTGTCGTACGCGCGCATCCTCGCGCTCGTGCTCGCGACGAGCGTCATCGCGACGGTCGTCAACATGCTCGGCATGCTGGCCGGCCCGACCGTCGGCGGCTACATCATGTTCGCGATCATCGGGCTTTTGGGGCACGCATTGAATTTGGCATTATCGGGACTGTCGGCGTTCGTGCACGCGAGCCGTCTGCAGTACGTTGAAATGTTTGGAAAATTTTTCGTCGGCGGCGGCACCTTCTGGGATCCGTTCCGCCGCGAAACGAAGTACGTAAAAATCGAGGAAGCTTCGCCGAACGAAGCGCCCTCGAACTAAGGAGAAAATGAGCGATTTCCGCTCACATTGGAGGCATAGAATATGGCAATCAATTACGGTGTATGGCTGGTCTACTTGGCCGCTGCCCTCGCTGTCACCCTGCCCGGTTACGGATCGGCGAAAGTCCTTGGCCGTTTGGGCCAAATTGCGACAGGCATCATGGTGGAAGAACCCTCCATGTTCGGTAAGCTCCTCATTTTGCAGGCGCTTCCGGGCACGCAGGGCATCTACGGCTTGCTGGGATGGTTCATGATCATGAACCAGTCCGGTGCGCTCAACGGCAATACGAACATTTCGCTTGAAAGCGGCATGATGTTCTTGCTCG
>JBMNTA010000010.1:0-40575 GCA_050945495.1 Saccharofermentanales bacterium
GAGGCAATCACGAACAGCGTCGACGCGCCGGCCACGATGCGGGATGAAATCTCCGCTTTTTTGTTTAAGAAATACAAGAGCGCAAACGCGAGAAACGTCACGGGCAGGACATAGGCGAGCGTCCCGAAGAGCCCGCGCGTCACCGTCTTCATGGCGCGACCCAACCAGCCCGTCCATGACGTCGGCGCATAGAGCGCAAACGCCAGGAGCAGCCCGATCGCCGCAAAAAACGTCGTGTAAATCCCGTGTCGCTGACGCGACGTCACGGGCGCATCGGATTCCGCACGTTTACGATCGGCCATCGCGCTTCACTTATAAAATGCCCAGGCGATCGGCGGCCAAAAGAATGCCCAGGCACGTTTTGCCGTCGGTGAGCAGGCCGCGGCGCACTTCATCGAGCGCATCGGTCAAGCGTATCTTTTCACACGACACGAACTCGCCTTCGTCGGGCGATGCACACCCGGACGACAGGGACTGCGCCAAATAGACGCTGATCACTTCATCCGTGTAACCGGGCGACGGCACGAAACGAATCAACAAATCCCATTCGTCGGCCACGATCCCCGTCTCTTCCGTCAATTCGCGGCGAGCGCACGTCAACGCGTCTTCCGGCGGTTCGATTTTCCCCGCGGGGATCTCGCGCAACGGGGCGCCCGTGCCCACACGGTACTGCGAGACGAGGTAGATGTAACCCTGCGCATCGAGGGTGACCACGGCGGCGCCGCCGGGATGTCGGACGACTTCGCGCGTCGTCTCGCGTCCGTCGGGCAAACGCACATCTTGCACTTCGACCGAAAAAATGCGGCCGATGAAACGCGGCACCGAATGCAGAACATCTTCTTTCAGCACAAATTCCGTCGGCCGCTTCGGAGGCGCCGTCGGCGCGTCCTCGGCCAATGCCTTAAACGGCGAACGAATGCCGCTCACGTCACGTTTCACTTGTTCTCGGTCATCCATCGATCGTCTCCTCACGCCCATTACGGCGTATTTTTCGAAATTTCATTAACCGCCATTTTATCACATCGGTTGTTGTATGCATTGTTGGCATGGCCCTTCACCTTGTGCCACGTGATGTCGTGGTAAAGGTGTTGTGCCCACAGCGCTTCCCACAAATCACGATTGGCCACCGGCATCTTCGCGGCATTCTTCCAACCGCGTTTTTGCCAGTTGATGATCCAATGCTCCGTAAAGGCGGAGATCAGATAGGCGCTGTCGCTGAACAGTCGAACGCGGCACGGGCGATTCAGCGCCTCGAGCGCCTTCAATGCGGCCAGAAGTTCCATGCGATTGTTCGTCGTGTCGGGCACGAAACCGGACATCTCTTTTTCGACGCCCATCGCCATGATGATCGCGGCCCAACCGCCGGGGCCGGGATTGCCGGAACACGCACCGTCCGTGTAGATGGTGACTTCGGTTAAATCTTTGGGTGTGGAAAGCCGCTTCGTCATGCCATGATTATACATGACTTGCCCTCTAAATGGCATAAAGTAAGCGCGTGCGCGCGGTCTATGGCAGTCGACGACGCCGAACATGTCTCCCGTCGACGGCCCCCGTCCGTACGTTTGTCGCACGGAATCGAACAGTTGTACCATCGTGCCATCAAAACGATCTTGAAACCCCGAAAAGCAAAAACCCTGCGGCCTCAGAGCCACAGGGCTTTCATAATGGTCGGAGCGACAAGACTTGAACTTGCGACCTCTTGCACCCCAAGCAAGCACTCTAGCCACCTGAGCTACGCCCCGACGTTTGGAAAAGGAGCCTTGGCGTCAAGCCAAGGACTCCTCTGGCAGGGGAGACAGGACTCGAACCCGCAACCCACGGTTTTGGAGACCGTTGCTCTACCAATTGAGCCACTCCCCTATATCGGCCGTCCGACGGCTGTCGGACGGCGTCCATCATACCAAGACTTGGGTGACGTGTCAAACGTCCCGATGCTTAGAAATGACGTTCTTTTCGAGGTTCACCGCGGTGAGATCCGCCCCCGTCGCGACGACGCGAATTATCGCGACGATCGCGTTGGTTGTTGCTGCGGTAACCGCCGCCGCGCGAGTTGCCCCCGCGGGAGCCGCCGCGACGACCGCCGCGGTTGTCGCGGCGACGATCGTTGTCACGTTCGACGTACCCTTCGGGTTTTTCCATCAAATCGCGCATCGAGAGGTTCAGGCGACCCTGATCATCGATCTCGGAGACCATGACCTTGACTTCATCGCCCACTTGAACGACGTCTTCCACACGATCCACGTGCTCCCACGCCATCTTCGAAATGTGAACGAGGCCTTCCTTGCCGGGCACAATCTCGACGAAGGCGCCAAACGACATGAGGCGCGTCACGACGCCGTCAAACACGGTGCCGGGCTCGGGATCGAACGCGATCGCGCGGACGATCTCCATCGCCTTCTCGCCGGACGCTTGGTCGGCCGAAGCGATGTAAACGTGGCCCACGGGACCTTCTTCTTCGACGTCAATCTCCGTCCCCGTCTCATCGGTGATGCGGCGAATGACTTTGCCGCCGGAACCGATGACGTCGCGGATCTTATCGGCCGGGATATCGATTTGATCGATTTTCGGCGCATACGGCGCAAGTTCTTTTCTCGGCTCGGCGATGCACGGCGTGATCGTATCGTTGATGATCTGCAGACGACCTTCGCGCGTCAAGGCAAAGGCGTCGCGGATGATGTCGAGCGTCAGGCCGTCGACTTTGATGTCGACTTGGATGGCCGTGATGCCGTCGCGTGTGCCGGCCACCTTGAAGTCCATGTCACCGAAGAAGTCTTCGATGCCCTGGATGTCCATGAACACGATGTAATCGTCTTCGTCGTCGGGGTTGGTGATCAGACCGGACGAAATGCCGGCGACGGGCTTCGAAATCGGAACACCGGCCGCCATCAGGGCGAGCGTGCTCGCGCAGACCGACGCCTGCGACGTCGAACCGTTCGACATCGTCACTTCCGAGACGCAGCGAATCGCGTACGGGAAGTCATCGGCACTCGGCAAGACCGGCACCAGCGCGCGCTCCGCCAACGCCCCGTGACCGATCTCACGGCGACCCGGGGAACGGTTCGGACGGGCTTCGCCGACGCTGTAGGCCGGGAAGTTGTATTGGTGCATGTAGCGCTTCTCTTCTCTGGGGTCCACGCCGTCCAGACGCTGCGCCTCGGACAACGTGCCGAGCGTGCAGATCGTCATGACTTGCGTCTGACCGCGTGTGAAGAGCGCCGAGCCGTGGACACGCGGCAACAGGTCGATTTCCGCTTTCAACGGACGAATGTCCTCGAGCGCACGTCCGTCGACGCGGCGATGGTCGTTGAACAAATAGTCGCGGACCACGCTCTTTTGGAGGTCGTCGACGACGTCGCGGACGAAGTCGATGTCGTCCGGATGATGCTCTTCCACAAAGGCGCGCACATCGTCCGTCAGCGCCTGAATGCGGGCATCGCGGACCGCTTTGTCGGGCGTCAAGATATCTTCTTTCATGCGATCACGGAAGCGTTCGAACACATCTTCCTTGAGCGCTTCGGGCGTCTCATGCGATTCATACGTGAATTTCTCTTTGCCGATTTCCGCCTGCATGCGGGAGATGAGGGCGCACACGTCTTGAATGGTCTTGTGACCTTCGGCGATCGCTTCCAGCATCTTCTCGTCGGGCACTTCGTTCGCACCGGCTTCGATCATGCAGATCTTTTTGGCGGTGCCGGCCAAGAACAAATCGAGGTCTGAATCCTCCGTCTCTTCAAAGGTCGGATTGACGATGACCCGATCGTCGACCAGGCCCACCTGCACGCCGGCCACCGGGCCGTTCCACGGAATGTCCGAGATCGAAATCGAGGCCGAGGTACCGATCAGGGCGGCGACTTGCGGCGAATGATCGTGGTCCACCGACAAGATCAAGTTGTTGACCACGACGTCGCGACGCAGGTCCGACGGGAAAAGCGGACGAATCGGGCGGTCGATCGAGCGCGCCGTCAACACGGCGTTCTCGGTGGGGCGCCCTTCGCGCTTCAGGAAACCGCCGGGAATTTTCCCGACGCTGTACATTTTTTCTTCGTAATCCACCGACAGGGGGAAGAAGTCGATCCCCTCACGCGGTTCGGCCGAGGCCGTCACCGTCGTCAAAACCACGGTATCGCCGTAGCGGACCAACACCGCTCCGTTGGCGAATTGGGCAAGTTCTCCTGTTTCGAGCACCAACGGCGTACCGTTGAGCTCCATCTCGTAAATGCGTTTTTCCATGTTCGATATTCCTCCATCCAAATACATGGGTTCGCGCTCAAAGGCAGACGTCATCGGCGCAGCTTCAGAAAGGCGCCCGACATCGGCGTCGGCGCGATATTTCGTTTTGTGTGGGATTAGATCACAGGCAATAGAGTGTAGAATCCGCTTCCCTTCGCTTGGATTCGGAAGAGGGGCGCAGTCTACGTCCCACTGCCTGCCATCACGATCCCCGAAACAACATGAAGCGGCGGCAGCCGAAGCTGCCGCCGTCGTTGTTTTATCGTCTCAGTCCCAGTCGGGCAATCAAGGCACGATAGCGCTCAATGTCTTTGTTCATTAAATACTTGAGCAACGCGCGTCGCTGACCGACGAGCTTCAACAGACCGCGCCTCGAATGAAAGTCACCTTCGTGAACTTGCAAGTGCTCCGTCAGGTGGTTAATGCGCCACGTCAGGAGCGCGATTTGCACTTCCGGCGAACCCGTGTCGCCCGGATGCGTCGCGTACGCTTCGATGATGGTCTGTTTCGTTTCTTTGTCCATAATTTCCTCCTATGCTCCTCAATCGGCGTCAGGGTCGGACAGGCCGCAAACGACGAAAGGGAATGAACTGTAGGGTATTGTAACACATGACGCGGGGGCTCACAACGGTCGGCTTCCCGCCACAACCCACATCAAGATGGCGCCCGCCGTCGCGACGTTGAGCGATTCGGCGCCGCCGGGCATGGCGAGGGTCACCGTTGTGTCCACGCGATCGACCGTGTCGGGGTCGAGTCCCCGCCCCTCATTGCCGAGCACCAAGGCCACGCGCGCGGGCGCTCGCCAGTCGAGGTCCACCGTCTCGCCGTTCAAGTCGGCGCCGAGCACCCGAATGCCCCGTGCTTGGAGGCATGCCATGGCATCCGCCAACGGTCGACGCCACTCGATCACGGGGATGTGAAAGAGCGATCCCATCGTGGCCGCCACCGTTTTGGGGTTCCAGACGGACGCCGTCCCCTCCCCCAAAATCACGGCGTCGAAGGCCAACGCATCCGCCGTGCGAATCAAGGTACCGACGTTGCCCGGATCTTGAACGCCGTCGAGGACCAACACCGCAAGGCGCGCGGGCGCCGCGGCCAAGACCTCTTCCAACGTCGTGTTCGGCAGGCGCGCGATGGCCGCCACCCCTTGCGGGGTCGTCGCGTCGGTCAGCGTTGCAAACAAATGCGGGGCGACCGTACGGGTCACCTCGGCGAAACAATCGTTACCGATGGCCTCGGCCGCCGCACGTCCGGCGTCGTCATCCGAGAAAAAGAGCGCGTCGATTTTGCCGCCCGACGCGACGACGTCGGCAACGTGACGCACGCCTTCCACACGGATTCGGCGCTCTTTTTTCGCCGTGTGCGGCGATTGGAGCGCGCGCCAGCGCTTGATCCACGGATGCTGTTTCGATGCGATCGTTTCCATCGTGTTCCTTTGCGAAGAAAAAGGCGGATGGCTCCGCCTCTTTGTTCGTTGCGAACCCTTCAGCGATTATTTCACCGCAAGGGCTTCTTTCGACACGTTGACGAGCTCGGTGAAACCACCTTTGTCGTTGACGGCCAAATCGGCCAACGCTTTGCGGTCAAGCTGCACGCCGGCGACATTCAAACCGTTCATGAAACGGCTGTAGCTCATGCCGTTTTCACGGGCGGCCGCGTTGATGCGCGTGATCCACAGACGGCGGAAATCACGCTTTTTCCGACGGCGATCGTTGTAAGCGTATTGGCCCGACTTCATGACGGCCTGGTTCGCGACGCGGTAGTGCGTGCCCTTGCGGCCGAAGTAGCCTTTTGCGTGTTTAATCGTACGTTTATGGCGGCGACGAAGCGTCGGGCCTCGTTTAACTCTGGACATATTTAAACCTCCCTAAAGTCTGATATCACATTATTTATAAGGCAACAGCTTGCGCAGTCGCTTGGCATCGGAGTTCGACACCGTGGTCAACTTGCGAAGCTTGCGTTTACGCTTCGGGGTTTTCTTCGTCAAAATATGGCTGCGGTACGCTTGTTCGCGCAAATATTTACCGTTGGCCGTCTTTTTGTAACGCTTTTTGGACGAGCTGTGCGTTTTCTGTTTAGGCATAAAAAGGCCTCCCTTCAGAATTTCATCGTTTTATCTATGGTTGTCGCAAGGCCTCTCAGAGGCCGGACGTTCAATCTTTTTTGGGTGACAGGAACATGATCATGTGGCGACCCTCTTGGCGGGCGGGTCGATCCACTTCACCGATGTCGGCGACGGCGTCGACGACGTCGTCCATGACATCGTACCCCTGCTCGGTATGTGCCATCTCGCGTCCGCGGAATCGGATCACGACCTTGACCCGATCGCCCTGCTCAAGAAACCGTCGTGCGTTGCGCACTTTGACGTTGAAGTCGTGTTCTTCGGTCGTCAGCTTCAGCTGCACTTCCTTCAGATTGACGGTCTTTTGATTCTTCTTCGCTTCACGTCGTTTCTTGTCTTGTTCGAACATGAATTTACCGTAATCCATGATCTTGCACACGGGATTGTCCGGCGAGGGCGAAACAAGCACCAAGTCGAGTCCCGCGTCGTATGCGCGTCGCTGCGCGTCCTGCACGGGCACTACGCCTACCATGTTTCCGTTCTCATCGACCAGGCGAACCTTCGGGAAACGAATCTCCTCGTTGATCGCGTGGCTTCGGTTTGATTTTCTGATATCGAACCTCCTTTACAGGCAACAAAAAAGCGGCCCTGGCTCCGCTCAACAAAAACCGCCCGAAGGCAGCGATTGTGTGAACCTCATCGCGTGAGCTGGAGGTGAGAAGCGGAGCTCCTACTTGTTCTGTTCGCGAGTATAAGCGATAAATCGTCCGCCGTCAAGCGCCGTAACGGACGTTGACGGCGGACATATGCATAACTCTAGGCGCGCGCTTTCATGGTGCGACGGCGATAGAACCGCTTGAACAGCTCGCCCGCAATAAACGGGAACAAGATCAGCGCGATCAAGATGCCCCAGTCACGCAGCGAAAGCGGAATGGTGCGGAAGTAATCGTCCAAGAACGGGATGAACACCACCGCCAGCGTCAACACCAGCGACACGAGCACGCCGCGGTTGAGCGTGCGGTTCGAGAAGAATCCCTGTCGGAACACGGAGAGGTATTCCGAACGGCTCGAGTACGCCCGCAACATCTCGGCCAAGATCAAGGCGACAAACGCGTACGTGTGCGCGCCGCGCGACGGCACCGTGTCGGCCAACGGCATGAACGAGAAAGCGCCCACGGGCGTCGCGGTGACGACGCCATCGATCACCATCAGGTCCGGATAATAGAGGCGGCCGATCGTGAACGCGGCGAACACCGTGATGAAAATGGCCACGGCCTGCACCGCGATCGACCACGACATGCCGCGGTCGAGAATCCGCGCGTGCTTCGGTCGGGGCGGCTGCAACATGATCCCCTCCTCGGCCCGCTCACGTCCGAGCGCGAGCGCCGGGAACGTATCCGTGACGAGGTTCAGCCACAACAGCTGCACCGGGATCAACGGCGTGTACGCCGGCCCCAAAATCATGCTCGTGATAAAGATGACGAGGATCTCGCCGATGTTGCACGACAGGAGGAAGCCCACCACCTTGCGAATATTCGCGTAGATGACGCGCCCCTCTTCGACGGCACTGACGATCGTGCCGAAATTGTCGTCGGTGAGGATCATGTCGGACGCACCCTTGGCGACTTCCGTACCGGTGATGCCCATCGCCACGCCGATGTCGGCGCGTTTCAGGGCGGGCGCGTCGTTGACGCCGTCGCCCGTCATGGAGACAATGCGATCGGCGCGTTTCAAGGCCTCGACGATGCGGACCTTGTGTTCCGGCGACACGCGCGCGTAGACGCTCGCATGCTTCGCGGCTTCGAACAATTCATCGTCCGACATCGCTTCGATTTCGGTGCCGTTGATGACGGCATCGTCGGGTTTTCTCAGGCCGAGATCGTCCGCGATGGCTTGCGCCGTGTCGCGGTGGTCGCCCGTGATCATCACCACGGAAATGCCGGCGTCGTGGCACGTCTGAATCGATTTTTTCGCCTCCGGCCGCGCCGGATCGATCATGCCCATCAAGCCGACGAAAATCATGTCGCTTTCCGGATCTTCGAACGTGTCGTCCTCGTGCACTTTATAGGCAAACGCCAGAACACGGAGCGCCTCGCGGGCAAACGACCGGTTCATGTCCAGGATGGCTTTGCGGCGGGCATCCGTCAGCGGACGGATCCCCTCGGGCGTCCATTCGCGATCGCAGCAAAGCAGAATGTTGTCGGGCGCCCCTTTGGTCAAGGCGTACGGGCGTTCGCCGTCCAAACGGCATCCCACCGACATCATCTTGCGATCCGAATCGAACGGCAGTTCCCAGATCAGCGGATACGCCTCGCGGACGGCCTCCACGGAGATGCCGCCTTTTTCCGCGACGGTGAGCATGGCGCCTTCCGTGGGATCGCCGATGAGCGACGGCAGCCCGTCCTCGCCTTCGACCAGCACGGCGTCATTGCAGAGCGCGCCGATTTGGAGCATCAGACTCAGGCCGTCGTCTTGGGACGCGTCGCCGTCCTCCAGGTCGATGATGTCGCCCTTCGTGTCGTAGCCGACGCCCGTCACTTCATAGGGATGCGATCCCGCGTACATGCGCGTGACGGTCATTTCGTTTTGCGTGAGCGTCCCCGTCTTGTCGGAGCAGATCGTATCGACGCTGCCGAGCGTTTCGACGGCCAAAAGACGTTTGACGATCGCGTGCTCCTCCGCCATGCGGTTCATGCCCAGGGCGAGCAAGATGGTCACCACCGCGGGCAACCCTTCGGGGATCGCCGCCACGGCCAACGAAATGGCGGTCATGAAGAGCGGCAAAGGCTCGCCGCCCTGCAACAGCCCGATGCCGAAAATCACGGCGCAAATGATCAGGCACAGAATGCCCAGAAATTTTCCGAGGCGATTCAAGTTGACTTGCAAGGGCGTCATCTCGGATTCGATGCCCTTCAAGCGATCGGCGATTTTGCCGATCTCCGTACGGGCTCCCGTGCCGACCACGATCCCGCGACCGCGACCGTACGAGATCTCCGTGCCGCTGTACAGCATGTTCAAGCGATCGCCGATGCCCGGCGCCGTCTCATACGTCGCTTCGGCATCTTTCAAGACCGGCACCGACTCCCCCGTCAACGTCGACTCGTTCGCCTTCAAGTTGGCGCTTTCGACCAAACGGATGTCGGCCGGCACCACATCGCCGGCTTCCAATTCCACCACGTCGCCCGGCACAATCTCGGAGGACGGCAACTCGCGCGTCGCTCCGTCGCGAATGACGCGTGCGAACGGCGCCGACATTTTCTTCAACGCTTCGAGGGCTTTTTCGGCCTGATTTTCCTGCACGGCCCCCAACACGGCGTTGATGATGACGACCGCCAAAATGATGACGGCATCGACGACCTCGCCCAGCGCCGCCGAGACAATGGCGGCGATGATCAAGATGACGATCAAAAAGTCTTTGAATTGATTGAATAACTTGACGTAAAACGGTGTGGTCGCCTCGTCTTCGAGCTCATTCGGGCCGTAAAGATTCAGGCGACGCGTGGCTTCGTCGGCGGTCAGGCCGACCCCTCGATCGGTTTCAACCGCCGATTCGACCGCTTCGACAGAGGTGACGGTCGCACGGTCCCCGTCGATGTTGGGCACCGGAACCTCGGCCGCCTCATGGGTTTTCTTTTTCATGCGCATATTTCCTTTCATCGTTGGAAGGCGGAACGTCGCGTTTCACGCCTTGACGGGTCGAAGCGTCGGCATCGTCCGTGCCGTCCCGGTCTTCGACAACTTCCATTTTAATTTTCGAGATCCGGCGATCGTCCATTTCGAGCACCGTAAATTTCAAATTATCAAAATACACGACCGGCATGTCCCCGGGCTGAGGGATGTAACCGAGCAAGGACAGGATGAATCCCGCCATCGTGTCAAAGTCATCGTCTTCTTTGAGTTCATCGAGCTCCGGCACGTAACGCCCGGCTTCGGCGGGCGTGATGAGGCCGCTGAACACGTACGAGCCGTCGCCGTTGACGATGACCGGCGTCTCCGGCGCATCGTATTCGTCTTCGATGTCGCCGACGATTTCTTCGAGCAGGTCCTCCATCGAGACGATGCCTTCCGTGCCGCCGTATTCGTCGACCACGACGGCCAGCGTGATGTGATCGCGCTTCATCTCGTTGAACAAGACGTCGATTTGCTTGCCTTCGGGCACAAAGTACGCGGGGCGGAGGACATCTCGCACCGCCATCGCATGCCCGCGCCCCTCGGCGCCGACGCGCAAAAGATCCTTGACGGTCAGCACCCCGACGATGTCATCGATGTCTTCGTCGTACACGGGGAACCTGGAAAAGCTCGATTGCGCAACGAGTCGAACGGCATCGTCGTACGTCGCGTCCACGGGAATCGCAACGACCGAGACGCGCGGCGTCATGATCTCCGAGACGTATTTGTCGTCGAACGCAAAGATGTTCTTCAACAATCGCGCCTCTTCTTCCATCAACATGCCGCTGCCCGCCGAGGCGTCGATCATGATCTGAATCTCTTCCTCCGTCACTTGTTCGCCCGTGTCGGCGGGGTCGATGCCCAAGAGGCGCAAGACGCCGTTGCACGACCACTCCAAAAACCGCGTAAACGGGAAGAAAATGATGTCGGTCGCACGCAAAACGCCCGACGCGAACAACGCGAACGACTCCGGCCGGCGCATCGCCAGCCGTTTCGGCACCAGTTCTCCCAAGACCAACGTAAAGTAGGACAAGAGAATGGTGGTCACGACAACGATCAAGGTGCGAAGCGACGGCCGTGTCATCATCGGATCGACCGTCAAGTAGATGCGACCGCCCAATTTGTCGGCCGCAAACGCACTCGACAAGAAGCCCGCCAACGTGATGGCGACTTGAATCGTCGACAAAAAGCGGCTCTTGTGTTCGATGAAATGGATGAGTCGCTTGGCGCGCACGTGTCCCGCCTCCGCCATTTGGCGAATGCGGTTGTCGTTTTGTGTCACGACGGCCATCTCCGCGGCGGCGAAGAAACCGTTGACGAAAATGAGTATGAAAATCAGGATTAAGTCAAATGCGAGGGAACCGTATTGTGCTCCCACGTCGACTTGTTGTGCTAAGAGGGCCCTCCATAGAGGGCCAGTACAGCTACTGCCGTCCAATCAAAAAATCCTCTCTAATCGGGGGCCGTCATCGGCCCCGTCACCCCGACGGTCATGCGGGGCGAAGCGCTCCTACATTAACAAAAAACGGGACGTGACGCAACACCCGCCGACGTCTTGTTACTTCGGCTCAATCTCCAAACGGCTGAACAAGGCACCGATCGGCTCATTAAACGCAAGGTCGGCCAAGCCGTCGTACGGCGTCGGTTGCAAGTTGATCAACACCAGGCGCGCGGACGGTTTCTTGTAGTGAATCAACCCCGCCGCGGGATAGACGGTCAACGACGATCCCCCGACGATCAACAAGTCGGCCTCCTCGATCGCGCGGATCGCACCGGTCAAGACGGCCCCGTCCAACGACTCGCCGTAAAAGACGATGTCGGGACGCACGAGCCCGTCGCACCCCTCGCATTGACAGTAAAACGGGCCCTCACCCGCATCGACGGTGTCGAAATCGTATTGGGTATAGCAGCGTTGGCAGTAAAAGGTGTTGCCGTTGCCGTGCAATTCAAAGACGTTGTGACTCCCCGCCTTCTGATGCAATCCGTCGACATTCTGCGTGACGATCGCATCGAGGCGCCCTTTGGCTTCCATCTCCGCCAATTTTCGATGCGCCGCGTTCGGCTCGATGCCGTGCATCATAAAGTATTCGCGATAGAAATCGTAAAACTCATCCGGATGGCGGTTCATGAACGGCACCGTCAAATAGCGCTCGGCGCCGCCCTTTTGCGCGTAGATGCCCGTCGGGCTCCGGAAATCCGGCACGCCCGATTCGGTCGATACGCCGGCACCGCCGAAAAAGACGGTGCTGTTCGATTCGTGAATCCAACGATTGAACCGGTCAACGGCCTTTTGATCTGTCATGTTCGGTCTCATTTCTAGGTATATATACCATATAGATCATAGCACACACCCCCGTTTTGCCGTCGCCTTTTCGCGTGAAAAACACGTCCCGAAAACGGCGAAACCCCCGACGCGGAAGGCATCGGAGGTTTCTCGTTGGTACACCATCGGGGACTCGAACCCCGGACCCACTGATTAAGAGTCAGTTGCTCTGCCAGCTGAGCTAATGGTGCGAACAACGGATATTATATGAGCAGATTAACGGTTTGTCAAAGCGAAAAACGCTCCTTCGCTTTCGCGAAACATTCGATCGCGAAATCGAGCTCTTCTTTCGTGTGCGCCGCCGAAATCTGCGTGCGAATGCGCGCTTTGTCGCGCGGCACGACGGGGAACTTAAAGGCGATGACGTACACGCCCAAATCGAGCATAAAGTCGGCGACTTCGATCGCCTTCACCGCATCGTAGACCATCACGGGCACGATCGGGTGTGTGCCGGGGATGACGTCTAGCCCGATCTTTTGCATGCCGTCACGGAAATATTTCGTGTTCTCGTTGATGCGATCGATCAACGCCGTGTCGCGCCGCAGCATCTCGAGCACCTTCAGGGACGTCGCCGCAATCGCCGGCGCCAACGTGTTCGAGAACAGGTACGGACGCGATTTTTGACGCAGCCAATCGACGACGGCCTTGTTCGCCAAGGTAAAGCCGCCGGACGCACCGCCCATCGCTTTGCCGAGCGTGCTCGTCATGATATCGACGCGTCCCATCACGCCGCAGTGCTCGGGCGTGCCGCGACCGGTCTTGCCGACGAATCCCGACGCATGGGAGTCGTCCACCATGACCAGCGCATCGTATCGATCGGCCAAGTCGCAGATCGACTTCAGATCGGCGATGATGCCATCCATGGAGAAGACGCCGTCGGTCGCGATCAATTTGATGCGCGCGCCGGCCTCGTCCGCCTCTTGCAGGCGCTGTTCGAGCTCGTCCATGTCGTTGTTTTTGTAGATGTAGCGTTTGGCCTTGCAAAGCCGCACGCCGTCAATGATGCTCGCATGGTTCAGTTCATCGCTGATCACCGCATCCTCGGCGGACAGGATGGTCTCGAACAAACCGCCGTTGGCGTCGAAGCACGACGAATACAAAATGGCATCCTCAAAGCCGAAGAAATCGGCCAGCGACGCCTCCAATTGTTTGTGCAGTTCCTGCGTACCGCAAATAAAACGCACCGAGGAGAGGCCGTAGCCCCATGTGTCGTAGCTCGCTTTCGCCGCCTGGATCAATTCTTCGTTGTTGGCCAGTCCCAGATAATTGTTGGCGCACATGTTGATGACGCCTTTTTTGTCGGTGGTGTCAATCACGCTGCCCTGCGGAACGGTCAGCACGCGTTCTTCACTGTACACACCCGACGCTTTCAGTTCGTTCAGGTTGTCGGCAATGATTTTGAGTCCTGTTTTCATGCAATCCCTCTCTTCGATTCAAATCGTTTTTGATGGCGCGATGCGCCGTTTCGACGGTCGGGTCGACATCTGCCCGAACCGATACATCCATTATAACGCTACCCAAAGATCCGGACGACGGGCAGCTTGCGCAGCCGCACGCGTTCGATGAACGGAGCATGCGTCGTCCATACGACGATTTGGCGCCCCGTCTCGAGCGTCCATTCCTCCATCACGTCGATGAGTTCGTCGATGCGCGATTGTTCGCTCGGAAGATTCGGTGCCAACCAAATCATGGGCCGATCATCGTAAAGCGCCGACAGAGCCAACCGCGAGGCCAAGTAAACCATCTCGGGAGGCGCCGACGCAAGGCGATCCGCATCGATCTTCGGGGCCGCATTTTGCGCGTGACGTTCGACGAGGCTCTTCGGCGTGCGGAGCGCACGCGTATCGAGGGCGATCGGGATCACGGGCAAGCCGCTCGCCGAGCGATGTCCCATCAGGCGGGCCGTGATGGCGGACGTACTCGACATCCACGCCTGCGGATCGATGGCCTCCCAGGCGTCCAACAGGCCCTCGAGCCAGGCCACGGAACTCGCGAGGCGCCGCGCCTCCGCTTCTCCCTCGCGAAGCGATTCGGCAATCGTTTGTCGCCGCTGCCGAAGCGAGCCGATCGATACGGTCGCGTCCCGCGACGCTTTGAGGGCAGCTTTGGCGGCGGCAATGTCCGCGGTGAGGCGGTCGCTCGTCTCGGCCGCTTCCACGCGCTCGTCCGAGATTTCCCGCGCGCGCTCGGGGTCGTAGTGCAACGCCGTCGTCTGAATGTCGCCGTCTCGGCCGTAGAGTTGCTCGCAGGCGTACTCGTACTCCCGGACCATCTCTTCATCGGAGCGCCCGTGCTTCAAATCGGCGATTTGACGCAACAGGTCGCTGACGAATTCATTGTGTTTCGCGCTGGAATTGCGTTGACGCGTCAAGGTGTCGATGACGTCGTCGACTTCCTCCATTTCGCACGGCCCGGCGTAACGCTTGATGGCACGCAAAAGATCGCGCTCGGCCAAGGCCAGTTCGCGCGCCATGACGTCCAAATGGACGTCCGATTCCGCCCCGCGATCGTCCAATGACTTCAACGTCTCCGTCGCTTTTTCAAGCCGTCGCGACTGCTCGAGATACGCCTGTTCCAACGAGCCTTCGGCATCGTCCGCGGCCTCCTTTGCGGGAGACGGCGCATCCGCGACGTCGGGAAGCCACGCCTCAGCGTCCGTGCGACGGCGTCGATTCCAGAGAAGCCCCGCGCCGAACAACAGTGCGCCGACGGCGCCGAGCGCGAACAAAATCCAGCCCGCCACCGCGTGGGCCGGCACCACAAACAAACCGATCGCGACGAACAGCAGTGCGACCAAAAAGATGATGTGCGCCGGCGTCAAAAAAGACGTTTCGCGCGGGGGCGGCGGGGCGGCCGAGTGTTTCGCCAAAGCCTCGGGCGCGATCGGTCGATGGCCCCGCGTCATCCGCTCCCGTTCGATGTCCTGCAGCTCTCGCGTGGCGACGATGCGCTCCTGTTCCGCGCGGCGACGCGCCAAGCGCGACGCGTCGTTTGCATGACGCGCCGTGGCGAGCTCTGTCTCCAACTCGCGGACGTAGGCGCGCTGACGCGCCAGCTCCGTCAATTCGTGCACGGTGATGTCATGGCCGTCGTTGGTGATGCGTGAACCGTACACGCCCTCGCGCTCTTCGGCCTCTTTGAGCGTACGTCGGAGGTCTAAAAGCGTCTCGTATTCCGATTTGATGGCGAGCCATTTCAGCAATCGCTGCTCTTCGGCCAGCCGTCGCTGCCGCATCGCGGTGTCCTGAAGCAGGCGTTCGTTGGCGTCGATGTTTCGAAGCGTCGCCGATTCGTCGACGATCTGCCCTTCCTCTTCGGCCAATCGGGCGTCGCATTCGCGAAGCTCACGCGACAATCGCTCGAGCTTGCCGCCGGTCGTGCCGGTGCCGAGCCATTGATCGCGCAGTTGGCGCCATTTATCGGTCAACGCCGCGACGTGCTCTTTTTTTTCATCGTCGGACACCGTCGTATCGGCCAAGCGTTCCCAGTCGAGGCGCGCCCCCAGGCGCGCGCTCTCCCGGCCGACGATGATGTGACGGAAAAATTGCGCGCGTTCGGCGTCGGGCTCGGTCGTAGCGAACACAAGCGCGGTGTCTTCATCGTTAAACGTCCATTGCCACTCGACCTCCGGGGCGTCGGTGAGCACGCTCGGGACGTCCGGGGAGGCGATCCATTGAAATTCGAGGTCGTCGATCGGTGAATCGAGCGGACGATCCACCGAGCCGTCCATGCACGTCAAGCCGCGACCGATCCGGGTCTCGTGATGTCGCATCGGTTCATTGTCCCGTGAAAACGCCCATTGAATGTCCGTAAGTTGCATGGCCACACCTCGCGTCGTGAGTCAGGCGAACTGCCTGCTCCTTTACTGTATCACGAAAGCTTCGACCGCGGCACCGAAAATTCCGCTCAAATTCGGCCGAAACCCCGTCCGAAAGTAACTCGCGAAACAACGCGCGGTCCGCGGAGACGCTATGATGAACATGCATAAAAAGCAAGGCCCCGTCGCGACGACAATAAAAGCGACCGCGGCCCCGTATAAACGAAAGAAAGGATCCGAAAACCATGAAAATGACCGATGACGTACGTAAACTGTTCAATGAACAAATCAATAAAGAATATTTCTCCGCCTACCTGTACCTGGCGATGAGCAACTGGCTCTCTCAACAAGACTGGCCCGGCGCCGCCAACTGGATGTACGTTCAGTACAAAGAAGAGATTTTGCACGCCGAGGGCTTCATCCAATACATGATGATGCGCGGCGAAGACGTGGAACTCCCCGCCGTCGAAAAACCGAAACGCACGTGGGACAGCGTGCTGCAGGTCTTTGAAGAGGCGCTGGAACACGAACAATTCATCACCGAATCGATCGACAAGATGGCACAGACCGCCGAAAAAGCCGGCGATCGCGCCGCCCGTCTGTTCCTCGATTGGTACATCCTCGAACAAGTCGAAGAGGAAGTGAACGCGGAAGACAACATCATCCTCTGGAAACGTGCCGGCAACAAACCGGGGCCGATGATGATCCTCGACCAACAATACGCGAAGCGCGAGTTCGTTCCCGACGAAATCCCGCACCTCGACTGATTTTTCCCTCTCACGCAAGTGAACCCTCAAGATTGATACACTTGAAACGGCTCCCCCAAGCGGAGCCGTTTCTTTTGCTTGACATGCACGATCGGTCCTTGGTAAGATAGTCACCGATCGCCGAAGTGGCTCAGTGGTAGAGCAATTCACTCGTAATGAATAGGTCGTGAGTTCGATCCTCACCTTCGGCTCCAACATGAAAAGGGCCGCTCCCATGCCGGAGCGGCCCTTTTTTGTCGCCTTCGCGGTGTGCGTCGCGTCACAAGAGCGCTCGCGCCGTGTCCGCCACGTGCTCCGCGGTCATCCCGTAAGGCTCCCACAACGCATCCGCCGGCGCCGATGCGCCGAATCGATCGATGCCGACGACGGCGCCGTCCAATCCGACGTAGCGATACCAAGGCATCGCGGCGCCCGCCTCGACGGCCACGCGGCGGCGGCAGGCGTCCGGCAAAACGCTCGCCTTGTATGACGCGTCTTGCCGTTCGAAGCGCTCCATCGAGACCATCGAGACCACGCGAACGCGGTATCCTTCGGCTTCCAGAAGATCGGCCGCGCCCAGCGCGATCTCAACTTCGGACCCGGAGGCCATCAAGATGACGTCGGGCAGATCCCCGCCGTCACGCAGGATGTACGCGCCGCGCGCCACGCCCTCGGCCGAGGTCTCGTCGGCGCGGATCGCTTGACGCGACAAGATCAAGAGCGATGGTCCGTCGTCGCGGTGAATCGCTTCGTACCAACTGGCCGCGGTCTCGCACCGACCGGCGGGTCGATCGACCGTCACGTTTGGGATCGAGCGCATCATGGACAGATGCTCGATCGGCTGATGCGTCGCGCCGTCCTCCCCGACCCCGATGCTGTCGTGGGTCAAGATAAAGATGACCGGCAAGCCCATCAGCGCCGACAAGCGCAGCGCCGGCTTCAGATAATCGGAGAACACGAAAAAGGTCGCGACATACGGGCGCAGACCGCCGTGCAACGCCACGCCGTTCGCCATCGCGGCCATCGCAAATTCGCGGACGCCAAAATGAACGACGGATCCCTCCGGTGTGGTCGGGCCGAACGAGGTCGCGTTGCGGATCGCCGTTTTGTTCGAGGGGGCGAGGTCCGCACTGCCGCCGAAGAGCGCATCCGAACAGGCGGCCAAATGATTCAACACGGTGCCGGACGTCGCGCGGGTGGCCTCATCGCGATCGGTGAGCGCGACCAATTCGTCCAAGGTGACGCGGTCGAGATCGGTGCGCCGATACGCCGCCTCGAGCGAACGGGCCAAATCGGGGTTGGCCTCGGCCCAAGCGTCGTATTCCTTCTGCCAGGCCTGTTCTTCGGCCTCGCCGTCCGCGGCCATCGCTCGTCCGTGGGCCAGAATGTCCTCCGGCACCTCGAACGGTTTGAGCGTCTCGGGCCAGCGCAACGCGCGCTTCGTCGCGGCCACGTTGTCGGGACCCAGGGGGGCTCCGTGCGACGCGGATTGGCCCTCCAACGGCGACGCGTAGCCGATTTTCGTCTCGACCTTGATGAGCGACGGGCGGTCGGCGCGGGCACGCGCCTCGTCGAGCGCCCGGGAGATGGCGGCGCGATCATTGCCGTCCAAGACCGTCAGGACGTGCCAGCCGTAAGCCTCGAAGCGGGCCGCGACGTCTTCGGTGAACGCCAAATCCGTCGAGCCTTCGATCGTGGTGTGGTTGGCGTCGTACAGGACGATCAATTTGCCGAGCTTCATCGTGCCCGCAAGCGACGCAGCCTCGGAGGACACGCCCTCCATCAAGTCGCCGTCGCCGCACAAAACGTACGTGTAATGATCGAAAATCGTATGTTCGTCCGTGTTGTAGCGGGCCGCCAGATGCGCTTCCGCCACGGCCATGCCGCACGCCATCGCAAAGCCCTGGCCCAAGGGGCCCGTCGTCGTCTCGACGCCGCGGGTCACGCCGAACTCCGGATGACCGGGCGTTTTGCTTTGCCATTGACGAAACGATTGGAGATCGTCGATCGAGAGCCCGTAATCGAAGAGGTACAACAGCGCATACAGGAGCATGGACGCGTGACCGGCCGACAGCACGAAGCGGTCGCGGTTGATCCAACGGGGATGGTGCGGATTGTGGCGCATGTGATGCGCCCAGAGTTCGTAGGCCATGGGCGCGGCGCCCAACGGCATGCCGGGATGTCCCGAACGGGCGGCCTCCACGCCGTCCATCGCCAGGGCCCGAATGGCCGTGACGGCCCGATCATCCATGTGTCTGTTTGTCATGCGAACGCCTCCTCATCTCGCGTCTTGCTGGTCTTGTGCCCAGTGACAGTTTTTGTATTTTTTTCCGCTGCCGCACCAACACGGTTCGTTGCGGCCGGGCGTGATCTTTTTGCGAATCGGCTTTTGTTCGGGCGGGCCGCCGGCCTCCGCCGCCTCGGGCGGCATGCCCTGCGCGGCCGCGGCTTGCATCGCCGCCTGCGAAAAGCCGCTCGATCCCCGCCCCTCGGTCACTTGACGCGGAGCGCGACGACGCGTTTCCGGCGTCTCCACGGTCAGGCGGGCGCGCATAATCATGCGCACGGCGTCTTCCTGAATGCCGTTGTTCATCGCCTCAAACAAATCGTAGCCCTCGCGTTTGTACTCGACGACGGGGTTGTGCTGCGCGTAGCTGCGCATGCCGATGCTGTCGCGCAAATCGTCCATCAAGTCGATGTGATCCATCCAGTGACTGTCGACGGCCTGCAGCAAAATGACCCGTTCGGCCATGCGGAGCAGTTCCGGGGAGCCGAGTTCTTCTTCACGCGCTTCCAGACGGGCCAACGCGTCATCTTTCAAGGCCTCCGTGAACGCCTGGCCGTCGGCGGGCTCACCCGTCGAAAGGAAATGCTCCAAGGTCGGCAGCGGCCCAAATTGGTCAACGATGCGGGTCTTCAGCCCCTCGCGATCCCAGTCGCGGGCATCGTGCGATCGCATGAGGAAGTCGCCCATCGTCCGATCGACGCTCTCGGCGATGATGCGGCGATAGAACGGGTGCAAGTCGTGGCCTTCGAGCACCTCGCGCCGTTGTTTATAAATCAAATTGCGCTGGATGTTCATGACGTCGTCGTATTCGAGCACATTTTTACGGATGGCGAAGTTGTTGCCCTCCACGCGACGCTGGGCCGATTCGATGCTCTTCGTGAGCATGGGATGGGCAATCTCCATGTCGTCCTCGATGCCCATCGTGTCAAACAAACGATCCATCCGATCGCCGCCGAAAAGGCGCATGAGATCGTCTTCCAGCGACAGGAAGAATTTTGAATAGCCGGGGTCACCCTGACGGCCGGCGCGGCCGCGCAATTGGTTGTCGATGCGCCGCGATTCATGGCGTTCCGTGCCGATGATGCAGAGGCCGCCGGCGTCGATGACGCGCTGTTTTTCTTCTTTGATCTGATCGGCGAACCCCGATTTCAATTCGGAAAACAACTTTCTCGCTTCCAAGATCGTGGCATCGTCGGTGACGTTGTACGCCGTCGACTGCTCGATCAGCTCGTCGTCGTATCCGCGTTTGCGCATCTCTTGGCGCGCCAGGTGTTCCGGGTTGCCGCCGAGCAAAATGTCGGTGCCGCGTCCGGCCATGTTGGTGGCGATCGTCACGGCGCCGAAACGTCCGGCTTGCGCGACGATCTCGGCTTCGCGTTCGTGGTGGCGCGCGTTCAAGACGTTGTGCGGAATGCCCGCCCGCGTAAACAATTTCGAGAGGCGTTCCGAGGTCTCGACGGAGACGGTTCCGACCAAGATCGGCTGCCCCGTCGCGTGAATTCGGGTGACTTCGTCGACGAGCGCCTTAAACTTGCCCGCCTGCGTCTTGTAGACGGCATCGGGATCGTCTTGGCGAATCATCGGCATGTTCGTCGGGATCGTGATGACGTCGAGGTTGTAAATCTGTCGGAATTCATCCTCTTCCGTCAAGGCCGTGCCGGTCATGCCGGACAGCTTATGGTACATGCGGAAATAATTTTGGAACGTGATCGTCGCAAGCGTCTTGTTCTCGTCCTGAATGTCAACGTTTTCTTTGGCCTCGATGGCCTGGTGCAGCCCGTTGCTGTACCGACGTCCTTCCATCAGGCGGCCGGTGAAGTCGTCCACGATGACGACCTCGCCGTCTTTGACGACATAGTCGACGTCCAAATGCATGGTGCCGTGGGCTTTCAGCGCATTGGAGATGTGGTGGTTGATCTCGTAGTTTTCTTGGTCGGATAAGTTGTCCACACCGAAATATTTTTCGGCTTTTCGCACGCCGCGTTGGGTCAACACGGCGGTCTTCGCCTTTTCATCGACGATGTAGTCGGCGTCCGATTCGACCTCTTCGAGTTCTTCCGTCGTCCGCATCTGTTCTTTTTGGATGATGTATTTGGGCGAAAGGCGCCGGACAAATTGTTCGGCGCGCAGATACATCTCGGACGAGTCGGTGCCGGCGCCCGAAATAATCAAGGGGGTGCGCGCTTCGTCGATCAAGATGCTGTCCACCTCGTCGACGATCGCAAAATTCAGTTCACGCTGCACGCATTCCTCGATGTGCAACACCATGTTGTCGCGCAAATAGTCAAACCCGAACTCGTTGTTCGTCCCGTACGTCACGTCGGCCGCATATGACCGGCGACGCGTCTTTTTGTCGAGACCGTGAATGATGAGGCCGACCTCGAGTCCGAGGTAACGGTAAATCTTGCCCATCCATTCGCTGTCGCGTTCGGCCAGATAATCGTTGACCGTGACGATGTGCACGCCGGCGCCGGTGAGCGCATTCAAGTACGCGGGCAAGGTCGCGACGAGCGTCTTGCCCTCACCGGTGCGCATCTCGGCGATGCGCCCCTGGTGCAAAATGATGCCGCCCTGCACTTGCACGGGAAAGTGCGTCATGCCCAAAACACGCGTGCTCGCCTCGCGAACGGTCGCAAACGCGTCCGGCAAAAGATCGTCGAGCGTCTCGCCCGCATCCAAACGCGCTTTCAATCGATCGGTCTGTCCGCGCAGCTCCGACTCGCTCAGTCGGCGGTAATCGTCTTCCAACGCCAACACGGCTTGAACGCTTCCGCGAATCTTTTTCAATTCTCGCTCGGAATAGGTTCCGAACAGTGTATCAAACAGGCCCATGAGTTCCCCTTTAAATTACATTAGTCCGCCTCTTATCTTACTCTATTTCGGGCGTTCATGGCGAAACATGCATTTCCGAGGGGTGTGTTTCGTATCGATGGCTGGTCTGATACGTGCGGATATCGAGCGTCACGCCGCGGGCCGACGCCATCGAGCGCCACCGCGACAAGATCGCCGACGTTTTCCAGGCAATGGCGTTGTCCGGAATGACCAACACCAGTCGCCGCGATCGGATCGTGCCGGGGGCGGGCCCCTCCCCGCCGACGCCTTCAAAGGCCGCAAGATCGTCGACGAAGTGCATGAGTTTTCGCTCCACGGCGCCGGGATCGGCGTACGTCGGCGCCGTCCAGTCCATGCTCTTGATGGAGGTCGCCTGCCGTCCGTCCCACATCGCGATCACCGGGTAAAAGGGCGGCAAGTGTCCGCCGAAACGTGCGCGGATCGCGCGCCCCCGGTCAAAGTTGGACATGTCCCATACGTTGGTCTCATCCTCATCGTCCGGATCCTCGTCCGACGAAAATAACCGGGCGTTCCAGATCGGTACGCGGGACCGCACCGTCGACCACCCCGCCGGCACGGGGGCCGTTCGTTCAAACGACAAAATGAGCCATATCGATTGGTGCGCTTCGTCGACATCGACGGCCAATTTGCGCGCACCGACGGGCACCGCGACCCGAAGCCCGCGCGCCGTCTCCGTCGCCCAATAATCGACACGTTCGAGAATCCACGGCGACGCGAGCACCGTCGCCGCGACGTCGGCCGTCGCGTTGAGGGTCACGGCCCGCAACGTCGGATCGGGCATATGTTTTTGCAACCAATCGTCCGGATCGCCGAAGGCCTCCGCCAGATCAGCCATGGGCAGCAACAGCGCGATCTCGTCCGCCGTCTGATCGAGCGCATGGGCGAGAATCATCGCGTCCCGCTCCGCGCGAACGGCGCCGAGCATCACGAAGAGGACGATCAAAATCAAGGGAAAGACGATGACCGCCTCCAACGAAAGTCCGCCCGGCCACGCGCGACGCCGTTTCATGGCGTGATCTCCGGCACAGCGATCTTGCGATCGAGAAACGCCGCCTCATGGCACACGCGGACCCCCGACCATTCGCCGTGGCAGACCACGGCCGCGGCGTACGGCGCGGGATACACCGTGCCGATCGTATCCGCGATCCTGCGGGCCACCGTGTTGGGCGACTGCACCACCAAAAATAGACGAATGAAATCGCGGTAGCGAAGCGGGACGTTGATTCGGAGCGGACCCGGCCAGAAATCGACTTCGCCGCCGCGCTTCAAACACGCGACATCGCGGGCGCTTTGGGTCAGCGCTTCGGCGGTCATCAACAACCAGGCGAGCGCCTCCGGCGGGATGACGACCGTCCCGACCGTCAAGGTGGCGATCAGGGCCGACGTGGCGGCCGCCCCGGCCATGTAGCCTTGGCGTTTGGCCTCGTCGCCGAGGATGTGCGCCAAGTGAATGAGCAGTCGGCAGCCGTACGCAAATCCGTTCACGGCCGCGTAAGCGCCGCGGCCGGAAAGTCCCGTCGCGATCATCTCGGCCTCGTATGCGTCGCGATCGAGCAGCGTGCCGAGGACGCGTCCGTCCGGCGTGCGATCCGGTCGAGACACCCCGGAACGCACCACATACGGGACGGCGTTGCGAAAATAGGCGAGCGTGTACTCGCAGAGCACGAGGCGATCCAAAAACCCTTCCGGCGCCACCCACATGGCGTGGTCGAGCACCGACCCCAATCGATCGAGGCCTTGATCTTCGAACGGATTGAAGTCGAAGACGTCGTGGTCGCCGCCGGCATTCGGCACGATGACGGGGGCCAAGTGCGACAGCGCGTCTTGGTAGACGGATCGTACTTCGTCGTCCATCACCTCGTTGTATTCGTCGAGCCACTCCGGCGCCTCGTCGAACTCGGGAAGTTGCGGATCGATGACGGCGTACTCGCCGAACACTTCGCTCGGAAGATCGCGGGTCAATGCCACGAGCCCGGTCATCTCGACGATGTCGTGCACCGATCGGTATCGATCGACGATGTCGGCGACGATCGTCATGCCGGCACGCAGCGACATGTGCCGCGCAATGCCGTCGCATAGAGGGGCGGGATCCATCAAAGGCACCGAGGTCTCGAGCGTGTACGTCGCATCGCCCGCCGGACCGCCCAAGGTCGAGGACGCCCGCGCCATGGCGGTCGGCGAGACGCCGAACAGACCGAAATCGGCGTAGAGCTCGCGATCGTACATCGCGAGCGCCTGATGGGCGTTGCGCGCCGTGATGCGCGCCAAATCCACTTCCATGCGAACGCGTTGACTGTGCGCAAAGAGGTTGGTAAACAAAAACAAGACCGCGGGCAGGACCAAGCAAAACGCGAGACTGACGGATCCCGCCGCGGCCCGATGCTTGCGCCGTCCGGTCATGGCAATCCCGCCTTTTCCGGGGGCTTTGCGGTACGGAGGATGTCGCGGGCCAAGGCCAGGGCTTCCACCACGCGCTGCGGATGGGTCTCCACCGCCGGCACCCGAATCTCCCCCTCGCCCGAAACGTAATGGCGGCACGTCTGTCCCGTCTCGCTCACTTCCATCCGGGCACGCGCCACATGGAGCCCCGTGCGCTTCGTCTCGAACGCCAACGGTCCCGCAAGCCCCGTCGTATGAAGGAACAAAGACAGGCAGCACGGAATCGCCACCATCGCTTCCATCGAAAATGCCATAAAAATCACCTCGCTTTGTCGATTGGGCGATGCGTCATCGCCACCTTGACTGTAAGAAAAAAAGCGCAAAAAAAAGTGGCCGCTCGTTGCCGAGGGCCACGTCCACGCGCCGAATTGTCGCGGCGGCGTCGCCTACGCGAAACCCATG
This sequence comes from Saccharofermentanales bacterium, assembly GCA_050945495.1. Taxonomy (GTDB): domain Bacteria; phylum Bacillota; class Clostridia; order Saccharofermentanales; family DTU023; genus UBA4923. Next base: position 24,829 of record JBMNTA010000010.1, read on the forward strand.
CGCTCCAGGAAGCGACACGACTGCCGGGCCGTTGTCATGGCCCCGTGCCCCGCACAGACCGGCAGCTCGGGCGGCAGATCGGACAACACACGGTAAAGCCGCTCCAGCGACTGACGCATCAACGCGTCGTCGCCCGTCACAAAGTCGGTGCGTCCCCACCCCATGTCAAACAAGGTATCGCCCGTGATCATGGCCATCGGACGATCGTCTTCGTGCAAGAGAAAGCAGGACGAGCCGTGCGTGTGTCCCGGCGTGTTCATGACGTCCATCGCGTGCAGATCGTCGAGGACGATGTGTTCGCCGTCGGCAAGCTTTCGATCCGGCGTCGGGAACGTCATGGAGCGTCCGAAAAACGCCGACGCATTGGCCTTGGGATCCATCAGCATGCCGAGGTCGCCCGCATGCATCCAATAGGGCGGCGCGGGATCGCGCGCTTTCCACGTCATCAATTGGCCGATGTGGTCAAAATGGGCATGCGTCGCAATCAACAGATCGATCGGGCCGGCATCGGCGACATGTTCCGGGGCCAGCGAGGGATCAAACAAAACGTTGCGTTCGCCCAACGACCACACGTAGACATTGCAACTTCGAAAACGCTCCGGATAATACCGAAGCGTCGGGGTAATCGAAAAGGAACGATAACTCATGTACGGATTAACTCTCTCCAGTCAAGATCGCCGCGGCCGATGGCCAGCACCAGCATTTCGGCGGTTGCCGTATTCGTGGCGAACGGAATGCTGTTGGCGTCGCAGGCAAGGAAAAGCCGCTGCTGAGTGACGGGCGTCTCCTCTTTCGGATCGCGCAGATAGATGAGCGCGTCGATTTCATTGTAAAACGCTTTCGAGGCCAACAGGCTGAAAAAGTTTTCGTTGACGTTGGAAAACGTCGTCGGTCGCAACGACGTGGAAGACGCGATCAGCTGCGCCGTCTGATGCGGCGCCATCAATTCGTGGCGTCCCAAAATCTGTTGGTACGCAACGCAAAAATTGACGAGCAATTCATTCTTCGAAATATCGGCTAACAAAACGATTTTCATACTATCCAAGGGCGCGCGAGGCGCAAAATCCATTCAACGGGATCGCCGGTCGATCCCAGATGTATTGTAGACGAAAGGGCTTCGGCGTACAAGGTTAGCGCCCGCGGTAGACGTCGTACGTCCCCATCCACGGATGCGTGGGTTCGATGTCGAAGTATTCGCAGAGAATCCGGTACGAAATATCGGAGGCGTATTCGCCGTAGGCGCCGTCCGAAATGGCGTGGGCAATCACGATCTCGGGGTCGTCGGCGGGCGCCGCGCACACGAACACGGAGTTTGAAATCGGCTCCAGATCCTCATTGTACGTTTCGGCGGTCCCCGTCTTGCAGGCGACCCGGATCGGGAAATCGTGAAACAGGCGTCCGGTGCGCAAGATCATCGACTGCGAGAGTTCGTACATCGCATCCCGCAATTGTTGAACGTTTATGGGATCAAAGCCCATGTCCACCCGTTCGATCTTTTCCGGCACGACGAGGTCACCGTTCGGTGCGACGATTTCCTTGATGTAATGAGGCGTGACGAGCGTGTTCGTCGTCATGGCGCCGACGGCGCGCGCCAGCTGCATCACGGAATACTGATTGTAAAATTGTCCGATCGACGTCTGGCACGTGTCCGCGATGAACCACGTCTTGTCTTCGGGGCGGGCATTGAGTTGGGCCTTGACTTCGCGCGACGGTCGAATACCCGCCACTTCCCCCGCGATGTCGACGCCCGGCAATTCGCCCAAACCGACCTTTTCGGCCAAGGCGCTGATCCGATCGATGCCCGTGTCCACGGCGATGTTGAAAAAGTACAGGTTGCACGAGGTCGCCATGGCTCGCGGGAACGTCAGATCGCCGTGATACGCGTAGCAATACCAGCGGATGCCGCCGATTTCTTCGCTGTAGTTGCACCGGTGAACGTTGTGGGTCGGAGTGACGACGCCGGCCTCCAGGGCCGCCATGCCGGTCACGGTTTTGAACGTCGATCCCGGCGTGTACGTCGCCCCGATGACGCGGTTGACGAGCGGACGGTTTTCGGTGTCCGAAAGCATCGCGCGAACGCGGGCCGCGGCGGCCGGGTCGCGCCCCTGATTCACAAAATCGGCGGGATCGAAATCGGGGTAGTTCGCGCTCGCCAGGATGGCACCCGTTTTGGCGTCCATCACGACCACGCAGCCGCTCGGGGCCTCCATGATCCGATCTTTGTGTCGGCTGCCGCGATACTCGAAAATCTTGCGTTCGAGTTCCTCGCGCGCCACGCGATTCAAGTCCGTGTCGATCGTCATCTTGACTTCGTACCCGGCACGCGGCGCGTGCTGCATGTGCCCGGGGTACGTGACGGCCGCATGACCGCCCGCCTCCCGCCAGCGATCGAGCGTATAGATGCCGGCCTCCCCGCGCAGGTAGCGCTCGGCCGCCTGTTCCACCCCGCTCTTGCCGACCACGTCGCGCATGCCGTAGCCCGACGATTTCAAGCGCGCGTATTCCGACGAACTGATCGCGCCGACGTACCCGAGCGCGTGGCCGACCCAGCGCGCTTCGGCCGTGTAACGGCGCTCGTATTGTCGCGTCACGACCACGCCCGGGAAGCGATCGTTTTGCTCCATCAAAAGCGAGGAAAAATCTTCGGGCACGGCGTCGGCCAGCACGATGGGTTGCAGATTTTGGAACAGCCAGTTGTTTTCCAAGATGAGGTAGCGCAACTGCATGATGAGGAAGGCCTCGCCGTCCGTGTAGAGACGACTGCCGGACGATCGATGCGGCTCGATCTTGAAAAAGTCGTAAAGCAAATACTCAAACAAATCGTTCGGGTCGTCGCGCACCATCCGTTGCCGCTGACGTTCGTTGCGAACGTTCTCCGGCAACACCATGCGAAAGCGATCGCGATCCGTTTGCCAGTACACGATCTCGTCGTACGGTTGGCGATACACAAATCGGAGCGGTTGATCGGACGTCAAAAGCGGCGCGTCCCGATCGTCGCTGTGCACGTCCAACCAGGTCAACAAGGGGCTGTTGAAGGCGACGCCGGACTCGTGGAACAGCGTGGCGATGTCCAACAGATAGGCGTTCAATCGGTCGTTGTCCATGTTGGACGACACGAGGTAGACGCGATTCACCGCATCCGAGACGGCCAGCGGCACGCCGTTCGCGTCGACGATGTCCCCGCGCGGGGCGTCGAGCGCGATGGAGCTCGCGCTGCCGACCGTTTCGGGCACGGCGACCTCTTCGCTGCCGAACAGCTGCAAATAACTGGTGCGCCCGAGAATCACGACCAGCAAGACGACGATGAGCCCCGCCAAGATCGTGTAGCGATTGCTGCCCGACCGACGGCGTTTCCGACGATCGCTTTCGGCGCGCTGAATCGAGACGTTCGCTTTGTCGGCGCGCGTGATGCGGGCGGCGGTCGGATGATCACGCTTGGCCACGTCGATCACGCTCCCACATCAGTTCCCCCGCATTCGCGCTCTCCGTGGAGCGTGTGTAAAAGGCCGGCACAAAATAAAGCACGGTCAGTAGGGCCGCCACGATGTTGGCGGCCAAGGCCCGACCGAAGCCTGAAAATCCCCACGCCATGGCCCCGCGAAACGAGGACACCACGGGACGTGGCGGCAAAATCAAGGAAAAGAGGCCCATCAGAAATCGGTGCACCGGCGTGATCGCCAGCACCAAACACATCATGCGCGCAAGCCACGGGCGCCACCGATCGGTGGCGAAGGCATGGCCGAGCATGGCCAAGAGCAACGCGATCAACATGGCCAATCCGTACCCGCGACCGGCCGCAAAATCGCGAATGAATCCCGCGAACATGGCAACGACGTACGCGTCGTGGCCCGGCGACCACAGTCCGACGAGGAGTGGGTACAGCAACAAAAAATCGGGCACCCAACGCCACCCGGCCGAGGCCGCGTGAAGCTGCAGGAGCGCGCCCAACAACAGGCCGATCCCAAAGACCGATACGCGTCGTCTGACGGAGGCATCAGGACGCATCGTCGGTCTCCATCAAAACAAAGACATGGGTCAGGTGTTCGACATCCGCCAACGGTTTCACGACGCACGTGACGCTGCGGCGAGCCGCATCCTCGCGCACCTCGATCACTTCCCCGATGACGATGCCCTCGGGGAAAATGCCGCCCTCGCCCGACGTCACCAAGCGGTCGCCCACGCGGACGGGGGTGCCCTCCGCGATTTCGTCGGCGATGCACAGGCCGTTGCCGCGAAGCGACAGGTCGCCGCGCACGCGGAACGTCGATCGATACGCGCCCTCGACGCGGGCACTGACCGCGAACGCCTCGTGGGTCAACGGCATGACTTTGCTCGACGCGATTTCCGTCGAATGTACCCGTCCCACCAGGCGTGTTTCGGCATCCACCACGGGCATCGAACGGTTCTCGGTGACGGTCACGCCGTCACGGCGCCCGGCATAAATCCGCCACAAATCAAACGTCGGATCGAGCGGTCCGTTTAAGACGGGCGCGCCGACCACCCGATAATCGTCAAAGCGCTCCACGAGGTGCAGCGCATCCTTCAGGTGTTCGTACGCGTCGATTTTGTCACGGTGCTGCTCGATCTCAAGCCGGAGGCGCACCTGCTCCTCCTCCAGTTCCGTGACCCGTTGTCGGAGGGATTGATTCTCCTTGTTGGCGTTAAAAAAGCCGCGGACATGATCCATGCCGTCGCTGAACGCTTGGGTGACGGGATCAAAGAGACGCCCGAAAAAATCACCGATGCGCGCACGCGTCGTTCCCGGCAACGCCGTCAAAATGAGGGCGACGGCCAACACCACCGTGATCAGCACGATGACCATCAAGCGCGGTCCGCGTCGTTTCATCGGCGAGCGATCTCCTTTCCTGTCGGCGTTCAAAACACGCGTAAAGTCGCGTTTAGTTTATCACAGTCGAGGGCATTCCTTTAACAAAGTCCCAGCCGTCGAAAGCTGGTCGAGGCTTCGGATCCCACAATGATGTGGTCCACGACCGGCACGCCCATCATGGTGCCGAGCTCCACGAAACGGCGCGTCGACTCGATGTCGGCACGCGACGGCGAAGCGTCGCCGCTCGGATGGTTGTGCACCAAGATGACGGCGGCCGCGTTGCCCTTCACCGCTTCGCGAAAGACGTCGCGCGGATGGATGGAGGCGGCCGCCAACCCACCCTTGGAAATCATGACCGTCTTGATGACCCGATGGCGCGTGTCGAGCAGCAGACAGCGAAATTGCTCGTGCGTCAAATAGCGCATCGAGGCTTCGACGTGCCGTATGGCGGCGTCGGGCCCCGTCATGACGGGGCGCACCGCGTGTTGTCGTTCCGACGAGGCGCGCTGCCCGAGCTCGACGGCGGCCAGAATGCGCAGCGCTTTGACGGGGCCGATGCCCGGCACCGACTGCAACTCCTCGGGGCTCGCGTCGAGCAGGCCCGCCAAGCCGTCGCTTTCAACCAAGACCTTCTCGGCCGTCTGCACCGCCGTCTCCCCCGCCCGACCGGTGGCGAGCAGGACGGCGATCAATTCGGCATCCGTCAGCGTGGTCACGCCGTGCTGGAGCGCGCGCTCATACGGTCGCTCGGAACACGGAAGTTCCTTCATCGTCAAATTGGCGGTCCGATCGACCGCGGACATGGCATCCGTCATGCCTCGGATCTCCTTTCTTCGGGCGCCTCAACGCATCCGAGATGAGATCAATGAAAAACATATGAAAACGAAAGGCGCGATTGTCACGCGGTGCATGCCCCGATCACGAGCATGGTCACCGCATCCTCCCCGTCGAGACGTCCCGTTTTCACGGCGACGTCCGCCCGGTAACAGCGCTCCATCATGCGCTCGAGGCGCTCCATGGAAAATCGGCGCGCCTGGCGTTCCAGCTTGCGCGCATAAAAGGGGCTGCTTGTGACATCGGTCTTCAAGATATCGGAGGCCGTTCGGCACGATTTCGCGACGATCAAATCGCGCGACTGCCGAGCCAGCATCGTTTGAATCAAAATCGGCGGCTCTCGTTTCGCGAGGAGACGCTCCAACATGCTCAACGCGTGCCCGACGTCGCCGACGGCGATGGCGTCGGTCAAATCGAAGATGACGCCCGTCATGTCTTCGCGGCACAACAAATCGATGGCCTCGATCCGAATGTCCCGCTCTTTCGTGAACCGAAAATATTGAAAGACAATCGTCAAGTCATTGTAAATGTCGCCCATCGAACGATCGCAGCGCGCGATGAGCGATTCGCCCGCTTCGCGCGTGATGCGCAATCCTTCGCGTGCGCACAGGGCGGACACCCACGCCAGCAACTCGCGATGACTTTGCTTCGTGAATTTGCCCGTCAAAGCGCCGGCCTCGCGCATCCGTCGCAGGACGCGGTGGTTGCCGCGCACGGTCGACTCAATGAAGAGCAACCGGCCATGATCCGGGGGCGCCGCCAAACGGTCCGCCAGCGCGTCGTAATGGCGTCCCAGACCTTGCATCGAGGCATCAAAAAATCCGGAATCGGTCAGGACGATGACTTTGACGGGATTCAAGAACGGCGGGGTCGCAAGCTCGTCCAAAAGACGCACGGCGTCGATCGACGTCGGCTTGCCGTCGCCGTCGAACGTGACGAGGTCCATCGTCTCCATGCCCGGCGCCACCCATTCATTGATCAAATGCTTTTTGACCTGTTGAATCAAAAACGGCTCGTCGCCGGTCAAAATGTACGCCGGTCGGTCCGTCGATCGCTTGAGATCGGCCATGAAGGGGGCGTAATCCATCCATTTGTTGATCGTTGGGTGCGTCATCATCTACCTCGTTCGGGCCGCGCCGAGGACGGCGAAAGCCACGGCTTTATCGTACCCTTTCCCTCACGGATGATCAAGAAAACGGCCCCCGATCGATCGGTGCGATGCACCTCGATGCCGCGATCGCCGAGGCGCTCGAGCGTCGCCGGATGCGGGTGACCGTATCGATTGTCGCGACCGACGGAGACGATCGCCACGGCGGGCGACGCCGCCTCCAAAAAAGGCGTCGACGTCGACCGTTGGGCGCCGTGATGCGCGACGTGCAAACAATCGACCGGCGCGACCTCGCGCGTCAAAAGCACGCGTTCGCCCGCCTCGGTCACATCGCCCGTCAACAAGATCGTGCACCCATCAAACGACCAACGGGTCACGAGCGAACCCATGTTCAAATCGTCCACGGCCATGCCGCGTTCGGGGTGCAGCACATCGCATGTCCATCCGTCGCCCGTCACGGACTCGCCCGCGGAGAGCTTGACCACCGGCACGTCTCGCGCCGCGGCCTCCGCCCGAAGCGCCGCCGTGAGATCGTCCTCCTCCGCGACCGCGGTGACGTCCGGCAAGGCCAGTGCGCCGACACGCCCGACGGACAAGAGATCCAAAATGCCTCCGGCATGGTCGCGATGGCCGTGCGTGACCACCGCGAGATCGATGGTCGACCGCCCGTAAAACCGAGCCGTCGGGAGGACGGTGCGATACCCGTGCCCGGGATCGCCGCCGTCGATCAGGACGGTGCCCCCGGACGCCGTCAAGGCCAACGTGGCGTCGCCCTGGCCGACATCGAGAAACACCACGCGCGTCGGCCCCGTCGCCCCAAGCCGTCCCCCGACAAGGAGGATGGCCGCGATCAAGCCCGAAACTGCGATCATCGTCCGTCGACGGTCATGGCCCAAACGGATCCTTGCGGCGGCGACGGCCGCCGCCATCACCGCGACGACGACGACGGGCACGGGCACAAAGGCGCCCGGCGCGCCGGAGGCCGCCTCTGCCATCCGTGTGAGCATCCGAGCGGCGAAATGTATGCGCGCCCCCACCCAACCGCCCACCGACGACGGACATACCGCGAGGATCGCCATCAACGCATAGTCGATGGCCGTCACGGCCGAGGCCACGGGCAGGGCCAGCGCGTTGACGCACGGCGTCCACAACGAGATCCCGGGCGACATCCCCCAGAGGTACGGCAGGATCGCCGCCTGCGCGATGAACGAGAGCCCCATCGCGTGCAAGAAAGCCTTTGTCACCCGTCGGATCGCCGACGCGGGAACCCCGTCCCGCGTTGGGGCACGCGGCACGGTCGACATCGCGGCCGCGGCGGTGAGACTCATCCAAAATCCGCGGGAAAAGACGGCGTACGGCGAAGCGATCAGGAGGACGGACGCGACGAAACACAGCGTGTTGAGCGGATCGCGTCGACGGCGAGCGCGCACATCGATTTGGCACGCGAGCATCATGAGCGTGGCCCGTGCCACGCCGACCTTCCACCCGCACAGAACACACAACAAGAGCGCCGCCGCGACGGTGAGCCTTTGCGCGGTGCGCCGCGACCACCGCCCCCTGCGCGCCCATCGCTCGATCGGACGGATCAAAAAGTACAGATGCGTGCCGGAGACGCTGGTCAAGTGCGCCAATCCCGCGTCGCGGAGCAAAAACCGTTCGCGCTCCGAGAGGCCCCGCGTGTCGCCGAGGGTGAGCGACATCGCGATGGCGCCGCCGTCCGCTTGCCAAAACGGGGCCAGGTGTTGGCGAATGTACGCCCGAAAACGGTCGGGCGCGCGGCGCAGCGATCGCGCGAACGCGTCGCGTGCCGTAAGCTTCACGCCGACGGGGCGCCCCGTCCACGCCGCACCTTCCGACCAGAGCCAGAGCCGCTCGGAAAACCCGCCGGGATTGCGGGCCTCGTCGCCCACATGAAACGACGCGACGCCCGTCACGGCATCGCCGCGGCGTCCCGGGATGCGCATCCACAGCATGACGGTCACGCCCTCCGACAAACGAATTTTCTGGTAGCGCGCGCCGTTCGGATCGCCCGGCCGTGCGATGCCGGGATCGAGGATCACGCCGGAAAAACGCCGTGCTTCGTGCGGCACCCGCGCTTCCCAACGAAGCAAGGAGGAACGCGTCACGGCGAACGCCGCGATGACCAGCACCAAAAACAGCGCGACGCCCCGACGGCGGGCGCGCGCCACAAGCAAGCGTGGACATCGGCAGTGAAGCGGCATGCTTCCACGCTGAAGGATGGAGGAGAAATACCGACGGTGCGTTCGATCCGATACGCGTCGTGACGCGTCAAATCGACCGTGTCTTCGGCGGATTACGGGAGAAACAAGCGGATGCGCTCTTTCAATTGATCCATGGCGCGATCGTTCGGCGCGGTCCCGGCCGCCACCGAAAGCGCCGGCAGGGCGTCGGTGCGATACGCCGCGTTAAACGCCTCGATGACCTCGTTCGCGTCCCGTTCGGCCTCGATTTGCGCATGTCGCGACAATTTATCGGCTTTGGTGAGCACGACCTGCCACGGCAGCCCGAAATGACAGACATAATGCACCATCTGGAGATCGAGGTCGCCGAACCCGCGGCGAATGTCGACCAAGATCAAGACGACGGCGATCGGGCGATCGGCATGGAGATAATCGTCCGTGACGCGTGAGAACGTCTCAATGTCGGAGCGCGATGATTTCGCATATCCGTAGCCCGGCAAATCGACCAACGTCGCATCCGGCCAGGACTCGTAAAAAAAGACCAATTGCGTCTTCCCCGGCGTCTTGCTCGTGCGGGCCAGCGCTTTGCGGCGACTCAGCGCGTTGACCAGCGTCGATTTGCCGACGTTCGAGCGCCCCGCAAAGACGACCTCGTCGCGCACGGGCGGAGGAAATTGTGCTTTTTTGGCGGCCGAGATAAAGTCGATGCCGGCCGACGATTGCTTTTTCTTTTTGCCTTGAGCCATGTCGTCTCGGTCCTTTCTTCTGTTATACTGTGGACATCGGAGGATTCACCATGCAACATCTCGCTTTACCCGCCAATCAGTCGGTCAACAATCTGTTTGGCGATGAGCTTGAACTTGAGTCAAACGGGCCGATCGGCCTGATCGTTGAATCTTTGTCGCCCGCCTTGGGCGAACGCATCAATCACCAGTTGAGTTTAAGACGCTCGTTGGCGGCGAAACGCAGACCGGAACTCTTGGACATCCCGGGCTACGTACGCAACGAGTATAGGATCAATGTCGATCTGTCGCGTTTCAGCTCCGGTGAAGGTAAAGCGGAGCTCATCGATTCAGTCCGTGGCCATGACTTGTTCATCTTGACCGATGTCCTCAATTACGGGGCTCATTATAAGCGATACGGCGAGGACGTGTCGATGGGACCCGACGAGCACTTCCTCGACTTGTACCGTTTGATCCTGTGCGCACGCGATTCCGCGAAGCGCATTCACGTGATCATGCCGTACCTGTATGAGGGCCGTCGCTACCACCGGACGTCGCGCGAATCGCTGGACTGCGGCGCCATGCTGCGCGCCCTCTTCCAACTCGGCATCGACAATTTCATCACGTTCGACGCACACGACGCGCGGGTGGCGAACGCCGTGCCGCGCTCCAACTTCGAGTCGTTCCCGACGTCGTACCAGAGTTTGCGAACGCTCTTGCGCACCGTCCCCGACTTGAAGATCGACCGCGACCACATCATGGTGGTCAGTCCCGACGAGACGAGCATCAGCCGCTGCATTTTCTACGCATCGGCGATCCGCATCCCCATGGGCATCTTCTACAAGCGCCGCGACTTTAAGTACGTCGGCGAGACGACCCAAATGACGGAGATGCGGACGTACCTCGGCGATTCGGTCGAAGGCAAGGACATCATCTTGTTGGGCGACCTCTTGGACAGCGGCAACGAATTCATCGCGTGCGCGGCCGCCCTCAAATCGCGCGGCGCGGCCCGCATTTTCTGCATCGCCTCGTTTGCGCAATTCACCGAAGGCATCGGCAACATGCGACAGGCATGGGAGAGCGGCATCATCGAACGCGTATTCGCGACCGATCTCGCCTACCGACCGCCCGAAGTCTTATCCTCGCCGTGGTACACCGACATCCCCATGGCCGATGACCTGGCCCTCTTGATTTCCGCGCTGAACCACGACGCGTCGCTGTCGCGCCTGCTGGCGCCGGCCACCCGCATCGATGCGCTGCTGAATGAGATGGGCCACAACCGACGGGGCGATCGTGACATGCAAAATCGACAATTATCGTTTAACGACGTTCAATCGACGTCCATACCGGAGGAGGACGAATAATGCCAGACAACATCGGAACCGTCGAACATCGAGACGACACCAACTATTACAAATATGACCAATCGGGATACAACCCGATGGAGCCGTTGGCCCCGGTGGCCTTGATCGCGCTCAAAGGCGCCAAGAGCTTTTCGGACGAAGTCAACGAGGCGCTCGTCGCGCGCCGCAAAGGGTATTCGACGGAAGTGGCGCCCGAACTCTTGCCGGCCGGCTTTTTGCGCGAAGACTTCCACGTCCCGGTGAACGCCTTTCGCTTCTCCTCGGGCGAAGGCAAGGCCGTCATCGAACGGACCATCCGCGGGCACGACCTGTTTATCTTGTGCGACGTGACGAACCATTCCGTCACCTACAAGATGCGCGGCCAACCGAACCGCATGAGTCCCGACGACCACTACCAGGAATTGAAACGCATCATTCTCGCGGCATCGGGCAAAGCCCGCCGCATCAACGTGATCATGCCCTATCTCTACGAAGGGCGTCAGCACCGGAGAAATGCGCGTGAATCGCTGGACTGCGCCTTTATGCTGGAGGAATTGGATTACCTCGGCGTGAAGAACATCATCACGTTCGACGCGCACGATGACCGCGTCGCCAACGCCGCACCGACGTCCGGTTTCGAGAATGTCCCGACGGCGTACCAAATTCTGGAAGCCATGATGACGCGGTTTCCCGACACAAAATTCAAGCACGCCGAATCGATGATGATCAGCCCGGACGAGGGCGCCATCTTCCGGACGTCGTATTATGCGTCGGTGTTGGGCATTCCGCTCGGCACGTTCTACAAACGCCGCGACTACACCGTCGTCAAAAACGGCCGCAACCCGATCATCGCGCACGAATTCCTGGGCGATTCGGTCGATGGACGCGACGTCATCATCGTCGACGACATGATTTCGTCCGGCGAATCGATGCTGGAGATTGCGCGCACGTTGAAAGCACAAAACGCACGCCGCATCTTCTGCGCCGCAACCTTCGGACTGTTTACGGACGGCCTGGATTCCTTCAACAAAGCCCACGAAGAAGGCATCATCGATGCCGTCTTCTGCACCAACTTGATTTACCGCGATCCCAAATTGTTGAAAGCGCCGTGGTACGTCGACGTCAACATGGCGCGCTTCACCGCCCTCATCATCGACGCCTTAAACCACAACGCATCGCTGTCGTCGCTCTTGGATCCGACGACAAAGATTCGCGAGCTGTTGCAGACGATTCGTTGAGTCGCCCCATCGCAATCAAACGAAAAGGGGCGGTCTCAAATGTTTGAGACCGCCTCTTCATTCAGCGTGCAATGAGCCTGTGGGTTAAAGATTTTTGACAAGGAGTTCAAATACTCCCGCCAAATCGAGAGAAGCGCTGGATTGTGCGGACAAAGATGCCTTTTCAAGCAAAGAGTCCATCAATTGGCCATCGACCGATTGCGTCTCACGGTTGACAAAAAACAGGCCGTTCCCGCCACCGGGGATATTGAAATAATCCTCTCCTTTGTCCGGCTGCAAGACCAAAACGACTTCCTGCCCCGGTTCGAGCAAGTAATTGTCTTTGTTTTGGACCAATTTTATGGTTTTTATACCCGGAACGCTCGCTTCCGCAACGTCCATGATCCAGCACACACCGAGTTGAGACTCGGATTCTTTGGCCACGGGGGTTGCCCGAACGACCAAGGTGGCGACGTTCATCAAGTCATCGACGGAGTCATATCCGTAGTCATACGTCGAAAAAACCATCGCACCATCTTCCGGCACAAAATCATCTTCGATCTTTGCGGGCTTCACATCATGGAAAGCCGCTTGTGCATTGTCATTTTGCGTCGATACCTGAGGGGTATTCGTGCATCCAACCGCAACCAGACTGATCACGATCAGGACGATGATGATTCCTTTTTTCATGGGAGGTTCCTCCTTTTACCTTTGTTCATGGGAGGTTCCTCCTTTTACCTTTGTTCATGGGAGGTTCCTCCTTTTACCTTTGTTCATGGGAGGTTCCTCCTTTTACCTAATCTGTCCGAGATGGTTTTTCTCTGCAAGATTCAGATACATTGACACAATAGCATTGTGCGTAGCCGGCATGACATTTCCTTGAATACGCATCTCCTAAGGTTTCTTTCTCCGCTTCCTCTTGTCCTTAGCTCCTTTCCAAATAAAATTGCATGCCCTTGGCTCTTCATTTTGCGAGAATCAATCTCGCTTACATGTATACGTATTATACATTAAAACCATGGAGCATGTCAATCAGCTATACGAGCCCGACAGGATTTCAAACAAATCCACCTGATCAAAGGATGCGAGGTCCGAGCTCCACGCCGCCGACGAGGTGAATGTGAACGTGCATGACCGTCTGTCCGGCCGCCTCACCGCAGTTGTTGATCAGGCGGAATCCGCTGTCCTTCAACCCCACGGCCTCGACGATCGCCGGCAGCGCGCACATGATGTGATCCATCGCTTCCCGCCCCGCTTCCGAGGACGCCATCGCGTGGATGTCATCGAAGTGGGCCTTCGGCACGATCAAAACGTGCACCGGCGCCACGGGATGGAGATCTTTGAAAGCGACGACATGGTCATCCTCGTAGACTTTGTTCGACGGGATCTCCCCCGCCACGATTTTGCAAAATACACAGTCGTTCATCGTTTACTCCTCTCGTTTTGCCACGCGCTCGATCGCTTCTCTCAGCGCCGCCATGGCATCGTCCACGGCGTCGACGTCTTTGCCGCCGGCCTGCGCCATGTCGGGACGTCCGCCGCCGCCGCCACCGGTCATCTTCGCCGCTTGACGGATGAGATTTCCGGCGTGGATGCCGCGCTTGACGGCCGATTTGCCGGCCATCGCAAGCCACAGCACCCGATCCTCGGACGTCGCCGCCAGAATGACGACGGCATCGTCGCCCAATCGATCGCGGAAACGGTCTCCCGCTTCTCGCAATCCCGGCGCGTCGTAGCCGGGCAAGGTGGTCATGATCGTCTGGAACGGGCCGATCGCCACTTTATCCGACGTCCGCTCGTCCACCGAGGCGGCCATCTTCTCGCGCTCCAGCGCTTCCACGGCCGCGCGCGCTTCTTTCAGTTCGTTCCCGAGTTGCTCCACCCGATCGCTCAATGACTCGGCGGGCGCATGCAATTGTTCGCTCAACCGGGCGACCACGTCGGCATCTTTTCGGTAAGCGGCCAACGCTCGGCGACCCGTCAACGCTTCGATGCGCCGCACCCCGGCGGCAATGCCGCTCTCCGACACAATGCGGAACAAGGCGATCTGCCCCGTCGACGCCACATGGGTGCCGCCGCACAATTCGCAAGAGACGTCGCCGCAAGAGACCACGCGCACGCGATCGCCGTATTTTTCACCGAACAGCGCCGTGGCGCCCTTGGCTTGAGCTTCCTCCATCGACATCACGTCCGTCGTGACGGGAAGATCCGCCAGAATCACTTCGTTGACGCGCGCTTCGATCGCGCGCAGATCGTCCTCCGATACCGCCCCTTCATGGCGGAAGTCGAAACGCAGGCGTTCGGGAGTGACAAGCGACCCTTGCTGCGTGGTCGACGCCCCGAGACGTTCGCGGAGCGCCGCGTGGAGCAGGTGCGTCGCCGTGTGGTTACGGGCCGTATCGCGTCGCGTCGTCCGGTCGACACGCAAAACCACGGGGCGTTCGTCATCGAAAAAGCCGTGCGTCACGCGCGCCTGATGCAGCACATGGCCGTCGCCCGTGCGCTCGGTGTCGCGAATCTCGGCGATGGCGTCGCCTTGTCGGGCGATGCCGACATCGCCCGTCTGCCCGCCGCCCATGGCATAGAACGGCGTCGCTTCGGTCACCAACAAAATCTCGTCCCCGACACCCGCCGAATCGATGGGCTCCAAGGCGCGGCCGTCTTCGGCCACCTGCAAAAGAGCCACCAAGTGCGTCTCGGCGTCGAGTTCGCGATAACCCATGAACCGCGTGGCCGGCGTCGCGCGCAGATCGTCGGGCAAGGCCAATGCGCCCCACGCCGTCGAGGTTTTCTCCAAGAAGTCCGCCCGCGCGCGGCGGCGTTGACGCGCCATGGCCTCGTCGAAGGCCTTGCGATCGACGTCCATGCCCATCTCGGCCGCAATCTCCACCGTGAGTTCGATCGGGAACCCAAACGTATCGTGCAGCAAAAAGGCGACATCACCCGAAAGCATCGTGCGGCGTGCCTTTTTCGCCGTCGCACACGCTTCGTTCAACAGCTCCAAACCCTGACGAATGGTGCGGTCAAAGCGTCGTTCCTCCGCCTCCAAAACGGCGACGATGGCGTCTTCGTCGGCGAGTTCGGGATAATGGTCCTTCGACGCCGCGATGGCGGTGCGCATGATCGGGGCGAGGAACATGCCGTCGACCCCCAACTGACGTCCTTGACGCGACGCGCGGCGAATGAGGCGGCGCAACACATACCCACGCCCCTCGTTGCTCGGCAAAATGCCGTCGCCGATCATCATGGTCGCGGCGCGCACGTGGTCGGTAATGACGCGCACGGCGACGTCACTTTTCTCGGAAGCGCCGTACGCCGTCCCCGTCACCTCGCACACACGGTCCAAGACGGCGCGAACGGTGTCGACTTCAAACAAGCTGTCCACGTTCTGCACAATGGCCGCCATGCGCTCCAAGCCGGCGCCCGTGTCGATGTTTTTCTTCTCCAGCGGCACATACGTACCGTCTTCCAATTTTTCAAACTGGGTGAACACG
>JBMNTA010000011.1:0-38468 GCA_050945495.1 Saccharofermentanales bacterium
ATAACCGTACCGTAGTTCGGGTCGGACGATTTCCAAGGCTCTTGGGGCGGATCGGTCGCATCCGGCTCGGTCGCATCGGTCTCCGGCGTGTCAACCTTGGGTTGAGTCGTGTCCGGTTTATCGACGTCGGGCGTCGAAGGACCACATGCGACGAGTCCGATCAACATCAGAACCGCCATCAAAATTGCTAAGCATTTTTTCATGTTCTTTCCTCCATTGCGAAATTGTGTGGCAAGCAGCACACACATTTTACTGTATTGTATCAGTAAGGCTTTGCAACTGCAAGTTAAAGACCGCCGCGCGGACGCGGCAAATCATTGCTTGCGTAATAACCATTGTAACGCATATTTGAGGTCTGTAAAGGGCAAGACGCCTATATTAATACGACATATATATAAAGTGCTATGAAAACCGACCGTCGGCAAGCGATGCATATTATGATTCCTCAACAAGGGGCAATCCGTGCGACAGAACGCTCCGGCGATCGATTTTACGGCCGTCTCGCCCTTCGCCCGTTGCATAAAAGCGCAAATAAAAAACCCGGCAACCGTACGTTGCCGGGAATATTGGTCGAGGTGACAGGACTTGAACCTGCGGCTTCTTGCTCCCAAAGCAAGCGCGCTGCCAACTGCGCCACACCTCGGCGCCGATCATCATAAGCGGTTTGAAACGGGTCGTCAAGTTCGCTTGACAAGCGCATGCAACCTTTCCTATAATCACGGAGCGCCGTTTCAGGGCACGCGGGCCATTAGCTCAGTTGGTCAGAGCAGCCGGCTCATAACCGGTCGGTCCGGGGTTCGAGTCCCTGATGGCCCACCAGACAGAATATGGGGGAGTTCCCGAGCGGCCAAAGGGGGCAGACTGTAAATCTGTTGTCAGTGACTTCGGTGGTTCAAATCCACTCTCCCCCACCAATCTGTCGAACCGGATTGTCCTCGGGCAATCCGGTTTCCGATATCCGACGCCGATGTGATGGAATTGGCAGACGTGTCGCACTCAAAATGCGATGGGGGCAACTCCGTGCCGGTTCGAGTCCGGCCATCGGCACCAAGACATGGCGGCCTCTCGTGGCATCAAGCCCGCGGGAGGCGGCCTTTTTTTTGTTGTTCTTCCATAAATTGCGAAAGGCGGTCGGCGTCCTCGGATTCAAACGAGGGATTGATGTCCGGGCCGCAATAAAAGGCCCGACGCTCGCGTCGCGTGGGGTGGGTCAAGACGAGTCCGCACGCGTGCAACGCGACCGTCTCAACCGATTGATCGCGTGCGGTTTGGCGGCCGTAGCGGCGGTCGCCGAGGATGGGCCATCCCGCCGAAGCGAGTTGCACGCGAATCTGATGGCGCCGTCCCGTGATGAGTTGAATGAACAGCAGCGCCTCTTCCCGTCCGCGATCGACGGCCACCGTTTGCCATAAGAGCGATGCTTCGACGCCGTCGGTCGTGACGCGAATTTGACCGTGGATCATGTTTGGGGAGAGGACGTCGTCGAGGCGGCCGCTCGCCGTCGGCGGCACGCCGCAGACGCGTGCCACGTAATAGCGCTCGACCGTTTGTTCGCGAAACTGTTTTGACAGGCGGCCGGCCGCTTTCGAAGTTTTGGCAAAGACCATGAGCCCGCTCACCGGTCGATCGAGCCGATGCACCAAGCCGAGAAACGCATCGCCCGGTTTGTTGTACCGTCGAACGAGATCGCGCTTCAAGAGCCCGAGCATGTCCGGCGCGCCGGTGCGATCGGCTTGCGCCAGAAGCCCCGGTGCTTTGACGGCGATGAGCAGATGATTGTCCTCATAGAGGATGGGCGGCGTTTCGATGGTGATCATGTAACCAGGATACCACGTGTTTTCGGGTGATATAATGATAAAAACAAACCCATGGGACGCGAATGCGTCCATCACATAACTTGGAGGAGGCATGCATGTCCACCACACCGCATATTCTGATCGCCGATGACGATCCGGTCGTCCACGAGTCGCTCGGACTTTATCTCAAGGCCGAACACTTCCCCTACTCGTCGGCGTACGACGGCGAAGAAGCGCTCGCCATGGCGCAAAGCGAAAAACCCGATCTCATCATCCTCGACTTGATGATGCCGAAGATGTCGGGAACCGATGTGTGCCGCGCCATTCGCAAGACGAGCAACGTGCCGATCATCATGTTGACGGCCAAGGGCGAAGAAATCGACCGCGTGCTTGGGCTCGAACTCGGCGCCGACGACTACATCGTGAAGCCGTTCAGTCCCCGCGAAGTCATCGCGCGGATCAAAGCGATCTTTCGCCGCATTCATGACGCCGAGACCGGTCCGAAGTCGTCGGTGTTGCGTTTCGACGGCTTGGAGATCAATCTCGACAATTACCAAGTCAAGGTGAACGACGAAGTGGTCGCCTTTACGCCCAAGGAAGTCGAAATTTTGTATTTGCTTGCGTCGCATCCCGGCCAGGTCATGGATCGCGAGCAAATTTTATCGAAAGTCTGGGGATACGATTATTTCGGGGATACGCGCACCGTCGATACGCACATCAAACGCATTCGTCAGAAAATCGACAGCGATAACCCCAAATACGGCCTCATCACCGTCTACGGCGTGGGATACAAATTCGAAGCGTCGTCATAATTTCCAATCATGAAAAGTCGCTTTCTTGTCCGTCGTATTTTCACGTTGCTGATCGTGGCCATTACATTATGGACCGTTTTGACGGCCGTCTTCTACAATTTTGTGGCGACTCCCGTGTTCGCGCACATCAAGGCTCGTGAACTCTTGCCGCGCGCGAAGATGATTGCGTCGCGGGTGTACGATGAGTCATTGACGGAGGCATGGGATGACGACATCGGCGCCATATCGCTGTTTTGTATCGATTTGGTGGCGAATTCACGCGAACTTTTTGGTAACTGGAGCTTCATCGTCAACAATGACAACACGATCCTTTACCACACGGATCTACCCACGGACCCGATCGGTGTGGATCAAGCACTTTTGCAGACGGTGCTGGAAGAACACCGCGTTCTGCATGCCGATCGCCTTGAACAACGGACGAGCCGTCGTCGTCTGCCCGATTCCGACGAACAAGTGATCATCGTGACGGTGCCGATCGAAACCCGCGAGCATGAGCGCATGGGGTCCGTCGTCGCGATTCAACCGATTAAAGAGATGGGTGTCGGCATTCAGAGTTTGAATTTTGCATTGCTGACCTCGTCCCTGATCGTGCTCGTCATCATGGTGCTCCCCGTCATCCTCGCCACGTTGCGCATCGTCAAACCGATCGAATCGATGTGTGCTGTCGCGACGGCCATGGGCGAAGGTGATTTTTCGCAGCGTGCCGACGAGTCGCAGGAAGGCGAGATGGGTGAATTGGGGCGTGCGTTCAATACCATGGCGTCGCAATTGGAAGTCTTGTTCATTCAGTTGCGGGATCAGGCGAGTCAATTGCGTCAAATCATCGACGGCATCGGCGAAGGCCTCGTGGCCGTGGACCGCGAGGGACATATCACGCAATATAACGACCGCATTTTCAGCGTCTTCGAAATCGACGGAACCGATGCCGACCGCGCGTCCGCCGAAGCATTTTTGCAAAGCATCCGTCTTGGACCGCTGTTTGAAAAGGCGATGGAGACGCGTGAAAAACAATCGACCGATATCACGAAGGATCTTCGCCAAATACAAATCGTCGCCACGCCGCTGTTTTCGCAGGATGGCGATGTGACGGGCGCCGTCGGGCTGTTCCGTGACGTCACGCAGGCCGCCCGCCTGGAGCAGACGCGTCGCGACTACGTGGCGAACGTTTCGCATGAGCTTCGCACGCCGCTGACGGCGATGCGCGGGCTGTTGGAGCCCTTGACGGACGGCATGGTGACCGATCCCGAGGATCAAAAACGTTATCAGGAAATTTTATTGAGACAGACGATGCGCCTGTCGCGATTGATCAACGACATGTTGGAACTCTCGCGGCTGCAGGCCGGAACGACAACGATCGAACAGCGGCCGATGTCATTGATTGATTTGGCGCGCGAGGTGGCCGACAATTATGCTCCCGTCATCGCCGGCAATGGACAGCATCTTGAGACCCGTGGCTTCGACGAGACGATTCCCGATGTATGGGGCAATGCCGACCGCGTAGAACAAATTCTCGTCATCTTGCTGGACAACGCCATGAAATTCACCCCTAAAGACGGAGTGATCACGATCGGTGTCGCGGGGCGCGATGATCACGCCGATGTGTTTGTCGCCGATACCGGCTGCGGCATCGACGCGCGGGACGTTGAGCATGTCTTCGATCGTTTCTTCAAAGAAGATCGTGCCCATCAAGGTCAGGGCACGGGGCTTGGACTGTCCATCGCGCGAGAAATCGCGGAACAACTGCAATACCGATTGTCGGTCGAAAGTAAACGCGACGTCGGTTCAACCTTTACGCTGTCGATTCCTTATGCACATGTTATCGAAGCGATTCGCGCCGAAGATGCGCGGCGCGGTCGAGAGGCGAAGGATTAAGGCGATGCGCATCAATCGCTACATCGCCACCATGGGCGTGTGCAGTCGTCGGCATGCGGATCGCTTGATCGAGGCCGGCCGCGTCACGGTCAACGGTGAGACCGCTCGCCTGGGCCAAAAAATCAAGGACGGCGATCGGATCTCGATCGATGGCAAGCCCCTCCGAGGCGATATCGCTCGCGAGCGTGTGGTCCTCGCCTACCACAAGCCCGCGGGGATCCTCTGCACGAGCAATCGCTCGCGTCCGAACAACATCATCGACGCTGTCCGCTATCCCCGTCGCGTCTTTACCGTCGGACGGCTCGATCAAGATTCACGCGGCCTCATCTTATTGACGGACGACGGCGAACTCGCCTACCACCTGACGCGCACGCGCGAAGGTCACGAAAAAGAATACGTCGTCACGGTCGACCGCCCGTTCGACGACGCGTTCCTCGCCGCCATGACGTCCGGGGTGGACATTCTCGAGACCACCACCCTCCCCTGCGACATTCGACCGGTCGGCCCCGAGACGTTCCGCATCGTTTTGACGCAGGGGCTCAATCGCCAAATCCGCAGAATGTGCGACGCCTTGGGATACACGGTCATCGATTTGATGCGCGTCCGTTTCGCCAACATTCGCCTGGGCGATTTGCCGGAAGGCGTGTGGCGCGAACTTACGGATGAGGAACGCGACGAACTCGACCGAAGGATCGGACGGACCCCATGAAAAAAGCGGGCGCTCGGCCCGCTTTTATTTTGAATGTGTGGGTCTGGATGCGATGCTTAAGCGTCGGCCTTCCAAAGACCGTGCAGGTTGCAGAATTCGTAGACCTCGACGGGGCCGTCTTGCAACTCAAAGCAAGCTTTGGGCTCGTCGCCGGGGCACAGGTGCTGGAAGATCACGCGATCGCCTTGCACGGCGGCAATCCACGTAATGTAATGTTTCTCGAGCATCGGATGTTCGACCTCGCCGATGACGGCTTCGAGATGGTTGCCGTCGCGCTTGAGGTACGGAACGTGTTTTTCCGTCGCGGCATCGGTCGTGCCGGCCGTGAGCAATTTCATGGGCTCACCGCAGCAGATCATCTCTCCTTCGCCTTCGTCCAAAAGGTACGTGAGGTTGCCGCAGATTTCGCAGTAATAAAATTTGACGTCTTTCATGAGTTTCTCTCCTTTAATGAATCGTAGATTAAGTTTATCCGAGCGACATCGTTTCGAATGCCGTCATCGCTATCGTAGCACAGGATCCGACGGATCATTGTTGTCTACGGTACGTGCGGTGCGTATTTTCGGACGCGTGTCCGACGCCTTGGTATGCCCTTCGTCTTCCAAAAACCATGGGGTGTGTTCCGCCGTGGGATGCGACGTGGGTGCTGTCGGCGCCTCGGGGAAATGCTCGGCGGACTTCGGGGCTCGCTTCAGCTTCGCTTGCGAACGTTGCTTTTTTCGCTTTTTGGGTTGTGCGCGGTATCGGAAGAGGAAAAACAGCATGCCCCACACCGCCAATGCCGCCAGCGTAACGATCAGGCCCACCCAAAAACCGACCGGCATGAAGCGTAAGACGATGTCATGATGACCCGCCGCGACGGGCAGCCCAAGCATGGCGTTATCGATCGCCAACGGACGCACCGCTTCGCCGTCCACGGTTGCCGACCATCCGGGGTTGTACGGAATCGACAACATCAGGGTCCCCGCCCGATCGGCATTCACCGTGCCGTCGATGCGGCCTTGGCGATGGCGGGAGAGGGTCATGCCGCGCGCTTCGGTGATCTGTGTAAAACGTTGCAACGTGTCCATGTTCAAGGTTGCCGTGTAGGCTTCGAACGCGACTTTGGACGACGTATTTTTTTTCCATTCGATCGACAGGAAAATGGGATCCCCCTGTTGCAACGTGCCGAGTTCATGCACGCCTTCCGCTTTACGGTTGAGCCAGTAGCTCTCGCCGTCGGTCTTCACGTAAATCTTTTCGATGGCCGAACGCGAAACGTCGAGGTACAAATAACAGGGGCCGGTCGCCGGGGCGGTCCAGCGCAATGTGCTCTTCGTCGCGTTGGTCGATTGGTCGCGGGTGAAATGACCGACATCGCCTTGGGTGACGCCCGAGGAATCTTCCGCATGGAACAGGTCGTTGCCCAAATCGAACAGTGGCAGCGTTTCGCCCGTCAGCGCGTTGGCTAAATTGTTCTGGACGACGAAGGCGCCGCCGGCGCGTTCGCTGCGCCACTCGATGATGTCCGGGTCGGCCACGAACCCGAGCGGACAGACGTACGGCACTTCGTGAAGCGTCACATATTCGTTGCCGAGCACGACGGGACGCGCCGATTCATCGACGTGGGCCTCGTCCCGACGCATCACGTACTTGACGCGGAACAGGGCGTCGGTAAACAGCGTCGCGCCGCGATATTGGAAGCTGTTGATGCCGTTGTTGCAGAACCCGAGATGTTTCATCGTGTCGATCGGCGCTTTGGGCAGGGACGACGCGAAGATACTCACGCCGTTGTACCCGTAGAGGGCCGGATCGTTGGAGGACTTATGGGGTCGAAGCTCCATGCGGTAAAAGTCGTCTTCCGCGTGGAGGGTGTCCACGTGATCGATGACGTCCCGAATCGAGGCGACATCGGTGCCCGTCGCGTAGCTCTCGCGTTGACCGAACGATTCGTTGACGCGCAGCAGATGGACGCCGGACATCGACGACAACAAGATTTCCACCATCATGACGGAGATCAGGGCGCGCGCAAAGACGCGGCTTCGGAGCACGCGGTGACGGGATGCCACGAGCAACATCGTGTAGATGCCCATCAAAATGACGCCGCCCCACATCGACCACGACGACGTCTTGACATCCGGCACCACCACCAAAAGGGTCGGAATCAAGAGCATCCAGGCGAGGCCCATGAAGCCCAATTCCTTCGCTTTAAATTCACGCAAAGACCGCAGGCCGTCGTACGCGATCGTCAACAGCAGGAAAATCAATACGAAAGAATAACGGTACGGCAATTGGTTGGGAAAGTGCGTGCCGTGCCACAGGAAGTCGAACACATTGAAGTCAAACGACAGCAACATGAACAGCAGCAAGGCGCCGTTCAAAAGCTTGCTCTGCATGCGGACGCGTTTGGATAAAAAATACACCGGCACAAGCCATAAGATCGGCAGCCCGGCGTATAAGTTCGGCGCGCCGGAGCGAACGGTTGGCTCGAGGAACGGAAACAATTGTGTCAGATAGACGAGCGGCTGTCCGAGCACTTTCGCTTCCGGGAACGCATTGTCGGCGGCGGAGGTCAGCTGCAGCGCCCGATAGGTCGGCCAGAGGATGACCGCCGCCATGGCGACGCCCAACAGCGCACTTCCGATCACTTTGCCGATCGTTTTCCAACGTTCGTGCGCTTTGGCGTCGGGCAAGCATTCCACGAGCAGAATCGGCGTATACAGCACGATGAACACGCACGCAAAAAACGCGGCGTAAAAATTCGTGATCAACATCAGGCCGACGAGCATCGGGAACAGATACCAGCGCTTGCCTTGAATAAGGAGAATGAGCTCGGCGATCACCAGCGGCATCAAAATCAGCGCATCGAGCCACATGATGTTCCAGCCGTAGGCCATGATGTATCCCGAGAGCGCATAGAACGTCGCGAACGCCACCGCGAGTCCGCCGCGGCGACCAAAGCGAATGCGCAGGAATCGGTGAAACGTCCATCCCATCAATCCGACCTTGAGCAACGTGATCAAGAGGACGCCCTCCGTCAACATCGACTTCGGGAAGATGATGAGCAAAAGATTGAGCGGGCTTGCGAGGTAGTAGGCGAAAATCGCAAAAAAATTGGTGCCCAGTCCGATTTCCGAGGCGTACATGAGCGTCTCGCCGTGAAGGATGTGTTCGCGATAAAGATTCAAAAAAGGCGCATATTGATGGAACAGGTCGACTGTCAAGATGCCGCTCGATCCGAAGGGAAAGACCCCGGAGATGGCGTACGCGATTGCCAGGAACAAAAGCGGTGTGATAAAAGCCATCCAGGCAAAACGGCGTTCGTTCCAAAAAGCCGGTTTGGGTTGTTTCAGGGTATACACGTGCTGATTGCGCTCGGTCATAAGTACTTTCACCCCATTCACGTACGATCGTCTGAGCCAGCCTGTAAGCCGGGTTCTGTCGTGAGTGGTCATTTATCTGGACCGTCCGTCGCCGGACGGTTCAAGCCGCCTCCATGGAACCTGGGGGGCATCGTTGTTCCTCCGCGGCGTTGCTCCCGATGGGGTTTGCAGGGCCGCCACGTCGCCGTGACGCCGGTGAGCTTTTACCTCACCTTTCCACCTGAGCCGAGTCGCCTCGGCTGTCTCTTTCTGTTGCACTGTCCTTGAAGTCGCCTTCACCGGCCGTTAACCGGCATCGCTCCCCCCGGAGCCCGGACTTTCCTCAGTGCGGGCCTTTCGGCCGGACACCGCGACCACTGAGCTGACTCAGCCACGATCGACAAAATTATACAAAAGGGCACGCGCCGAATCAAACCTTGGGCGACGCCGGGTCGGGCCATGCTTCGAGCAGTGCCCGCGCGTCGGGATCGAACGGCGCCGCCTTCTCCAGTCGCCGCCGCCGTTTCCGAAGATAGGCCGTTCGGGCGGCGCGGTCCCCGCCCGCATCAGGTGCGGTCCGACGGCGAAGCGTCACCGGTCCGAGATACCGTTCCAACGGGGTCAGGCGTTCGACCGCACGATCGCCCCGATCGGAGACGATCACGAGGTAGACGCGGTCGTTGTCGACGACGAATCGCTCGTCGGAGATCGGCAGTCCCAAGCGGCACATGGCGTCGCGCACGACCTCTTCGTGCGTTTGCGGCTGCAGGATCCATCGCTTCGGACGCGATCGCATGGCGCTCGGCGCGGCGAGCATCGGGGCGATCGTCTCCCCGCCCATCCCGCTGATCAACACCACGTCGTCTTCGGTGAGTTGCAGGCCCGTGAGTCCGTCGGTTTGCGCGAACGCGCATCGATCGAGCAGCCCTGCGTCCGAGACGAGGCGTCGCGCCGTCGCCAAGGGCCCCGGGCGGACGTCGGTCAACAGCGCCGTGCGACAGATTCCCGCCGTTAACGCGGCGATCGGCACGGTCGCGTGATCGGAACCGATGTCGACCAGACGTTCACACGGGACATCGGAGACGAGGTCGTATAAAAGTGCAAGGCGCCCCGCGGAGGGGGCGCCGTCATGTCGGTGGGTCGGTCGCATCGTCAGTCGAGGTATTCGTACAGGCGCGTGCTCATGTTGGGACCGCGCAGTTTACGCAAGGCCTTCGCTTCGATCTGTCGAATGCGTTCGCGGGTGACGTCGAACTCCAAGCCGACTTCTTCGAGGGTGCGCGTGCGCCCGTCGTCGAGGCCGAACCGGAGGCGCAGGACTTTTTCTTCCCGCGGCGTCAGACCCGAAAGCACTTTCGTGAGCTCTTCCTTCAACAGCGTCGAGGCCGCCTGGTCGGCGGGCGACGGCGCTTCTTCGTCGGGAATGAAGTCGCCCAGATGGCTGTCCTCTTCTTCGCCGATCGGTTTTTCGAGCGACACGGGTTCCTGCGAGATTTTCATGATCTCCCTCACCTTCTCGGGGGTGAGATCCATCTCCGCGGCAATCTCTTCCACTTCCGGCTCCCGTCCGAGTTCCTGGACGAGTTGGCGCTGGATGCGGATCAACTTGTTGATGGTCTCCACCATGTGCACGGGAATGCGGATCGTCCGCGCTTGGTCCGCGATGGCGCGCGTGATCGCTTGGCGTATCCACCATGTGGCGTACGTGCTGAATTTAAAGCCCTTCGTGTAGTCGAACTTGTCCACGGCCTTCATGAGACCCAGGTTGCCCTCTTGGATGAGGTCGAGGAAATGCATGCCGCGTCCGGTGTAACGTTTGGCGATGCTGACGACGAGGCGCAGGTTGGCCTCGATCAAGTGCTGCTTCGACTCCCAGTCCCCGGCTTCCATGCGGGCCGCCAATTCTTTTTCCTCATCGGCGGTCAACAGTTCGACTTTACCGATCTCTTTGAGGTACATCCGGACGGGGTCATCGACGATCATGGCGTCGTTGAACGCCTCGGCTTTCTTGCTGCGGTCGCGTGTGTGCATCTCTTGGACGATCTCGTCCTCGTCGACGACGTCGATGCCGGCACGTTCCAGCAACAAGATGACGTCATCGAGTCGTTTTTCGTCCCATTTGATTTTTTCCAAAAAATCGAGAATGTCTTGCTGTTCGAGCTGATTGTCGTTGTCTTTGCCGTGCAAAATCAACGGATACAGCAGCATCAACTCGGGATCGGACGACGTCTGTTCGTCGATCAACGAGCCGTCGCGATCGTCCTCATCATCCTCGTGCTCATCGTCGATGTACAGATCGTCGTCCAACGCATCGTCGTCGTCGGACAAGTCCATCAGATCGTTATCGTCGATGTCTTCGTCGTCATCCTCGAGCTCCTCGGCCGTCTCCACGGCCGTCTCCGACGTCTCCTCCGTGATGACGTCGACGACGTGCTCCATTTCGACCTCGTCGTCCGAAGTGACGTTGAGAATGGGCTCAACGGGGACGTCCTTTGCCTTTTGAAAGCCCGGCGCCTCGAAATCAAACAAAGTGATTTCCGAGGCATCCTCGGCATCCCCCTTGTTCTCCTTATCCCATGCTTGGATCGCCGCCAATGCAACGGCGTCGCGCCACGTCATTACCATGGTTGGTTGATCTTGCTCGGCCACAATTATTCCTCCCCTTGCGCCATTTGTCGGTAAGTTTGTTCCGCCATCATGTACATGGCGGAGCGTTCGTATGTCGTATGGGCGTCTTCATCCGCCCCGGTCATTTCCAATTCATAAGCCGCCCTTTGCAAGCGCTCGGCTTCGCGACGCCAGCATGCGCCGCGAGCCTGCATCAGTTTGCGGGCAAACAGCAGGCGACGTTGTTCCAACGGCTGTTCCAGTTCCGTAAACGCGGTGTAATGGCGTTGGATCATCGAGTGTACCACGTCAATCTGTTTTTCGAAACCCTCGTCGTACGTTTCGGCGACGTTGTCGATGATCGCGTGCAGGTTCGCGATCGTCAGCGTATTCGCTTTCGCCGATGCGAGGGCGCGCTCGGCCACCCGCTTGAGAAAACGGCCGCCGAAGTCCTCGGCCGTCAGCGCGCCGCGAGCCGTCTCCGACGTCAAAAACGCACGCACGTCGTCCGGCATCGAAAATTGATCGATCCGCATCAACGGCACCGACGGCGTCGTGTCGACGAGGGACGGTGCCTCCGCCAACATGGCGAGCAAGGCGATGTCGGCATGGCGATCGACGTAACGCTGTTTTTTGTGCGTCGCCTTCGGGTTCGGTCGAGACGGCGACGCGGGCGCGACGCGGTCGGCGGGCGACCCTTCGTTTGCATCGCGCATCGCGAGGTGACGACGTTCGGTTTCACGGATCACGGTCGCGGGCGAAATCGTCAATTCGTCGGCCAAGCGTCGTGCGTACATCTCGCGTTTCACGACGTCGGATTCGACCGCCAAGATATCGAGCACCCGATCGCGATACATCGCGACGGCGTCCCCGTCCCGATTTGCCGCATCGGATCGGGCCAATGCCCATCGATATTCGGTGACATCGAGCGTATCCTTCAGGGCGGCGGACAGCCGCTCGGGACCGAAAGCCGCCTCGTAGTCGTCGGGGTCTTTCGCCCCGTCCAACAGGACAAACGAGGCGCTGACGCCCACCTCAAACAAAATGTCGTGGGCGCGCAACGCGGCGTCGCGTCCGGCGCGGTCGCTGTCCATGACGATGATCACCTGTTCCGCGCGACGGCGGATCGCACGCGCTTGGGCTTCCGTCAACGCGGTGCCCAGCGGCGCCACGGCGGCATCGATGCCGGCCCGCGCCATGGCCATGACGTCCAGGTACCCTTCCACCAGATACCACGTCGTCTGTCCGGAACGCAATGCCTGCGGCATGCCGAAGACATGCTTGCCTTTCTGATAGACGACGGTCTCCGAGGTGTTGATGTATTTCGGCCCGTCCTCATCCATCGATCGGCCGCCGAACGCGAGCACGCGCCCGTGGGCGTCGATGATCGGAAACATGATGCGGTGGCGAAAGAAGTCAAAGTATCCGCCGGTGCGTCGCGGCAAAATCAGTCCCGCATCGACCATCGCCTCGTCCGTGATGCCCTTCTTTTGCAGGGCGGCGCGCAGCGCTTGCCCCGATCGCGGCGCATAGCCCAGACCAAACGCGCGATAGGCGCTTCGGTCGACGCGGCGGCCCTTCAAATAGGCACGGGCCCGTCGTCCGTCCGGATGTTCGAGCATGGTGTGGTAAAAACGCGCCGCTTCCAATAAGGCGGCATAGGCGTTCTTTCGTTGCTCGCCGCGAACTTTCCATGCCGCGTCGTCGCCCGCGTCCTCATCGATCGAAACGCCGGCGCGTTCGGCCAAAAAACGAACGGCTTCGGGAAATTCGAGGTGTTCAATCTCCTGGATGAAGGTGATGACGTTGCCGCCTTTGTTGCACCCGAAACAATAAAACATTTGCTTCGAGGGCGACACGCTGAACGACGGCGTGTCCTCCCGATGAAACGGACAGAGCCCGAACATGTTTTTCGCCGAACGTTTTTCAAGGTTCACGTACGCGGAAACGACATCAACGATGTCGTTGCGGGCAATGACTTCATCAATGGATTGTTGTGAGATATGTCCCAACGGTTATTCGCTTTCCGGCGCGTGGACATCCACACATGATGTGCGGACATGCGCCCCTTGCTCAGCGCGACAACGCGGACGGGGAATGGGCGCCCGGCCATGCGGCGGCCGGGCACGAAACGAACGATCGATTATGCCTCTTCCTCCGGCGCGCTTTGAGCCGGCATGACGGTGCTGATCGCAGATTTTTTAAACGTGAGCATCGTGTTCGCGACGCCCGTGTAAATGGTGACTTCATCGTCCGAAATGTTGGCCACGCGACCCACGATGCCGCCGATCGACATCACCCGGTCGCCCGGACGCATGGCGTTCAGTTGTTCTCTGAGCTTCTTTTCACGCTTTTTCTGCGGACGAATCGAAACGAAGTACATCACGGCGATGATCAGGATAAAGGGAATCAACATCGTCAGGATGCCCTTGATGCCGCCCGGTTGCTGCTGCGCTTGCGCAGCTTCTTCTAATACGAGTGGAAACAAATTCATGCGGGGTCCTCCTTGGTGACCTTTGCTTGTCCCCGTTCGCGCATACTAAGAACAGGGTAACAGAATGAGTGTATCACAAATCGCGACGTTTATCGTCATATTGCCGGAAAAAGTCGTCACGGAACGATCCGAGGCGGTCGTTTCGGATGGCATCGCGAATGGCCGCCATCAACTGCTGGAAAAAGGCCAGGTTGTGCCACGTCAGCAGGCGATGCCCCAAAATTTCATTGGTGCGAATCAGATGGTGGAGGTAGGCGCGCGTGTAATGGCGACAGACGTAACACGCGCATTCGGGATCGAGCGGCGTGTGTTGACGACGGTAGCGGGCGTTGCGCACCACGACGCGGCCGCGCCGCGTGAGGGCCGTGCCGTTGCGCGCGACGCGCGTCGGAAAGACGCAGTCAAACATGTCGATGCCGCGCACGGACCCCTCAATCAAATGGTCGGCCGTGCCGACGCCCATCAAGTAACGCGGGCGATCGGTCGGCATGTACGGCATGATCGTCTCGATCATCTCGTACATCAGGTGGGCGGGCTCCCCGACCGACAAGCCGCCGATACCGTAGCCCGGCAAATCGAACGACGTGATTTCCTTTGCGCTTTGAATGCGCAAATGCGGGTACGTGCCGCCTTGGACGATGCCGAACAGCGCCTGTTGTTCGCGGTTGTCCCAGACGCGGACGGCGCGCTCCAACCAGCGCGTGGTCATCTCAAGCGAATGCTTGACGTAGGATTCGTCGGCCGGCCACGGCGCGCATTCGTCGAGCTGCATCATGATGTCGGAGCCGAGTTTATGCTGAATGGCCATGGACTTTTCCGGGGTGAGAAAATGTTCGGAGCCGTCGATGTGCGATCGAAACGTGACGCCCGCTTCCGTGATGTCTTGCGGTCGGGCCAACGAGAAGATCTGGAAGCCGCCGCTGTCGGTGAGTATCGGGCCGTCCCAGTGCATGAAGGTGTGGAGGCCGCCCGCCTCTTCGACGATGTCGGGGCCGGGACGCATCCAAAGGTGATACGTGTTGGCCAGAATCAACTCCGTGTGCACCTCCCGCAATTCCTCGGGGGTCATGGCCTTGACGGTCGCCAACGTGCCGACCGGAGCGAACGCCGGCGTTTCAAACGTGCCGTGCGGCGTGGTGACGACGCCGTAGCGTGCGCCCGTCTGTCGACATGTGTGTTTCAGTTCGTACGTAACCGCCGTCATGGCAACTCCCCTTCCCCGTGTTCGTGCGGCAACAGCAACATGGCGTCGCCGAAACTGTAAAAGCGATAGCGGCGTTCGATCGCGACACGGTACGCGTCGAGCATCCGGGTGCGTCCCATCAGGGCCGAAACGAGCATCAACAGCGTCGATTTCGACAGATGGAAATTCGTGATCATGGCATCGGTCAAGCGGAACGTGTACCCGGGGTAAATAAACAGGTTGGTCTCCCCCGACGCCGGCGCGAGACGCCCCCGGCAAAGATTGGTTTCCTGCTCGGCCGCGACGGCTTCCAGCGTCCGGCAACTCGTCGTGCCCACGGCGATCACGCGTCCGCCTTCACGCCGGGTGCGCTCGATGGTCGACGCCGCGTCCGCGTCCAGCACGTACGCCTCCGTGTGCATGGCGTGGTCCGTGATGGCGGGTTCGTCGACCGTTCGAAACGTGCCGAGCCCGACGTGCAGGGTGAGGCGTGCGATCGCTATGCCGTCGGCTTGAAGCGTATCCAAAAGTTCGGGCGTGAAGTGAAGCCCGGCCGTCGGAGCCGCCACCGATCCCGGGTGCCGCGCGTAGACCGTCTGATAGCGTTCGGGATCTTTCAATGTTTCATGAATGTACGGCGGCAACGGGACATGGCCGTAGCGCGCCACCAGCTCCATGAAGTCGCCGTCGCACGTAAACGTGACGATGCGCTCCCCGCCCGGTTCGACATCGTCCACCGTCGCTTCGAGCACGCCGGGCTCGATGATCACGCGATGGCCCGGGCGCACACGTCGCCCCGGTCGGACGAGAACCCGCCACGTCGTGTCATGAAGACAGCGGAGGAGCAAGAGTTCGACCTTGGCGGTGCCGTTGGCTTTGACGCCGAACAGGCGTGCCGGAATCACGCGTGTGTCGTTCAACACGAGGCAGTCCCCGGGGCGCAGGTATTCGCCGATGTCGGAGAAATGTCGGTGCTCGTACGGCCCCGTCTTGGGGACGACCATCAAACGCGCGTGATCCCGCACGTCGGCGGGATGGTGCGCGATGAGTTCCGGCGGCAGATCGTACGCGTACGATGCCGTCAAACGATCGATGTCGTGAGGATCATGCATGTGAAAACACCTCGCTTATCGCGGCCATCGTCTCGGCGATGGCCAGATCGGAACGTTGAACGCGCAGGGCGCCGCGTTCCCGTTTCTTCACGCGGTGTCCGACATCGTCCAGGGGCAAAAGTCCGAAATTCGCATTCATGGGCTGAAAGGTCTGCGCGTTGCCCTCCGACACCCAGCGCGTCAATTGCCCCATCATGGTGCGTTCGCCGGGGATCAAGGCGGCGCGATCGGCCTCGCTTTTGCCGAGGGCCATCGCGGCGACCTGCATGCCCGCCATCAGTCCCGAGGCGATGGCTTCGACGTAGCCTTCCAATCCCGAAAGTTGCCCCGCAAAAAAGAGCCACGGCGCGTTGCGGCTTTGAAATCCCACCTTCAAATGATCGGGACCTTTCAAAAATGCGTTGCGGTGCATGACGCCATAGCGATAAAACACGGCATTTCGCAAGGCCGGGATGATGCCGAAGACGCGACGCTGTTCGGGAAAGGTCAGGCGCGTCTGACATCCCACGAGCGATCTCATGGCGCCCGCCCGATCTTCGCGGCGCAACTGCAGGCACGCATAGGGACGCCGTCCCGTGGCGGGATCGGTCAGGCCGACGGGACGCAACGGACCGTAGCGCATGGTGTCGACGCCTCGGGCGGCCAACACTTCGATCGGCTGACAGTCGCCGAAATAGACGGCGTCAAAATCGTGGACGACGGCCTTGTCGGCCTTGATCAGGGCCTCGCGGAAGGCATGGTACGTCGTTTCGTCCAGCGGACAGTTGACGTAATCGTCGCCGCCGCGACCGTAGCGCGAGGCTTGGAAAGCGTATTCGGGGTCGATCGATTCGGCGTCGATGATCGGCGCGACGGCATCGAAGAAATGAAGACCGTCGCCGCCCGTCAGCGCCAACAGCGATCGGTACAGGGCGTCGGTCGTCAACGGCCCCGTGGCGATCACGGTCGGCATCGGATCCGCCGACAGCGCTTCGACGGAATCGACCGTTTGCTCGATGACGTCGATGTTCGGATGACGGCGGATGTCCGCCGTCACCGTGGCCGAAAACGCGGCGCGATCCACCGCCAGGGCACCGCCGGCCGGCACGGCAACGGCATCGGCGATGCGGATCAGTTGCGATCCGAGCGCCCGCAATTCGCGTTTCAAAAGTCCCTGCGCCGTCTCGGCCACGTTCGATTTGAGCGAATTGCTGCAGACCATCTCGGCGAAATCGCCCGATTGATGCGCGGGCGTGCGTTCACCCGGTTTCATGTCGATGAGGGTGACCCGCGCGCCGAAACGCGCCGCCGTCAGCGCCGCTTCGGCGCCGGCGAGGCCGGCACCGACGATCCTTACGTGACCGTTCACGCGATCGTCCTCACTTCTTTTTACGGGAACGTTTTTTGGACGTCGATTGATTCGTCGGACATTGTTTGTTCGAACAACGTTCGTAGGTGCGACCGCGGAACCGACGCAGCACCATGTAACTGCCGCACGTCTCGCACGTCTTGTTGTCGATCGGCAAATCAAAGCTCGTGAAGTCACAATCTTTGTCGTTTGTTTGATCGCAGAAATACAGCTTGTTGCCGCGGCGAACCTTGCGCCAACGGACGGGTGAACCGCACTTGGGACAGTGGGCGTTCGTCGGCTCCGAGATGGCTTCGGTGTGTTTGCACTCCGGATAATTGGTGCATCCGATGAATTTGCCGTACCGACCGACGCGGATGACGAGGTCGCCGTCCCCGCAGTCGGGGCACTTCTTGCCCGTCGGCTCGTCTTTGATCACGACCTTTTCGGCCGTTTTGCGCGCCTTGACCACATCGTCGTGGAAGGGGCCGTAAAACGTTTTCAAGAGATCGACCCAATCGCGCTCCCCGGACTCCACGTCGTCGAGCTTCGTCTCGAGATCGGCCGTAAAGTCCGTGTCAACGATGTCGCGGAAGTGCTCTTCAAGCATTTCGGTCACCGTCACGCCGAGTTCCGTCGGCTTGAGCTGGCGCCCGTCGCGTTCCACGTAATAGCGCTCGAATAACGTGGAAATGGTGGGCGCGTAGGTGGACGGGCGTCCGATGCCGAGCGACTCCATCTCGTTGATCAAGGATGCCTCCGTGTAGCGCGGCGGCGGTTGCGTCTGTTTTTCCTCCGGTATGTATTTGTCGACCGACAGCGCGTCGCCCTCTTCCAGCGCCGGGAGATCAACGAAATCGGGCTCTTCGTCCTCGTCTTTCTTGTCGGATCCGTTCCGTTCGTCGTCGGCTTGGACGCCGTAGACTTTCAGCCAGCCCGGAAAGACGAGCGATTCGCCGCGGGCGCGGAACAGCTGTTCGCCCGCCACGATGTCGACCGTCACGCGGTCGTACACGGCGGCATTCATCTGCGAGGCGATGAAGCGATTCCAGATCATCTCGTAGAGGCGGAATTGGTCGCGGGTCAAGAACGATTTGACGCGATCGGGCGGAAGATCGAAATGCGACGGACGGATCGCTTCGTGGGCGTCCTGCGCTTTGCTTTTGTTTTTGTAATACGGGGCGCGTTTCGGCAGATACGCGGCGCCGAAGTCGCGTTCGATCAATTCACGTGCCGCGTTGACGGCGTTGGAGGACACGCGTACCGAGTCCGTACGGATGTACGTGACAAGCGACGTCTGCCCTTTCGATCCGAGCGTCACGCCCTCGTAGAGCTGTTGCGCCGCGCGCATCGTGCGTTTGCCCGTAAAGCCCATGGCGCGCGATGCATTTTGTTGCAAGGTGCTCGTCGTGAACGGTGCGTACGGACGGCGCTTGCGGGTGGCCTCTTTGACTTCGTCGACCTTGACGTCGTGCGCCTTGATGTCCGCCAAGAGCAGGTCGAGTTGTTCTTTGGATGTGATTTTGACGCGTGAGACGCGGCCGTTCTTTTTCGTGCCCTGATACATCGCCTCGAACGGCGGGTCGTTCGGTTGCTTCTTGAACAGTGCGCGCAAGAGGTAATACGTTTCGGGAACAAAGGCCTCGATTTCGCGCTCACGGAGCACGATCAGGCGCGTGGCCACCGACTGAACGCGGCCGGCCGAAAGACCTTTGCGAATTTTTTGCCAAAGCAAAGGGCTCAATTCGTAGCCCACCAGGCGATCCAGGATGCGACGCGATTGTTGCGCATTGACGAGGTCCACGTCGATCGGACGCGGCGCCTCGACGGCCTGTTTGACGGCCGGCGCCGTGATCTCGTTGAATGCGATGCGGCACGGCGCGTCGGGATCGATGTCCAACAGTTGGGCGACGTGCCATGCGATGGCCTCCCCTTCGCGGTCCGGGTCGGTGGCAAGCAGCGTGCGATCGGCTTTTTCGGACGCACGCCGCAAATCTTTCACGACTTTTTCCTTGCCGGGCATCGTCAGATACATCGGGCGAAAATCGTGTTGGATGTCGACGCCGATCGTGGACGCCGGCAAATCGCGCACGTGACCGACGGACGCACGTACGTCGTACGCCTTGCCCAAATACCGAGATATGGTTTTTGCTTTCGCCGGAGACTCCACAACGACTAGGGTTTTACTCATATAACATCTCATCCTTACTACCGGTCTGAATTCAAACCCTTTTATACCAGCGAAAAGATGACCTGTCAAAAAACGACGGCCCGGGTCAGGGCGAAACGGCACGTCGATAACGCCCCCGATCGAAGATGACGTCCCCCGTTTTTTGCAGGAGGGCAAGGCACAACGCCACCGATCGAAACGGCCATCCCGTGGCCTCCGTAAGCTCGCTCAGCGTGCGCGGCGCGTTGTCGATCAACTCCAGCAAAAGCGCGGCTTCGGGGCCGTGCGACGACGTCACGTCGGGCGATGCAAACGACGTTTGTCGATGTCGCTCGACATGTGCCGCGGGCATGCCGGGAATGTCTTGGACGCGTTCGACCAAGATGGCGCCGTCACGAATCAAGTCATGGCAACTCTTCGAGGTGCCGGCAAGGATGGAGCCCGGCACGGCCAGCACGTCGCGGCCGTGATCGGCGGCGAATCCCGCCGTGATCAGCGTGCCGCTTTGGGCGGACGCTTCCGTGACGAGCACCGCGTCCG
Organism: Saccharofermentanales bacterium; assembly: GCA_050945495.1. Taxonomy (GTDB): domain Bacteria; phylum Bacillota; class Clostridia; order Saccharofermentanales; family DTU023; genus UBA4923. The sequence continues at coordinate 19,964 of JBMNTA010000011.1, forward strand.
CAAGCCCCGCCATGATGCGATTGCGCGCCGGAAAGTGATGGCGTTTCGGCGCGGTACCGGGCACGTAGCGCGTGATGAGGGCGCCGTTGTGCGCGATCTCGTTGAACAATGTTTCGTGTTCCGGCGGATAGACGACGCCGAGGCCGCATCCCAGGACCGCGTAGGTCGGGCCGCCGAGGTTTAAAGCGGCGCGGTGCGCTTCACCGTCGATGCCGCGTGCCCCGCCGGAGACGATGGGAACCCCGTGCAGCACGGCTTCGCGCGTCAGACGACGCGTGACTTCGACGCCGTACGCCGTCGGACGCCGCGTGCCGACCACGGCGAGCACAAACGCCTCTTGCAAGGCGTCAAGCGAGGTCCCGCTCCAGAACAGCACGGCGGGCGGCTCCGAGATGTGGCGCAATCGCTCAGGGTACGCGGCATCGAGGAGGGTGACCGCCCGCCAATCGGACGCGTCGCGCACATCTCGACGCGCTTTTTCGAGGGCGTCGTCGTATGCCTCACGCAACTTGCGGGCATCGGATGTCGGAGCGGATGCGAGCCAATCGGCCACGCGGTCGAGACGCCGGGCCTTTTGCAAGATGACGGCACGATCGCGCTCCCGCACGCGACAGCGATCGCAGGCGTCGGTGAAGGCGACGGCCTCGGTCAAGCGGGTCATCTCGGCGTCGGCGGCGCCGCAAACGGTAGCCGTCCCTTAAAATGGTGGGCCTCGGCGATGGCGTCGACGCCGACCGTGTCCCGACCGTCCAAATCGGCGATGGTGCGCGCCACTTTCAGCATGGAGAAGAAAGCACGCGGCGACATGAGCGTACGGTCGGCAAGCTCCCCCGCCAGCGTCATCGCTTCGTCTTCGATGGCAAAGACGTGCGGGATTCGATCGGCGGGCACCCGACCGTTCATGGGGTGCGAGAGATGATGGCGCTCGGCGCGACGGGCTTGGGCCGCCCATGCTTGCGTGACCAACGACCGTGCGCGGTCGCTCTTGGCCGTGTCGGTCGGATCGGCGGGTCCCGTGACGGCGATCTCCCGGGACGTGACGCGTGTGAGATGGACGGCCATGTCAAAACGGTCAAACAGGGGGCCGCTGATGCGCGACAGATGGCGGCGGACCATGGCGTCGGTGCAGCGGCACACGGTGCCGGGTTCGAGCAAATAGCCGCAACGGCACGGGTTGCAGGCAGCAATCAAAAGAAAGTCGGCCGGAAACTCGACGGTCCATCGGGCACGTGCCAAGTGCACCGTCATGGTCTCCAGGGGCTCCCGCAAGGCATCGAGCACGTGGGGCTTGACTTCCGTCACCTCATCGAGAAACAACACGCCGCGGTGCGCGAGCGTGCACTCCCCCGGCGTCGGCGTGACGCCGCCCCCGATCAGGGCGGCCGTGGTGAGACTGTGGTGGGTATGTCGAAACGGACGCGCGACGGGCAGACGTCCGTGGCCGGCGTCGGCGTCCATGACGCTTCGTATGCGCAAAACATCCATGGCCTCCGCGTCGGTCAACGGCGGCAGAAGATCGGGCACGGCGGAGGCCAAACTCGTCTTGCCGCTGCCCGGGGCGCCCATCAACAGCATGGGATGCCAGCCGGCCGCCGCGATGACGGCGGCGCGCACGCCCTCTTCCTGACCGCGGACGACGTCCAAAAACGAGGGCTCGACCGCGGTGTCGCGCGTGGCTTCGAGGTTGTGGGATGTCGGCGGCGGCCCGGGCACGCCGGAGAAGCGATCGATCGCCTCCCGAAGGTGCGACACGCCCTCGTAGACGATGTCATCGACCCATCGGGCCGCATCGGCATGCTCCGCGGGGCCGATGACGTGGCGGATTCCGGCGTCGCGAAGCGACAAAAGACGCCCCAGCGCGCCTTGGACGGGCTTGACGCGTCCGTTCAGGGCGAGTTCGCCGAACGATGCCGATTTCGGCAGATGGTCGGGACGAACGGCCTGCGACGACGCGGCCAAAATGGCGAGCGCCAGCGGCAAATCGAAGGCACTCCCCTGCTTGGGCAAAGCGGCCGGCGCGTAACTTGCGATGACGCGTCCTTTGGGAAACACATAGCCGACGTTCCCGATGGCCGCGCGGACGCGGTCGCGCGATTCGCGAATGGCGGAATCGCCGCGTCCCGAAATTTCGAACCGCGGCAGCCCCGGCAGGACCGTCACTTCGATTTCGACGGGCACGCCGTTGAGTCCCGTAAGCGCGCATGAGGCAACGCGATGGTAAATCACCCGTTTCATACGACGATCATGCCGAACGCACCCGCGATTTGTGCGACATGTTTGCGCCGGCCGACGGCGCGATCCGACAAAACGTCGTTCGGCGGTGTTATGATGAGTACAGTTTTTGAAGGAGCATCGATTGTCATGAAAATAGGCATTGTCGGTTTGCCGAACGTCGGCAAGAGTACGTTATTCAACGCATTGACGGGGGCCGGCGCCCACGTGGCCAACTACCCGTTTTGCACCATCGATTCGAACGTCGGGGTCGTGCCCGTCCCCGACGCGCGTTTGGCGGCCTTGCAGCGCATGTACGACGCCCCCAAACAGATCCCGGCCACGGTCACGTTTGTCGACATCGCGGGATTGGTCAAGGGCGCGAGCCACGGCGAAGGCATGGGCAATCAATTCTTGTCGCATATCCGCGAAGTCGACGCCATTTTGCACGTCGTCCGTGTCTTTGAAGATCCGAACGTCGCGCACGTCGGCGCGATCGATCCCGTCGCCGACTACGAGACGGTGGAGATCGAATTGATCTTGGCCGATTTAAAATACCTGGAAGGCCGTCGCGCCCGGGTGGCGAAGGCCGCCAAAGACCATGCGCCGGAGCATTTGGCCGAATTGGACGTCATCGACCGCCTCATGGCCCATCTCGACGCCGGCCGACCGGCCCGCACGTTTGCGTGCGACGACGAAGAGCGCGTCTGGGTCGACGGCGACGTCCTCCTCACCCGCAAACCGGTCATGGTGGTCGCGAACGTCGGCGAGATCGACGACGACGCGGTCGAAGCGTCGCTGTCGAACTTGAACCGATACTTCGAAGACGCGCCGACGACGGTGCTCCCCGTCATCGCGCAAGTCGAAGCGGAAATCAATGAACTTCCGACGGACGAACGTCAATTGTTTTTGGAAGAAATGGGGCTTGAGGAAAGCGGTCTCAACCGCGTCATTCGCGAAGCTTACCGTCTGTTGGGACTCATCTCGTTTTACACCGGCAATGAAAAGGAAGCCCATGCGTGGACGATCCGCAAGGGCGCGCACGCACCTGAAGCGGCCGGGGTCATTCATTCCGACTTTGAGCGTGGGTTCATTCGTGCCGAAGTGGTCGCCTTGGACGATTTGCTGGAGATCGGGTCGTATGCGGCCGCCCGCGAAAAAGGCATGATCCGCTCGGAAGGCAAAACGTACGTCGTCCGCGAGGGCGACTACATCATTTTCCGATTTAACGTTTAATCGTCGGGTAAACCCGGCAGCGGAATGCCGCGCCCCCCCAATTCTTGACGCAACAGCGCGTGGACGTGTGCCTCCAGCTCCGACCGGGTCCCATCGTTGACGATTTCGTGATCGGCGAGTTCACGGTACTCGTCGCGCGTCATCTGCACGCGCATGCGACGGCGCGCCTCCGCGGCATCCATGCCGCGACGTGCCAACCGTTTCACGCGCACGTCGTCGGCGGCGGCGACGGCCCAGATTTGATCGCAGTTGTCGATAAATCCGCGCTCGATGGGAATCGGCACGTCGAGCACGATCGCCTTTTGCTTGGCGCGTTCGGCCTCGGCGATGGCCCGATCCATGGCCTCGACGACGCCTTCGTGCACAATGGTGCTCAGGCGATCGAGGGCACGTTTGTCGTTGAACGCGAGGTCGGAAATTTTGGGTCGGTCGAGGGCGCCCGACGCGTCCAACATGGCATCGCCGAAGACCTCGGCGATCCGTTCGGTGGTCGGTCCCGGCGTATCCGTCAAATCATGTGCGATCCGGTCGGCATCGACGACCGGCAATCCCGCCGCACGACAGATCGACGCGACGGTGCTCTTCCCCGTTCCGATGCCTCCGGTGATGCCCAACACAAACATCAGTCAAACGCCCCCCACGTCTTTGCCCGTTGTGCCTCGGCCTTCAACGGAAGATCGAGGTGCATCGCGGTCTCCATCGCCGTTTCCAAGAGTTCGGCCGCTTGGTCGGCATCTTCGTCCGCGACTTCCATGATCAGTTCGTCGTGGACTTGTAAAATCAATCGGGCATCCAACGACGAGCGATCGAGCGCTTCTTGCGCCTTGACCATGGCGATTTTGATCAGATCGGCGGCCGTTCCCTGCACCGGGGCATTCATCGCGGCGCGCCGTCCGAATTGGCGCACGTTTCTGTTTTGTGACTGCAACTCCGGCACGTAGCGGCGGCGATGCAACATCGTCTCGACGTACCCATGTTCCTCCGCGAACGCCCCCTGCGCTTCGAGCCACGCTTCCACCCGCGGATACAGCGCGTGATAGCGGTCGATCAGGCGACGCGCCTCCGGGATGGAGATGTCGAGATCGCGGGACAGCCCGAAATCGGAGATGCCGTACGTGATGCTGAAATTCACGGTTTTGGCGATCCCGCGTTCGCGCGGCGTGATGTCGTCGACATCTTTATCGAACAATGACGACGCGGTCACCCGGTGGATGTCCTCGCCCGCTTGGAAAATGCGCATGAGGTTGTCATCTTTGGACAGGCACGCCAAGAGCCGTAGCTCGATCTGACTGTAGTCGGCGCCGACGAGCGAATACCCGTCCGGCGCAATGAACAGGTCGCGGATGTGGCTGCCGCGTTCCGAACGGATGGGAATGTTTTGCAAGTTCGGATCGGAACTCGAAAGACGTCCCGTGGTCGTCACGGTCTGATTGAAAGATGTGTGAATGCGGCCGTCGTCGGCGATCTCTTTTCGCAATCCCTCCAGGAACGTGCCGCGCAGTTTGGACAACTCGCGATAGGTGAGAATGTCGTCGATGATCGGATGGTAACCGCGGAGACGGTCCAACTCGTTGGCATTGGTGCTGTAATGCCCCGACTGCAATTTCCGGCCCGTCGGCAACGACAAATCCCCGTAGAGGACGTCGGACAGCTGTTGCGGCGAATTGATGTTGAACGGGTGCCCCGCGTAGCGATGGATCGATTGCTCGAGCGCGTCGAGTTCGTCCGCCATCGAGGCCGACGTCCGGTCGAGCTTGTCGCGATCGATCAAAACGCCGTGGCGTTCCATGTCGTTCAAAATGTTGACCAGTGCCATTTCCACGTCTGAGAGCGTGCCGAGATCGCGCGCTTCGATGTCCGCCAGCTGGCGTTCTCGCGCGCCGATCAGCAAGCCGGCGACGCGGACGCGATCCTCCCACGGATCCTCCAGCAACGGCAACCGGTCCTCGGCGGGCGGGATATACCGATCGCCCAGGGCGGCGCGCAGCGCGAAATCGATGTCGTCGCCGCGCCCCAGCGCATTCAAAAGGTAGGCGGCGATCATGACGTCGAACACGACGCGATTCGGCGAGGGCCAATCGTGTCGGCGCCATTGCGTCTTGAGGTCCCAGGTGACCAACGGCCGATCGGTCGCGTCGATCCAGGCGCGCAACGCCTCGGCATCGGTCACGCGCACCGCGTGGTCCTCGGAACGAACGATGCCGTCGTGGGTGCGGTCGGGCATGAAAAACGCGAGCACCGAATCCTTCGACGTCGCGCGCAACAGATCGTCCAACGTCTCGACGGTCGCGACGTCGTCCGTCGGGCGTTCCGGCAGCACGTCGTCCTCGGGCACGGAGAGCTCGAGACGTTCAATGAACGAGCGAAAGTCCAGACGTGCGAGCAGCACATACAGCGCATCGCGGTCGATCCGACACGCTTGCGTGTCCCCCAACAAATCCTCGAGGTTGTCGAGCGGCACATCCACATGAATTTCCGAAAGCGTTTGCGACAGGTAGGCGGCGTCGCGCCCGGCCGTCAAGTTCTTCAGCAGCGCGCCCTTTTGCTCGTCCAAATGTTGATAGACGGCGTCGAGCGAGCCGTACGTTTGGATCAAACGGAGCGCCGTCTTCTTGCCGACCCCTTTGACCCCCGGAATGTTGTCGGAGCTGTCGCCCATCAAGGCTTTGACGTCGACCCATTGGTCGGGACGCACGCCGTAGGTGTCGACCATCGCCTCGGGCGTGGCGGCCGTCTCCAGCGATTCCGACGCCTTCGTCGTCAACAACAACACGGTCGTGCGGTCGCTCACCAATTGGAGCGCGTCGCGATCGCCGGTGATGATCGTGGTCGTCATGCCGCGCCGATCCGCCGCATGCGCCAGCGTGCCGATCACATCGTCCGCTTCGTACCCTTCGAGCCCCGTGGGACAGAATCCGAGGGCCTCCAACATCTCCCGCGCGATCGGAATTTGCACCGCCAGATCGTCGGGCATCGGTCGGCGTTCCGCCTTGTACGACGCATCGATGGCGTGACGAAACGTCTTGCCCGGCATGTCCATCGCCGCGATCACATGCGAGGGCTCGAGGTCGGCTTGAAATTTCAAAATCATGTTGAGAAAGGCGTACAGCGCGCCGGTCGGCGTGCCGTCGGGCGCCGTCAAACGCCGTCGACCCGCGATGCCGTAGAACGCGCGGTTCATGAGGCTGTGCGTGTCGATGAGCATGAGTTTATTTGGGTCAGACAATGAAAACTCCTTCGTTGCCCCCTAACACGGTTCGTTCGGAGGCGTTTCGTCCGGGAAGACATCGGGCAAGTATTCACGCCACGTGAGATCGTACGCAACGTCGGGCAATCGGCGGATGCGTTCGCGCATGCATCCTTCCAAGGGCTGTCGCAAGGCGTCGATCAAGCGCGCGGTAAAGGCTTCCAGCTCCGTCTCGCGATCGCCGATGATGCGGGTCAGGCCGATGATTTCGTCGTGCAACAACGACGTATCCTCAATCTGTTGCAACGTGAAAATTTTGTTGTGCTGCGTTTTCGACAGTTTTTCTTCGTCCAAAAAGAGTTCTTCGCGCATCTTTTCGCCCGGACGGAGCCCGATGTACTCGATCGGGATATCGACGTCGGGGATGTAGCCCGACAAAAGAATCATCTCGCGCGCCAAGTCGTCGATCCGGATGGGATCGCCCATGTCCAAAATGAAGATTTCTCCCCCGCTGGCATAGGCGCCGGCCTGCAACACGAGGCTCGAAGCTTCCGGGATCGTCATGAAATAGCGCTCGACGTTCGGGTGCGTCACCGTCACGGGACCCTTGTTGCGGATCTGACGACTGAAGAGCGGCACCACGCTGCCGTGGCTGCCGAGGACGTTACCGAAACGCACCGCCGCATACGAGGTTTTGGGGAAAAAGTGTTCCAAGGCGAGAATAACGATCTCGCAGACGCGCTTGGTGGCCCCCATGACGTTCGTCGGCTCGACGGCTTTGTCCGTCGAAATCAACACAAACCGCTCCACCCCGTGCATGCCGGCGAAGACGGCCGTGTTGTACGTGCCGTAAATGTTGTTTTTGACGGCTTCACTCGGACTGTACTCCATCAGCGGCACATGCTTGTGCGCCGCCGCGTGAAACACGATGTCCGGGTGCCACTTTGAAAAGACGTCGGCCAGGCACGCCGCATCGCGCACCGATCCGATGATGACGCGCATGTTGAGCGCGCGCCCGTACGTGGTGCGAAGTTCCTGCTCGAGATCGTAGACGCCGTTTTCATAGATGTCGAACAACAGCAACAGCGACGGCGAGAACGATGCGATTTGCGTGGCCAGTTCGGCGCCGATCGATCCGCCGCCGCCGGTGACCAGGACCACCTTGTTGCGCAAATACGCGCCGACCTGATCCAAATCGCACTCCACGGGATCACGTCCGAGCAAGTCCTCGATTTCGATGTCGCGCACATCCGACAAATGCACTTGGTCGCTTCGCAATTCCGAGAAAAACGGCAGCAGGCGCACGCGGCAATGCGTGCGGTTGCAGATCGACAGAATCTCCTGCAACGTTTTGCTCGACGCGGAAGGGATGGCGATGATGATTTCATCGATCTCGTAGTCCTCGGCCACGCGGAGGATGTCATGGCGATCCCCGACGACGGGTACCCCGTTGTTTTTGTAGTCATGCGTCAAAGGGTTGTCGTCGATCGCACACACCGGCACGCGGACACTCTGCGTCGACTTCAATTCGACGATGATCTGACTGCCGGCCGCGCCGGCGCCGACGATCATGACGCGAATTTTCGGATAGCCGTCGGAGCGCTTCGCCAGACGTTTTCGCTGCTGTCGCGCCTGATAAAACCGATACAAAACGCGGATGGCGGCCACGGCCGTCGTCAGCAAAAACCAGTAGAGAATGTAGACTTGAAACGCGTAGTTGGCTTCGAGCGCCTGCAAAAACAAAACGACCAAAAAGAGTTGGACCGTGGTCCCCGCCAAGAGCACGGCGTATTGCGTGCCGCGCGCAAAGGACCACATCTGGCGATAAAATCCGCAGGCGTAAAAACAGATCCCGGCCAAGATGACGAAAATGAACCAGGTCCCCTTGAGGCGCTCCCACACGGGCGTCGGAAAATGCCCGCTGTAGACGATCAAAAGCGCGACAAAAAGAGCCGCCGCGCTGGCCGCCAAATCGTAGACGATAAGAAACAGCTTGCGCGGCGTCAGTTTACGTGTCGGATGGGTTCGCATGGCCATCGGTTCAGCTTTACGCGGCGTTACGCGCGCATGTTACGCGTTGTCTTCGGCCGACTCCGTGGTCTTCTCCAAGAACGCGTTGATGTCGTCCATCAAGACATCGCAATCGATGCCGTGCACCATGCACGCCTGCTCGACCGTTTCGTTGCTGGCGAGCATGCAGCCGATGCAATGAAGTCCATGGCCCATCAAGATGCCCGCAACGTCCGGATTCAGACGCAGGACATCAAGGATTAACATATCTTTTGTAGCTTTCATCATGTGAGGCTCCTTATAAAATCGTTCGATTTGACTGTTCGCATAGTACCGAATTACGTCTTATCTTTCAAGTTTTCGTTACTTTTTTCGCGCATGTTACAACGGTAATAATGGCCCAGAACGTTGAAGTGACGCGGTTATGCGCTTGACAAGTCGGCGTCAGGCCATGATAATGGGCAAAGAACTTAGCCGGAAGGAGGCTTCTAATGAACAAAACCGAACTGATTAATGCGGTGGCCGCGGAAACAGAGTTGAGCAAAAAAGATACCGAAAAAGCGATTACTGCTGTTTTTGACGTCATTGCCGACCAACTCGCGCAAGGCGAGAAAGTCGTGCTCGTGGGCTTTGGTACGTTTGAGGTGCGTCATCGCGCCGCCCGTAAAGGCCGTAACCCCAGCACCAAAGAAGAAATTTTGATTCCCGCGACGAAAGCACCTGCTTTTAAAGCCGGTAAGAGCCTGAAAACGAAAGTTAACGGGTAATCGAAACGATTGCAACATGAAAGAGGTCATCGCAAGATGGCCTCTTTTTTGTTGCATTTTTCACGGTGATCCCCTTACGTATCCGCAGGCGATTGCGGCATGTCCTCCAGGTGCGATCGCACGCGTTCCGAAAGACAGCGAATGGTGCGACCGACCGGCAACCGACCGTTCGGGTCGACCAGATCGGTGATCGTATCGGCGTCGGCGCGCGTGCGCAAATCGTCGAGCAGGTAACGCACGTTGCGTTCCACCTGATGCGGCTTGAGACGGTAGCGTTCGGCAATGGTGGGATAGAGGCGTTTGCTGATCGGATTCAACAGCGACACATCGGTGGCCGTGGCGCGCAACATCTCGGCCAAAAGTCGGTAGCCGCGCAACTCCCGATTCCAATCGTAAGGTGCGAGCACGTCGTCGACGGCATCGCGAATGCGGCGTTCCCGCGCTGTCAGGCCGTCGATGCGTTCGAGATACAGTCGTTCGGTCGTCGCCATCACTTTGCGCGTCGCGTACGGGGAGCCCTTGCGGGCGTCGACCAAGTAATGGACACGTCCCATCGAATCCATGACGCCGAAGACACCGCGCCGATTCATCAACGCCTCCACATGATTCAATAATTCTCGGTTCGAAGCGACGAGATAAAAGCCGATTTCATCTTCCGGACGCCGACGCGCGGCCAACGCCTCGGAGCGCATGTCGGAACGAATTGCATCGTATGGCATCGGTACCCTCCTCCTTGCTTTTCAGCTTAAAGGAAGGCGCACCGTTGTGTTTTGATGTCGTCAAAAAATCGCGGGATCGAAAACCGTCAAGGCGTCGTGGGGTCGGAAAGGTCTTCCGTCTCCCCCAGGCGCGTCATGCGGACGATAAAGCGCGTGCGCGGCGTATACGTGATCTGATAGCGGCCGCCGCGTTCGTCATGGCCGAAGGCCTTGGGCGGATAGTGATACGTCTCGTCGTCGATGATGATCGATCGCCGGCCGATCGACTCGGGGGGAATGTCGATCTCGATGACCGTGTACTGACGATTGACCAAGTGCACGATATCAAATACGCGCGGCACAAATTGCGTCAACGCCACCCAAATGATCGCGATCGACAACACGACGGGCGCGAGGAACGACACGCGCGATCGATTGGTGTGGTTCCAGTTGGAACGCAGCAGCATAAACAGCAACGCGGCCATGGCGACCACCATCACGGTGGCGGCCACGCATCCCAAAATAAAATATGCGAGCATCATCGGTCCGTCCCCTCCTTCGCGTCTTCGATGAGTTGTCGAAAGTGCGCTTCGTCGAGCATGGGCACGCCGAGGGCTTCGGCACGGGTCGCCTTGCTGCCCGGCGCCTCCCCGACGATGACCGCCGTCGTCTTGGAAGAAACACTGTTCGTCACGCGGGCACCCAGCGCTTCCAACGCCGCCCGGGCTTCGCCGCGCGTCATGCGGTCGAGCGTGCCCGTCAACACAAACGTCTGATTCGCCAACGGGGCGGCCTCATCCGTCGATGGCGTTTGGGTCATCGTCAAGCCCTGCCGGCGCAGGCGCTCCGTCAGGCGCTCCGACTGCGGCTGACGAAACCAATCGTGTACGGCGTGGGCTGTCTCGGGACCGATGCCTTCAATCGAAGCGAGTGACGCTTCGTCGGCCGCGGCCAGCGCGTCGAGATCGCCGAACGCATCCACCAAGAGGCGTGCCGTTTGACGTCCGACCAGCGGGATGCCGAAGCCCGTGACGAGGCGGTCGAGCGAGGCCGATTTCGACCGTTCGATGGCGGTCAAAAGGTTGTCGACGCGTTTTTCGCGCCCGACGATTCCGGACCGAATCAAGGCATCGCGCGCACCGTGAAGTTCGTAGAGATCGGCGATCGATTCGACAAACCCGTGATCGACCAGCGCTTGGGCGGCTTTTTCGCCCAAACCGTCGATGTCCATCGCATCCTTGGACGCGAAATAGGCGATGTGGCGCACGAGCTGCGCCGGACAATCGATGCCCGTGCAATACAAGTCGGCGCCGTCGCCGATGTACGCCGTCGCGGAACCGCAGACGGGACAGGCGTCCGGCAACGTGTATGGCTGTGTGTCGGGCGGGCGTTTGCTCGGTATGACGCGCAACACGGCGGGAATGATGTCGCCGCCCTTATGGACGACCACGGTGTCCCCGATCCGGCAATCGAGTTCGTCGATGTAGTTTTGGTTGTGCAGCGTCGCGCGTTGAACGGTGGTCTGCGCCAATTCCACCGGCGCCAAGATGGCCAAAGGCGTCAAGCGTCCGGTGCGGCCGACTTGCGGCTGAATGTCCAAGATGACGGTTTCTTTTTCTTCCGGAGGATATTTGTACGCGACGGCCCAGCGCGGATATTTGCTGGTGTGCCCCCACGCCTTCCGCGCATCGAGCCCGTCGACCTTGATGACGGCACCGTCGATGCCGAACGGCAACCGTTCGCGCGCGTCGGCGATCGCGTCGATGCCCTCCAAAATAACGTCCGGCGTCTCGGCGAACGCGACCACGGGGATCGTTTGAAAACCCAGGCGATCAAGCCACGCGAGGCTTTTTGAGTCGGAGGTAAACGTCCGCGACGCATGTTGCACGTCAAAGGCGAAAAAGGAAAGATCGCGCTCCCCCACGATGGCGGGATCGAGCTGACGCAGCGTGCCCGCGGCCGCATTGCGCGGATTGGCGAAGAGACGCTCGTCCTCGGCCCGCATGCGCTCGTTCAGCGCTTGGAACGAGGGATACGGCATGTAGACCTCTCCGCGCACCGACAGCGCCTCCACGGGCTCAGGGAGCGTTTGAGGGATGGCCTCGATGTGACGGATGTGCGCCGTCACGTCTTCGCCGGTCGTGATGCCGTCGCCGCGCGTCACCGCTTGGACGAGCTTTCCGTGTTCGTAATGCAGGCCGACGGACAGCCCGTCGATCTTCATCTCCACGATGAACGTGACGTCGGGCGTTTTGGCCACGATTTTTTCCACGAAATCGACGACCTCGTCGCGCGAAAAGACATCGCGAAGCGACAGCATGGGGTACCGATGCGGCACCGGTTGCAACCGTTCGGACGGCGTGCCGCCCACGCGTTGGGTCGGCGAGTCGGCGGACAAAAGCACCGGAAACCGTCGTTCCAGGTCCTCGAGTCGGCGGAGCAATCGATCGTACTCCGCGTCTTCGACGAGCGGGCGGTCGAGATCGTAATAGGCGTGATTGAGGACCTCGATCGCGTCGCGCAGCCGATCGACCCGCACGGCCGCCTCGGCGGCGGTCGCGGGGTCCTCCGACGTCAAAAGTTCGCGCCAGTTCGGTTCGAGACGATCGCGATCCATGGACGTATCCTCGACGTTAGGCGTGCGCTTTGCCGTCACAGCCCAAGACGTCGACGATTTTGTGCGCCACCATCGCTTCGATGGCGTCGCGGGCGGGTCCCAGATATTTTCTCGGATCGAAATTCGACGGATGTTCCGTCAATTCTTTACGAATGGTGCCCGTCATCGCCAGCCTCAAGTCGCTGTCGATGTTGATCTTGCAGACCGCCATTTCGGCCGCTTTTCTGAGCATGGGCTCCGGTACGCCGACGGCGCCCGGCATCTCGCCGCCGTAGCGGTTGACCATCTCGACGAACTCCGGCACGACGGAGCTTGCGCCGTGGAGCACGATCGGGAAGCCCGGCAAGCGACGTTCGACTTCTTGGAGGATGTCGAAGCGCAGCTCCGGTTTCTGTCCCGGTTTGAACTTATAGGCGCCGTGGCTCGTGCCGATGGCGATGGCCAGCGAGTCGCATCCGGTGCGGCCGACGAATTCTTCGACTTCGTCGGGATCGGTGTACGAGGCATCTTCGGCCGAGACGTTGACGTCGTCCTCGATGCCTTCCAAACGCCCCAGTTCCGCTTCGACCACAACCGCGGGGTTGTGGTTGTGTGCGTATTCCACGACTTGGCGTGTCAGGGCGATGTTCTCTTCAAACGGCAAATGGGAGCCGTCGATCATCACGGACGTAAAGCCGCCGTCGATGCAATCTTTGCAAAGTTCGAACGAATCGCCGTGATCCAAGTGCAGCGCAATCGGCAGATCGGCGTCGATCAAGGCGGCTTCCACGAGTTTCACGAGATACGTCTGATTGGCGTAACGACGGGCGCCGGCCGAGACTTGCAAAATCAAGGGTGCGTCCAGCTTTTTGGCGGCATTGACGATGCCTTGGATGATCTCCATGTTGTTGACGTTGAAGGCGCCGATGGCATAGCCGCCTTCGTACGCTTTCTTGAACATGTCGGTGGTGGTTACGAGTGGCATAGGATATCCCCCTTTTTCGGTATGGATGATGGCTTCGCGCGACGGCCGCGTCTACGCGAGCGTGTCCAAGCGCTCCATGGCCGCCGTCGATTGCGCGAGGCGGGCCTCATAGTCGGCCTTCTTCTCGCGTTGTTGCTCGACGACGTGCGCGGGCGCTTTCTCGACAAATTGTCGGTTATTCAGCATGCCTTCGGCGCGTTTGATTTCGCGCCGCAGCATGTCGATGTCTTTCGTTAAACGTTCCCGCTCGGCGTCGATGTCGATCAATTCGCGCAGCGGGATGGCGAGCTCGCCGCCCAGGAAGGTCACGACCACGTCGTCCTTCGAGAACGGTTGATCGCCCCGGGCGCGCTTCAAATCGGAAATGCCCGCCAAACGCTCCAGCGTCGGCACGGCGGCGATCAGTCGATCGGCCAAGTCCTCATCCCGCGTCTTGAGCGTGGCCGAGAACCGACGGGACGGCTCGATCTTGTATTCGGCCCGAAGCGAACGGATGCCGCGCACGGCGTCGATGACGTTGCGCGTCGTCTCCATCGCCTCTTCATCGACGTCGTAGCCATCGGCGTCGGGCCAATGCGACGTGATGACCATCTCGCCGTCGTGGAGATCGCCGTAAATGCGCTCGGTGACGAACGGCATGAACGGACTCAACATGATCAACGTGTCGGAAAAGACGCGGAACAAGACGGCCTGAGCGGCCCGGGCGGTGGCCCCGCCGGCACGGAGGCGTTCCTTGACCAGTTCAATGTACCAGTCGCAGAAGAGGTCCCAGATGAACGCGTGCACTTTCTCAAACGCCAGGCCCAATTCGTATTGTTCGATGTTGCGGGTGACCTCTTCGATCACGTATTTGAGCTCCGACATGATCCAGCGATCTTCGACCGCCGTCGCGTCGGGGTCAATCTCGTACGTGTCGACGTTGGGGTCGAGGTTCATCGCGATGAACCGATACGCGTTCCAGATTTTATTGACGAAATTGCGTCCGTTTTCAAACCGGTCGTCGCGCCACCGCATGTCGTTGCCGAGGGCATTGCCGACCATGAGGGCGAACCGCAGCGCATCGGCGCCGTATTGATCGATTTTTTCGATCGGATCGATGCCGTTGCCGAGCGATTTGGACATTTTTCGTCCGTTCGGATCGAGCACCAAGCCGTGAATCATGACGGTATGGAACGGCGTCTGCCCCGTGTTGTGGAGCGCCGAAAAGATCATGCGGGCCACCCAGAAAAAGATGATGTCGTAGCCGGTGATCAACACATCGGTCGGATAAAACGTCTTGTAGTCGTCCGTCTCGTCGGGCCACCCGAGCGTGGTGAACGGCCAGAGCGCCGAGGAAAACCACGTGTCGAGCGTGTCCTCGTCCTGCGTCAAATGGGTGCCGCCGCACGCGGGACAGACGGTCGGCTCGGTCGCGGCGACGATGACCTCGTCGCAGTCATCGCAATACCAGGCCGGGATGCGATGGCCCCACCAGAGTTGACGCGAAATGCACCAGTCACGGATGTTTTCGAGCCAGTTGAAGTACGTCTTCTTGAAGTGATCGGGCACAAACTTCGTGTCGCCGTTTCGGACGGCCTCGATCGCGGGCTTCGCCAACGGTTCCATGCGGACGAACCACTGCAACGAAATCTTGGGTTCGACGATCGAGTGACAACGTTGGCACGTCCCCACCATGTGGGTGATGGGCTCGGTTTTTCTCAAAAGGCCCTGTCGATCGAGCGCCTCCACGACGGCCTTCCGCGCTTCGGCAACCGTCATGCCGGCGTAGGCGCCGCACGTGTCGTTCAACTTGCCGTCGTCGGTCAAAATATCGATGGCCGGCAAATCGTGACGAAGCCCGATCTCGTAGTCGTTCGGGTCATGCGCCGGGGTGATTTTGACAAAGCCCGTGCCGAATTCCGGATCGACGTGCTCGTCGGCGATGATCGGAATGACGCGATCCGTCAACGGCAGGCGCAGCCGTCGGCCGACGTGCACCGTGCGTTTGGCATCGTCCGGATGGACGGCCACGGCGGTGTCGCCCAGCATGGTTTCGGGACGCGTGGTGGCGATTTCGACGCCGCCCTCCCCGTCCTCGAACGGATAGAAAATCGTGTAGAACGCGCCTTCGACGTCTTCGTGCTCGACTTCGATGTCGGAAATGGACGTCACGCACGACGGGCACCAGTTGATCATGCGCTCGCCGCGGTAGATGAGGCCTTCCTCGTACATCTTGACGAATACTTTCGTGACGGCGCGCGACAGGCCCTCGTCCATCGTGAAGCGATGGCGATCCCAGTCGCACGAAAGACCCAAGCGCTGCTGTTGGTGCACGATGCGATCTTCGTACTGCTCCTTCCACGCCCACGCGCGCTCCAAAAATCGCTCGCGTCCGACGTCTTCTTTCGACAGGCCTTCCTCCCGCATCCGCGCGACGACGACCGACTCGGTCGCGATCGACGCGTGGTCGGTACCCGGCAAAAACAGCGCGTTGTCCCCGATCAGACGGTGATAACGCACGAGCGCGTCGGGCAGCATGTTGTCGATGGCGTGCCCCATGTGGAGGGCCCCCGTGACATTCGGCGGCGGCATGACGATGCAAAAGGGCGGTCGATCGGAGGGCGCCTCGGCGTGAAATGCGCCGGCGTCGAGCCATTGCTGATAGATGGCTTTTTCTTCCGTCGAGGGATCAAAGGTTTTCGGGATGTCTTCAATACGTTTCATGTTCGGGCCTTTCATGGCATGGATTCGGAGGGCGCATACGAAAAGACGACGCGCGTCAAAATCAGGCTGCCGCGTTCGCCGGGGTCGGTGACGCGAAACGCAAAGCGCGTGATGCTGCTGGTGTCGTTCGCGAGTTCCCCTTTTCCCCACACGATCGACTGCTCGCGGAACGCGTCTTCGATCGTGCGCGGCGGCGATTCAAACACGACGCCGTTTTCGTCCTCCAATAAAAGTTGTATTTGTTTCTCCTGATGGTCAGGGTTTTGCACACGTAATTCAATCGCATCGTACGGCGTGAGATTGAGCGGCGGATAGGACGACGCCATGGCGACGGCCGCGTCCACTTCCACCGGGCGCTCGTCCGCGCTGCGGTACGTCATGACGATGTCGGCCTTGCCGTGCTTGCGCAACGTATCCGTCAACGCAAGCTCGGCGCGCCCCGACGTCACATACCAAAGCGGCTGTTCCTTCGGCCAATCGCGTCGTTTGGCACGCGGCACGCTGTCGTCGAGCCGTTCTTTCCACGCGAACGCTTTCAAACGATCGCAATCGGTCCACGGCGCCGGTTTCAGATAGGTGGACGGCTCCAGGTCGATGCGAAACGGCAACACCGGCAAGCCGTCGCAACCGATTAAATTGGCATCTTGATTGAAGTTGGCAAAGGCGTACGTCAACGAGACGGGGTCGGCCATCTCATCGTGCCAGACGAGCACGCGCACGCCGTACAATATGCGGGCCTCCGCTTTGACGAACACGCGATGTTCGTCGCAGACGGCAAAGCCTTTGAGCGTCGAATCACCCCCGCCGATTTGCAAGCCGTGGCCCTGCACCGCTTCGGGCGTCAGGTCAATCATCCACTTATTGCCGATGCGTTCCATCGACACCGGTTCCGGGGCGCTGGCCGAGACATGCCCGCCCCACGCGAGCCCCGTCGCGATTTTGGCCATGCGTTCGCCGATCGCGCGCTTGGCCAACGGGGTCAGTGCGCCGCGCGCGTTGGTCTGCTCTTTGTAATCGAGCGGCAAATCGTAGACGGTGACGAGCCCCATGCGCCCTTGAATCGTGTGGCGCGCCCGCGCGAGCATTTCGTTGAATGCCGCGAGGCCGAAGGCACTGACGCCGTTGTAAAGATAGGGCGGCAGTTGGGCGGCGACGATGACGGGCTCGCCGTCGACGAACGAGAACACACCGTTCAACGTCTCGGCGAGGTAGCGGAACGCGCGCAGATAGTATTCGGGGCTGTCCACGTCGGATTCCCCTTGCATCCACAGGACGCCGCGCAGTGAGACGCCGACGAACGGTGCCACCTTGTGATTGAACATCGCGGTCGGTTGGTTGCGCGGATGAAAGGCATGCGCCAGCGGGTCGACGGACTCGGCCATCGGCGATGTGCGAATGGCGGCGCGCTGAACGATGATCGGCGCGGGTTGCGGGCGGTCCGGTTTGCGGCCGTCCAACAACGCGACCGTCTGTGGGCGCGGAAACACGCGCGGCGTGTGCGGTTCGCTCACGTCGGTGCGCTCACGCTCCAAGACTTCGAGGTTCCAGCTCGCCTGATCGCGGTACAGCTTGATCTCGCGCGCATGGTTGCGCATCAGCGGATCGCCTTCGATGATCTCGCGCGGCAGCCACGCGTGGATGCCGGTGCCGGGACAAGCGGCCGCGATCACGCCGACCGGCACGTCCCATGCGTAATGGGCATCGCGGGCAAACGCAAAGGCGATCGCCGGGATGTCCCCCATGAGGTACGTTTGATCGCCGCGGCGCCAGTGACCGCCTTGGGCCTCGCCCAACGGCGTGTAACTGTATTCGGGGACTTGTTCGGACAGACCGTCCTCGTGCATGTAAAAAAATCGGACGGCGGATAAATTGACGCAGTCGGCAAGGCAGACGTCGACGTCCGACTGATCGACCGTCTGGGCCATGTTGTCTTGGCCGGCGGCGTACCACAACTCCCCGACCAAAATGTCGTTGATGACGATTTCATCGGTGACGGATCGGACCGTCAGGCGACAGGGATCGTACGAAGCGATCAGTGCCGGCAAGCGGAATTCAAAATAGCCGTCGCGGTCGGCGTTCTCTTCCTCGCGATGCAAAATACCGTATTGCGTC
>JBMNTA010000012.1:0-36132 GCA_050945495.1 Saccharofermentanales bacterium
GGCGCTCGCCGTCAAGTAGTCGACGTCGAGGATGGGCTTCAAGAGCGTGCCCAGCCATTTTTTCTCGAGCGCTTTGATCATGATGTCGTTGATCGCGAGCGACCGTCCGAATCCGGCCGTCAACTGAATGAACATTTTGGCGCCGGTCTTATGGAACTCTTCCATAAACAGGGCGAGTTGATCGAACTTCTTTTGGCCTTTATAAAGCCATTTTCTCAGGATGATGTCGCGGATCGGCGCGATGCCGGGTAAGATCAATCCGACATTTTCTTTGGCGCGATCCATCAAAAATTTAGCGGCTTCATCGTCAAAGTGGTTGGGTTCCATCCATCCGAAAATGGAGGTTCCGCCCATGGAGGTCATCACAATGCGATTCTTGATTTCGACATTGCCGATTTTCCATGGCGTGAACAGCGGTTCATACACATTCTTCATCGTGGACTCCACATCCTTTCCATACGTGCGGGGTATACACTCTCCTGCCATCGCGATCGTCATTGTGTATTAATTATGAACGATCTCATGCCAGTATAGCAGATATTTACACAAAAACGGATAATATTTACGGGCGAATTGCATATTTATTTCGGTGCGTCCATGTTGTCAAAGCCCCCGCCCCTTGTTATGATCGCAATGACGTTATGTTTGCCGGGAGGTATGGCAATGAAACGCTGGAAATTACTCGTCATGGTGGCAATGCTCGGCGTGACCGGCATGATTTTCGGGTGCGGCCGTTCGCACTCGGAAGAACCATGTGGCGCTCGTTCGACGCGAAAAGACAAACGCGCTCCGACGTCGGTGAAGTCGTCCGATGTCTCGAGCTTTTATTTGTACGGCAACGATGCGAGTGTGTTCGGGGGCTACATCGTGTTGGATGCCGAATCGTTTGACATCCACACGGCGTCGCCAACCCGCACGCTCGATGAGGAACGCCTGCGGGCGATCCGAGCGGCGGGTCACGGCGTGAAGGTTCAGGTCGGCGGCACATGCCCCGAATCGTTGGACACGGTCGTGCCCGTGACCGACGCCCAGATGCGGCAGATCGGCGAAGCGATCGTGGCCACCGGGATCCTCAAAAACAACGGCGAGCATGGGATGACCCAGGGCGTCCCGCCCGACAGCGGCCGGGCCTCGCTGCGCGCCGCGTTTGCGTCCGGCGAACAACTGAACATCGCGGTCAACAGCTTGGATTATTCGTCCTTCTATCTTCGACCGGTCGCGGAAGCCGCCCGCGTGTTGTTACCGATCGTTCAATCCTACGAAGGCGATGCGTCGATGCTCGAAACGGTGCTCGAGACCTACGACGCACAGGGCGGGTCGGCCGATTAAATCGCCCGGGCGGCCGCGAAAGGACGGTACAGATGACCTCGGACATTCGAAAACAAGTGGTGGATATGGCGCGCACGTTTCTTGAGCACGGACTCGTGGTGCGCACGTGGGGCAATTTCAGCGGACGGATCGACGACGACCATTTTGTCGTGACGCCGTCGGGCAAAGGCTATGAGACGATGGCCCCGGAAGATCTCGTGCTCTGCACGTTGGACGGTGTGTCGTGTGACGGAGAACACGGTCGGCCGTCGTCGGAAGCGCCGATGCACGGGGCGGTTTATCGCCGTTTCCCCGACATCCGCTACGCTGCGCACACGCATCAAATGTATGCCTCGGCGATGTCGCTGATGGAGGAGACACCCAGTGTGCCGCTCAGCCCCTATGCGTTCCCGGGATCCCCGGAACTGCATCGGAACGTCGAAGCCGCGCTCGAACGCACGAAGCACGGGATGGTGCTGCTCGAGCGACACGGAGCGTTTGTGGTGGGGACTTCGCCGCAAGAGGTCATGGAGCGGGCCATGATGCTCGAGACGGTCGGGCAAATGTATTGGACGATGAGTGTCCCCTCCGGCATGCCGCGCCCGCGAGAGGCGATCGACCGCAACACCGAAGAAGAGCAAAAGCTCATGGACACCTTGTCGATCGATCGGCCGTTTGTCGTGTCGTGCGATGTGGAAACGCTTTATTGGAGCGACGACCCCATCAACGCGTACCTTGACGACTTCGCGCAAATCTGCGGGATCGATGTCGGCGAGACGCTCGGCGACAACAACGTCTTCGTGGATCGGGCGCATGGCTGCGCCGTTTGCGTGAGCGATGATGTGCACGACGCGTACAATGTGCGCGCCGTTTTGGAGAAAAACGCCCGCGCCCAATCGGTGGGGCGCTATTACGATGAAGATCCGTTGCCGATGGAGGAATGCCGCCGCCTGCGCGCGATGTATCGCGATGACTACGGGCGGCGATTATATGAGGATGACGCGTGAGGCGGTCGTCCGACATCTTGATGAACCCATCGAAAAGGAGCCGTCACGCGACGGCCCTTTTTTTGCGCCCGAAGGCGCGTTCGTTCAAGATGCGACGGGCGACTTATTTGTCTTTCTTAAAGGTCAGGTACCATGCCTGACGGTTGATGTCTTCGCAGTCCCACGTCATGCGCTCACGGGCGCCTTCCGAGGTCGCGGGCGGCGGGACGATGACGTCTTTGCCGGGCTCCCAGTTCGCGGGGGTCGCGATCGACTCTTCGTCGGCTTTCTGCAGCGCGATGACGATGCGCTTGATTTCCTGCATGTTGCGACCGGTGGACGCGGGGTAGTACAGGATCGTGCGGATGATGCCCTTGTCGTCGATGACGAAGACGGCACGAACGGTGGACGTCGCGTCTTGGGTATGCAGCATGCCGTACTTGTTGGCGACATTCATCGAGATGTCGTCGATCAACGGGAAGGTGACCTTGACATTTTTGATGTTGTCGAATTCTTTGGTCTCGAGGTCACGCAGCCACGCGATGTGCGAGTGCAGCGAGTCGACCGACAGACCGATCAATTCGGTGTTGAGCTCTTTGAATTCGTCGGCCATCGAGGCAAACGTCATGAATTCGGTGGAGCACACGGGCGTAAAGTCGGCGGGGTGCGAGAACAAGATGACCCACTTGCCCTTGTAGTCTTCGGGGAAGTTGATTTCGCCGTTCGTCGTGCTGGCCGTAAATTCGGGCGCGGGATCGCCGATCAGCGGCATCTGCGGGCGGTGATGTTTGCGGTGTCCTTCACAGCAATGATCTTTGTCGTCCATTTTGTCTTCAATGTCGTCGAATAGTTTCATGGTTTAACCTCCTGTGGTTCATGAATTTAGTATCGTTCTATATTACGCGAGCGCGTTGCGACAGCCGGAACATAGGCCGGTAAAGTTCACGCACGGCTGCTCCGGATAAAAGTTCGGAGCTTCCTTCCGGATGCTTTCGACCAGCTCTTCCGTGAGCGTCTCCGGGAGCGCGACGTTGAGGATCGCGCCGCATTGACGGCAGTAACAATGTCCGTGTGCCCGGGTATTGGCGTCGTAACGATGCTCGTGATCACCGAGTTCAAGTTCGTTGACGAGGCCCGCATCGACGAATGCTTTGAGGATGTTGTACACCGTGGCGCGGGACAACGTGGGATAACCGTTCGTTCGCAGATCGTTGTAAATCATCTCGACCGTCGGGTGCTCTTCGCTTTCCATCAGGTAATGCAACATGGCCACCCGTTGATGCGAAACACTTAAGCCTTTGTCGCGGATCATTTGAACCAACATTTCGTGATGCATGGCGTCGCTCCTTTCTTGAAAGATTTCAATTTTGAACTGGATATAATATAAGAAACATTCTAAAATAATGCAAATATTCGCTTAAACCGTAACGCATGTTTCTAAAATGGGCGCGGCGTTGTGCGGCCTTGTCGTGGTAAAATGAGGGGCGCCTGTCGGCCACCCAGGAAAGGAAAGCATGAGGGTCCCACGGTATGACTCGGTTGCAAGATCCCGATCGCACGGGCACGGACATTCAAGACGCCCGACATCTTTACGGACAACATCGCCGCCGTCGCTTTCAGCGATCGCTTGCGATCTTTTTGCTGATCGCTTTTTTGGCGGCCATGGTTTTCATCTACATTCATTGGGGCGAACAGGCGATCGAGTTTGCGACCAATCCGCGGGCCGTACGCGGCCTCGTCGATCGGTATCCCGTGCGAAGTCGCGTGATTTTCTTTCTCGCGGTTTTCTTGCAAATCGTCATCGCGATCATCCCCGGCGAGCCGTTTGAGCTGGCGGCCGGCTACGCTTTCGGCTGGTTCGAGGGCACGGTGATCTGCATGGCGGCCATTTACGTGGCGAGCATCTTGATCTTCTGGGCGGTGAAACGATGGGGGCGCCCCGTCATTGAGTTGTTCTTTGAGCCGGAGGCGATTGACGATGTTCGACTGTTCCGCAATGAAGACAAATTCAATTTTTTGATGTTCATCCTGATGTTCATTCCCGGAACGCCGAAAGACATCTTGACGTACTTGGCGGGGTTGACGCCGATGAAGCTGTCGATGTGGTTGCTCATCATCTCGACGCGCATCGTCTCGGTCGTGACGTCCACGGTCAGCGGCAGCTTGGTCGGTGCCGCCAACTACCGCATCGCCGCGATCGTCTTCGGGGCGAGCGCCGTCGTCGCCTTGATCGGCATTCTCGTGTATCGGTATTTCAATCGTCGCGCCAAAGACGCCGACGCTCAACGCATCGAAAAGCAGCCGTAACAACTGTTTAACGTTCGTTCACGTTTCGTAATGAATTCGCACAAAGAAAACGCACGGCGTAAGTGTTTTAGCAACAAAACGCATAAAAATAATAAATCGTCTTTACTCTTCTCCCCTTAATAGGTATCCTAAGGTAGCTTAGGTGCGGGCGTGCGAATTATACGAATACCCTCCCTTTAAACCCACTCAACTACATATGTAAGGAGAACCAAACCATGATCGATTTGACGGTCCACGAAGACGCGCTCAACAACGCGGTGAAACGCGCGCGCGAAAACAAAATCATTATTCCGACGTTTAAACAACTGAGAGATCCCGTAAACAATGTTCCCGACAAAATCAAAAAAGCCCTCCAGAATGTGGGCACCTGGGACATCAACCCCTTGAACCTTTTCCGCATCACATGGAAAAACGAGCCTCACTTGGACGGCGGTGATTACGGCGGCGTCAACTTCATCGAGTTCCCGAAAGCATTGACCGGCGTGGACGCGCGGATCCTTGTCATGGTCGGCAAGTGGTTCCCGACGGGCTGTCATAAAGTCGGCGCTTCGTTTGGCTGTCTCGTGCCGCGCCTCGTCACGGGCCAATTTGATCCTTACCACGACTGGGCCGTTTGGCCGTCGACCGGCAACTACTGCCGCGGCGGTGCGTTCAACTCGAAACTGCTCGGCTGCAAATCGGTCGCGATCCTGCCCGAAGGCATGAGCCGCGAACGCTTTGACTGGCTCGTCAACATTGCCGACGAGACGATCGCGACCCCCGGTTGCGAGAGCGACGTCAAAGAGATCTTCGACAAGGTGTGGGAACTGCGTCGCACGCGTCCCGATTGCGTCATCTTCAACCAGTTCGAAGAGATGGGCAACGTCATGTGGCACTTCCACGTCACGGGTCCCGCATTGCAAGAAATGTTTGAGACGGTGAAGGGCAAAGACGATCGCTTCTTCGGCGTCTTCTTTACGAGCGGCAGCGCCGGCACGATGAGCGCGGGCGACTACCTGAAAGAACAATATCCGACCATGAAAGTGGCGGTCGGCGAAGCGCTCCAGTGCCCGACGATCCTGAACAACGGCTTCGGCGGTCACCGCATCGAAGGCATCGGCGACAAGCACGTCCCGTTCGTCCACAACATCAAGAACACCGACATGGTCTGTGACATCGACGATAACGACTCACAGAACCTCTTGCGTCTGTTCAATACCGAGATCGGCCGCGACTTCTTGAAAGAAGAGACCGGCGTCTCCGACGAGATGCTCGACCTCCTGCCCTTGCTCGGCATCAGCGGCATCGCGAACGTTCTGGGCTGCATCAAGATGGCCAAATACTACGAATTGACGGAAAACGACATCCTCGGAACCGTCGCCACCGACTCGTCCGAGATGTACGGCTCGCGTGTTGAAGAACTGAACGAGGCGGAGCCCTACTCGCGCGACCTCGCGGCACGCGACTATTGGAAGCATCTGGCCTCCGTGAAGACCGACCACATGGAGGAATTCACGTACGTCACGCGCAAACGCGTCCACAACTTAAAGTACTACACCTGGGTTGAGCAGCAAGGTCGCTCCGTCGACGAACTCAA
Source organism: Saccharofermentanales bacterium (assembly GCA_050945495.1). Taxonomy (GTDB): domain Bacteria; phylum Bacillota; class Clostridia; order Saccharofermentanales; family DTU023; genus UBA4923. The sequence continues at coordinate 6,178 of JBMNTA010000012.1, forward strand.
CGCGCAGTGGTACGACAAGCACTACTGGGACGACATCCACAACCAGGTCGATGAGATCGATCGCCTGATCGAAGCATTCAACGAAAAGACCGGCGTACTGGCCGACATGTAATTTTCGGAAATCATAGTAGGAGGATCATCGAACGAATGGACATGCAACAACTGATTAAACGGCTGGAAGGTTACGACTTTCACGAGTTGTACCAAAACGACTTCTTCCTGACGTGGGACAAAACGCAGGATGAAATCATGGCGATCTTCACCGTCGCCGACGCGCTGCGTAAACTGCGCGAGAACAACAAGAGTGCCCGCATCTTTGATTCCGGGCTCGGTATTTCGCTGTTCCGCGACAACTCGACGCGGACGCGCTTCTCCTTCTCTTCGGCATGCAACCTGCTCGGCCTCGAGATTCAAGACCTCGATGAAGGCAAGTCGCAGATCTCGCACGGCGAGACCGTCAAAGAGACCGCCAACATGATCTCGTTCATGGCCGACGTCATCGGCATTCGCGACGACATGTACATCGGCAAAGGCCACACGTACATGAAGAACGTCGCCGAATACGTCAACGAAGGCTACGAAGACGGCGTGTTGGAGCAACGTCCGACGTTGGTCAACCTCCAGTGCGACATCGACCATCCGACACAGATCATGGCCGACACGTTGCACATGGTCCACGAGTTCGGTGGCGTTGAGAACCTGCGCGGTAAAAAAGTCGCGATGACATGGGCCTATTCGCCGTCGTACGGCAAGCCCCTGTCGGTGCCGCAAGGCGTCATCGGCCTGATGACCCGCTTCGGCATGGACGTCGTCCTCGCGCACCCCGAAGGCTACGACATCATGCATGACATCGAAGACGTCGCCCGCCACAACGAAGAGATGTACGGCGGTACCTTCCGTCGCGTCGAATCGATGGAAGAGGCCTTCAAAGACGCCGACGTCGTGTACCCGAAGAGCTGGGCGCCGTACAAGGCGATGGAAATCCGCACGGATCTGTACGCCAAGGGCGACCAAGCCGGCATCGACGCGCTCGAGCAAGAACTCTTGCAGCAAAACGCGTCGCACATGGATTGGACCTGCTCGGAAGAGATGATGAAGCTCACGCGCGACGGCAAGGCGTTGTACCTGCACTGCCTGCCCGCCGACATCACGGATGTCTCCTGTGAACACGGCGAAGTCGATGCGTCGGTCTTCGACCGTTATCGCGTCCCGCTTTACAAACAAGCGAGCTTTAAGCCCTACATCATCGCGGCGATGATTTTCTTGCAAAAGATCAAGAACCCGGGTGCCAAGCTCGAAGAGCTTTGGAATGCCGATCGTCCCCGTTGGGCCGACAACGCCTAAGCATCATTTCGGAAAGGGTCAACCGCGCGGTTGACCCTTTCTTTCACCGGGAATGCACCGGCTCGCGCCGTCACCGCGGCGCGAACGGATTTCAGATAAACCATTTAATTTTTTACAAAAGGAGCACACCCTATGGCTAAAGCAAACATTGACTACGCGAAGGTTCGCGAGCTCGCGGAATCGTACCGTGAGGACATGGTCCGCTTCCTGCGCGATCTCATCAAGATCGGCGGCGAGAGCTGTGAGGAAGAGGGTAAAGTCCATCGCATCAAAGAAGAGATGGAGAAGCTCGGCTTTGATAAAACGGACATCGATCCCTTGGGCAACGTGATGGGCTGGATGGGATCCGGCAAGCGCCTGATCGCGTTTGACGCCCACATCGACACCGTCGGCATCGGCGAAATCAAGACGTGGGACTTCGATCCTTACGAAGGGTACGAGAACGAGACCGAAATCGGCGGACGCGGTGCGTCCGACCAGCTCGGCGGCATCGTTTCGGCCGTTTACGGCGCCAAGATGATGAAAGACCTCGATCTTTTGAACGACGAGTACCAAGTCCTCGTGACCGGCACCGTTCAGGAAGAAGACTGCGACGGCATGTGCTGGCTCTACATCATTGAGCACGACAACATTCGTCCGGAATTCGTCGTCTCGACGGAACCGACCTCGATGCGTGTCTACCGCGGTCACCGCGGTCGCATGGAAATCCGCGTCGACGTCTACGGTCGCGCCTGCCACGGCTCGGCCCCCGAACGCGGCGACAACGCCATCTACAAAATGGCCGACATCCTGCACGAGGTCCGCGAACTGAACGAGCGCTTGCACGTCGACCCGTTCCTCGGCAAGGGCACCGTCACCGTCTCCCAGATCTTCTACACGTCGCCGTCGCGCTGCGCGGTGGCCGACAGCTGCGCCATCTCGCTCGACCGCCGTCTGACGTGGGGCGAGACCTACAAGTCCGCGCTGAAGGAAATCGAAGATCTGCCGTCGGTCAAGAAATACAATGCGGAAGTCAGCATGTACAAATACGACCGTCCGTCCTGGACCGGCGAAGTGTACGTCCAAGACTGCTACTTCCCGACGTGGGTCATCCCCGAAGACGCGCCGCAGACGACCGCGCTCGTCGAAGCGTACACGAACCTGTATGAAGAGCCCGTCGTTGACAAGTGGACCTTCTCCACGAACGGCGTCGCCATCATGGGCCGCCACGGCATCCCGTGCATCGGCCTCGGCCCCGGCGCCGAAGAACAAGCGCACTCGCCGAACGAGATCACCTGGAAAGAAGACCTCGTCCGCGCCGCCGCGATCTACAGCGTCTTCCCGACGCTGTACCTCGAGCACGCGCCCGAAGCGCCCGAGGCGTAAGCCTGAGACCACGGCCTTTTTCACACGATAAGCAAAATGGGGGGTGTCCTATGCGGATATCCCCTGTTTTTTTGTAATTTATGCGCGAAAAACTGTTAATATATAAATACGGCCTAAGTTTGCGCGCTCATTTTTGAAGGGCGTTGCCTCGAACTCAAAATGGAGATCGTCGGGCCGTCCGACATGAGGCCATAAAAACCCGCAGAGAAGGAGAGTACGTTATGAGCGATATTATGCGGCCGATCCCATTCGGCAACCTCATCGACTGGAGTCTACGAGAGTATCAACAAAAGCAAAGTGTGTTCGGACTGGAGGCATGCAAGTTCTATAAGAATGCTTCCGATAAGCGGTGGGTGACGCCGTTCGGCGATCAACTCGCCTCGGCCGTGGGCCCGGCGGCCGGTCCCCATTCTCAACTTGCCCAGAACATCATCGTTTCGTACTTGGCGGGCGCCCGCTTTATTGAGTTGAAGACGGTGCAGAAGATGGACGGCGAAGAGATTCGCCATGCCGTCCCCAAGCCGTGCATCAACGCCGAGGACGAATGCTATAACTGCGAATGGTCGACGGAACTGACGGTCGAAGAAGCGTTTGACGAATACGTCAAAGCGTGGTTTGCGATCAAGGTGTTGGCCAAAGAGTTCGGCCTGTCCGACGGTGAGGACTTCGCGTTCAACATGAGCGTCGGCTACGATTTGGAAGGCATCAAATTGCCGAAAATCGATCGCTTTATCGAGGGGTTGAAGGATGCGTCCGACACCCCGATCTTTAAAGAATGCGTCGATTTCCTTAAAGGGCACATCGTGATGTTCAAGCACGTCGACGAAGCGTTCGTCGAGGCGATTTCGCCGAACGTCTCGACCGCCGTGACGCTTTCGACGCTGCACGGTTGTCCGCCCGATGAGATCGAGCGAATCGCGCATTACCTCCTGACGGAAAAACACCTCGATACGTTTGTCAAATGCAATCCGACGATGCTCGGTTACGACTATGTGCGGCAGACGCTCGACGAATTGGGTTACGATTACATTCATTTTCCCGATACGCACTTCCGAGAAGACTTGCAATACGACGATGCGATCGCGATCTTCACGCGCTTGATGAAGGTCGCAGAAGAAGAAGGCCGTGTCTTCGGCGTGAAGCTTTCGAACACGTGCCCCGTCGACGTGAAACGCGACGAAGTCCCGTCCGAAGAAATGTACATGTCCGGACGTTCGCTGATGCCGTTGACCTTGACGTTGGCCTATCGCTTGTCGAAACCGTTTGAAGGCCGACTGCCGATTTCGTTTGCCGGCGGCGCCGACGCGCTGAACGTGGACGAACTCTTGAAGGTCGGCATCGGGCCCGTCACCGTCGCGACCACCCTTTTGAAACCGGGCGGCTACGCCAGGTTCCACCAGATGGCGACCGAAACGGAAGCCTTGTTGCGCGATCCCGAAAAAGTCGACGTCTCCAAGCTCGAAGCGCTTTTGAAGAAGACGCTCGAGGATCCGCGCCTGCAGAAGCGCTGGCGCGAGAAAGTCGCCTCGCGCAAGACGCATTCGACGCTTCCGCTGTTCGACTGCTACAAAGCGCCGTGTAAAGACGGCGGTTGCCCCATTCAACAACAAATTCCCGAATACAACACGCTCGTCGCGCAGGGCAAATACGACGAAGCGATGCGTGTCATCGCGATCGATAATGCGTGCCCGACGATCACCGGCATCCTGTGTGCGCAACCGTGCCGCGAACACTGCACACGGCTTGACTACGAGGAGTCGCTCCACATGCGCGACATCAAGAAGAAGGCCGCGGTGGAGGCGCAAGCGGATTACGTCAAGGGCGTTGAGGTCCCGCCGCTTCGCAGCGACAAGAAAGTTTGCGTGATCGGGGCCGGCCCCGGCGGCTTGGCCGCCGCGTACTACCTGCGCCGCAACGGCATCGAGGTCGATGTCTTCGAAAAACGCGCCGCGTCGCACGGCATCGTGCGCTACGCGATTCCCTCGTTCCGCATCACGGAAGATGAGATCGACCGCGACTTTGAACTCGCGACCTCGGTCGGGGCGAAGGTGTATTTCAATGCCGATCCCGACGTCTCGCTTGCCGAACGCAAAAAAGATTACGACTACGTCATTGTGGCCGTCGGTGCTTGGGCCAAGGGGCGTTCCCCGGTGAAGGAAGGCCAAGAGCACATCGTGGATGCGCTGGACTTCTTGGTCGACGTCAAGGCCAACGGTCCGAAAGATCTTGGCCGACGCGTGGCCGTCGTCGGTGCCGGCGACGTCGCGATGGACGCCGCCCGTCTGGCGAAACGCATGCCGGGCGAGCCGGACGTCACGATCGTGTATCGCCGCACGGAGATGTACTCGCCCGCAAGCCAAGACGAGTTCGACGCCGCGATGAACGAAGACATCCGGTGGAAAGAACTGCTCTCGCCCGTGTCTTACGACGGCAAGACCTTGGTCTGCGAGCGCCAGCGCCTGGGCGACTTTGATGCGTCCGGCCGTCGCGCCTGCGTCGGCATCGGCGAATACGAAGAGCTCCCGTTTGACACCGTGATCGGCGCCACCGGCGCCCGCGTCGACGGCAGCCTCTTTGAAGCGTACGGCCTCGTCACCGACGATCGCGGCAATCCGAGATTGTCCGCGACGCTCGAATCATCCGAGGACGGCGTCTACGTCATCGGCGACTGCCGTCAAGGCCCGTCGACCGTCGTGGCCGCGATGGGCGATGCCAAAGCCGTCGCACTCGACATCCTCTCGCGCGAACACCTCGAACACGACTTCGTTCACGTCGAGGTGCCGGTCGATGCATCCGACATCGTCGAACGCCGCGGCGTTCTCAAGGAATCGCTCCTGCCGAACGAAGAGGGCCATCGCTGCCTTGTCTGCGATCAGATTTGCCGCGTGTGCACCGAGGTGTGCCCGAACCGCGCGAACGTCGCGATCCCCTTGAAGGGCTTCGACAACCCCGATCAAATCGTGCACGTCGACGGCATGTGCAACGAGTGTGGCAACTGCGCCACCTTCTGCCCGCACGCCGGCAAGCCTTACAAAGATAAATTGACCTTGTTCTGGTCGAACGAGGACTTCGAACATTCCGAAAACATCGGTTTCCTGAAAATCGATGATGATCATTACCGCATCCGCGATGAGCGCGGTCGCGTGTCGGACGTCGCCTGCGATCAACTCGAAGCGCAGGTCGGCCCGCAGATGGCGGCCGTCATCTGCGGCGTGGAAGAACATGCGCCGTGGATGATGCTCCCCGGACACTAGAACGCACGTACCGCAACGTAAGTTAGGAGAAGACACCATGATTATTGGCAATGGAAGACTGATCACAAACGATCCCGCCGCACCCTATTTTGAGTGTGGTGCCGTCCGCTTCAGCGACGGGGTCATCGACGCCGTCGGATCGTTGGAAGACATCAAGGCGAAGTACCCCGAGGACGACATCCTCGACGCGAAAGGCCGCGTCATCATGCCCGGCATGATCTGCGCGCACACGCACATTTACAGTTCGTATGCCCGCGGCACCGGCGCATCACGCCCGACGCGCAATTTCCTCGAGATTCTGGAGAACCTCTGGTGGGCGCTGGATCGCAGCCTGACGATGGTCGACAACGAACTCTCGGCGTACACGACGTACATCGACAGCATTCGCAACGGTGTGACGACCCTGTTCGACCACCACGCCAGTCCCCATGCGGCGAAGGGATCGCTCTTCACGCTGGCCGAAGCGGCCAAGGACATCGGCATTCGCGGTTCGTTCTCGATGGAAGTGTCCGATCGTGACGGCGAGGCGATCACGGACGAAGAGATCCAAGAAAACATCGACTTCATCAAGGCGATGAACACGGACGAACAAGACATGATCAAGGGCATGTTCGGTATGCACGCGTCGTTCACCATCTCCGACAAGACGATGGAAAAATGCGTCACGGCGATGGAAGGCCTCGACGCCGGCTACCACATCCACGTCGGCGAAGGCCGCGCGGACCAGTACGACGCCTATAAGAAATACGACTGCACGGTCGTCGAGCGCTTGAACGGCTGGGGCATCCTCGGCCCGAAGACGCTGGCGATCCATGCCGTCAACGTCAACGGACGCGAGCTCGACATCTTGGCGGAGACCGACACGTCGGTCGTCCACAATCCGATGTCGAACATGGGCAACGCCGTCGGCGCGACGCCCGTCATCGGGATGCTCAACCGCGGCATTCGTTTGGGGATCGGCACGGACGCCTACACCCACGACATGCTCGAGTCGATCAAAGTGTCGAAGATCCTGCAATCGCATCGCCTGGCCGACCCGACCGTCGGGTTCAACGAAGCGCTGAAGCTGCTCTTTGAAGGCAATCCCGCGATCGCGGCGAAGCACTTCAAGCGCCCCTTGGGCATTTTGAAGCCCGGGGCGTACGCCGACATCATCACGCTCGATTACCACCCGTTCACTCCGTTCGGCGGCGACAACTGGAAGGGTCACCTCTTGTTCGGCGGGTACGGCCGCATGACGAACGACGTCATCATCAACGGCAAAGAAATCATGCGCGACCGCGAGATTTTGACGGTCGACCAAGAGGCCATCTACGCCCGTTCGACGGAACGCGCGAAAGAAGTTTGGAAGAACTTGTAATCGCATGATCGGCGCCCCGCGCGCCGACGACATCAAAGATCCGCTTAAAGACGCCCGCGCGCCCATGGGCGCGCGGGCACAGTGAGGGAAGTATGGAACCAACAATCTTGCTGAAGGACGGCTTCATCGTCCTGCCCGACAAAACCATTCGCGGCAGCATTCGCATCTGCGGCGAAGTCATCGATGAGATCGGCGATTTGACGCCGCGACCGGACGAGACGGTCCTCGACTGCGAGGGCTGTTATTTTCTCCCCGGCGGCATCGAGACGCACACCCACCTGCAGCTCGAATCGATGGGCACGGTGACGGCCGACGACTTTGCGACCGGTACGCGCGCCGCCTTGGCCGGAGGCACGACCACGGTCCTCGACTTCGCGACGCAATTCCACGGCGAATCGATGGCACGCGGTCTGGAGCGTTGGCATGAAAAGGCCGACGGTAAATGTGCGATCGACTACGGCTTCCACATGGCGATGACCGAGTGGAACGACCGACTCAAGCGCGAGATGGCATCCATCGTGGACGGGGGCATCACATCGTTCAAGATGTACATGGCCTACCGCAACAACATGATGGTTCAAGAAGATGAAATCTACGAGGCCTTGGAGGAGTCGAAGCGCTTGGGCGCGACGATCGGCTTCCACTGCGAAAACGGCCTTTTGATCGACGTCCTGGTGAAGCGGGCGAAAGCCCTGGGGCACCTGACGCCGTATTATCACCAACGCACGCGTCCCGATGAATTCGAAGAGGAGGCCATCGGGCGCCTGGAGACGATCAACGGCTTGCTCCACGCGAACCATCACGTCGTGCACCTGTCGTCGCAGCGCGGTCTGTCCGCGATCATGCGCGCGCGGGAACGCGATCTCGACATCGTCGTTGAGACGTGCCCGCAGTACTTGTTGTTGGAGAGCTCACGTTACGGTGGGCCGACCGATGACGACTTCGAAGGGGCGAAATTCATCATGAGCCCGCCCTTGCGCGAACGCCGCGACCAAGAGGCGCTCTGGCAAGGATTGGCATCGAAGGCCATCCAATTCGTCGGCACCGACCACTGTTCGTTTAATTTCGTCGGACAAAAAGAGATGGGTCGCGACGATTTCACGAAGATCCCGAACGGGGCGCCCGGCATCGAATTGCGCATGCACTTGCTGTACACCTACGGCGTGGCGCGCGGGCGATTCGACATCAACCGTTATTCCGTCGTGACGTCGACGAACGCGGCCAAATACTTCGGACTTTTCCCGAAAAAGGGCATCCTGCAGGCCGGAAGCGACGCCGACATCGTCGTCTTGGACCCCGAGGTGCGTTGGACGGTCACGGTCGACGATCTGCATGAAAACGTCGACTACACGCCGTACGAAGGGTTCGAGATGCAAGGCAAGATCCGCGACGTCTTCCTGCGCGGACGACATAAAGTACAAAACGGTGAGATTGCCGTCGAGGCGACCGACGGCCGCTATTTGAAGCGGGCGTTGCCGACGATGGATATCCGCTGAGTGACATCATCCACCCGAAACCAGTTAGTGAGGCAATCATGGCTTATACGTTGACCATCAATGGAACTTGCCGTGTCGTCGAACACGACAAACGTCTGATCGACTACCTGCGCGACGACCTCGGGCTGACCTCCGTCAAGGACGGTTGCAGCGAGGGGGCGTGCGGCACCTGCTCGATCATCGCGGACGGCAAACTCGTCAAGGCGTGCGTTCGCAAGGTATCGCAATTTGACGGGCAGGAACTGATCACCGTCGAAGGGCTGACCCCGCGCGAAAAGGACGTCTATGTCCACGCCTTTGCCGAAGCCGGCGCCGTTCAGTGCGGTTATTGCACGCCCGGCATGGTGATGGCGGCGAAAGCGCTCTTGGACAAAAATCCGGAGCCGACGCGTCCCGAGATCGCGAAAGCCATCAACGGCAACTTATGCCGCTGCACGGGCTACAAGAAAATCGTCGACGCCATCGAGATGGCGGCCGCGTTTTTCCGCTCGGGCGACCCCGTGCCGTCGGTCTCGCCCGAAGCGCATGTCGGCGACCGATCCCCGAGGATCGACGTCGCGGAGAAGGTCTTGGCCACCGGCAAATTCCCCGACGATTACCAATTCGACGACATGGTGTACGGCGAAGCGCTGCGCTCGAAGTATCCGCGCGCCCGCGTCGATAAAATCGATATTTCGAAAGCGTTGGAGCACCCCGATTGCATCACCGTGTTGACGGCCGACGATGTGCCGAACAACAAGATCGGGCACATCATCGAGGACTGGGACGTGATGATCCGCGAGGGCGACATCACGCACTACGTCGGCGATGCCATCGCATTGGCGGTGGCGACGAAAAAAGAGAGCCTCCCCGACATCCTCGATCGGATCGAGGTGGAATACACCGAGCTTACGCCGGTGCTCGACCCGTTCGAAGCCATGAAACCCGACGCGCCGAAAGTGCACGAAAAAGGCAACATTCTTTCGAGCGAACGCCTGATCCGCGGCGACGCGCAAAAGGCCGTCGCCGAAGCGGCGCATGTCGTCACCGAGACGTACGTCGTCTCGTGGGAAGAGCATGCGTTCCTCGAAACGGAATGCGCGATCGCGTGGCCGTCCGAGGACGGCGGCGTCCATCTGATCACGGCGTCGCAATCAATTTACGACGAACGCCGCGAGGTGTCGTCCATGCTCAAGATCGACCCGTCGCAAGTGCACGTGCAATCGGGTCTCGTCGGCGGAGCCTTCGGCGGGCGCGAAGACATGAGCGTCCAGCATCATGCGGCCCTGATCGCGTGGAAGACCGGTCGCCGTGTCAAAGTGAAGCTTTCGCGCCGCGACAGCACGTTGGTGCACACGAAGCGTCACCCCATGACGATGAAGATGACGACTTCGTGCGATGCCGACGGTCGCGTCACCGCCCTGATCGCGGAGATCGTCTCCGACACCGGGGCGTACGCCTCGCTCGGCGGCCCCGTCACGCAGCGTGCGTGCACCCATGCCGGCGGGCCGTATAATTTCCAAAACATCGACATCACGGGTAAAGCCGTGTACACGAACAACGTCGTGTCCGGCGCGTTCCGCGGCTTCGGCGTGACGCAGAGTTGTTACGCCATGGAGTGCAACATGAACTTGCTCGCCGACCAATGCGGCATCGACCCGTGGGAATTCCGATACAAAAACGTCGTGCGTCCGGGCGACGTCTTGCCGAACGGGCAGATCGTCGACGAGAGCTGCGGTTTGGCCGAGTGCCTGGAGGCCGTGCGGGATGCGTACGAGTCGAGTCCGTACGCTGGACTGGCCTGCAGCTTTAAGAACTCCGGCATCGGCGTCGGCTTACCCGACTTCGGGCGCTGCACTTTGTCGGTCGAGGACGGCAAAGTCCACATTCGGACGTCGGCCGCCTGCACCGGTCAGGGCATCGCGCAGATGGTCACGACCATCGTGTGCGAGACGCTCGACTGCGCGGTGACCGATACGGTCTTCGAAAAACCGAAGACCGACCGCACGCCCGACGCCGGCACGAGCACGGCGTCGCGTCAGACCCTCTTCACCGGCGAGGCGACCCGTCGGGCGGCGCACGATTTGAAAGCCGCCTTGGACGATGTCGACGGCGACATCACCCGACTGGAGGGGCGCGAATTCTTCGGCGAATTCGGACCGCCGACCGATCCCATGGGATCCGACAAGCCCAACCCCGTAAGCCACATCGGTTACAGCTACGGCTGCGAAGTGGCGATCATCGACGAGAAGGGCGAACTGCAAAAGATGGTCGGAGCCTATGACCTCGGCACCCCCGTGAACGTGACGGCCGTCGAAGGCCAGATCGAGGGCGGCTGCGTCATGAGCCTCGGCTACGCTTTGACGGAAGACTTCAAGAACCCCGGCGGCGTGCCCGATTTCAAACTCGGCACGTACGGGTTGTTCCGCGCGACGAAAGTCCCGGAGATCGAGACCCACATCGTGCGCGGCCCCGGCGTCATGGCATCCGCGTACGGAGCGCGCGGCATCGGCGAACTGTCCTGTGTGCCGATCGCGCCGGCCGTGACCCACGCCTATTACCGTTTGGACGGTAAAATGCGTACGCGCTTGCCGCTGGAAGACACGTTCTATCGGAAGAAGAAAAAATAGCGCGATGATGAAGGAGGGCCATGGGGTGGCATTCAACGGAAAACCCACGTCTTCGAGGGCGTCGGCCGTGATTGCGGCGGCGCGCCCGCTCGAGCGCGCCGATGCCGTGACCGACATCGATCGCGATCACAAAAAGATTTTACCCGCCATGATCAAGGCCGGCCAGGTGACCTTCATCGAGAGCGTCATCGCCTATCTGCAATGGGCGGGCGTGGCGCCGATCGTCGTCATCACCGGATTTGAACACGCGACGTTGGAGCGCCACCTGGCGCGGATGGGCGTCGTCTCCATGCGCAACGAAGCGTGGGCGGAGACCACCGTGTACGACGATATTTGTCAGGGTTTGGCGTACATCGACCGTACGTGCAAAGCGTGCGATCGGGTGGTGGTGACGACACCGCTCGTGCCGATGCTCAATCGCGAAACCCTGGCGTCGGTGCTGCATGCCGAGGCCGATCTCGCCCTGCCCGTGTACAACGGCGAAGACGGCTTGCCCTTGGCGGTGCGCCGCGAGATGATTCCCGCGATCCTCGCCCGTGAGGGAGCATCCGTCGCCGATCTGATCGAGGCCGTGCCGGGCACGGTCGAGCGTTTGGCCACCGACGAACCCGGCGTGCTGCCGAGCGTCGGCGACGTGGACGACTTCGGCGTCGGGCTGGACGAAAGCGACAGCCATTTGCCGCTTCGCGCCCGCCTGAAGCTCAGCCTCGCGCGCGACTTTATTTTCTTCGGTCCCGGCCCCGCGACGCTGTTGCGCCTCATCGACGAGACGGGTTCCGTGCGCATGGCCTGTCTGCAGATGAAATTGTCGTACAGCAAGGGCTGGCAAATCTTGAATCTGCTGGAAGAACAGCTCGGGGCGCCCGTGCTGATTCGCCGTCCCGGCGGCCAAGAAGGCGGCAGCAGCACGCTCACGCCGCTGGGGCACGACTTGTTGGCGCGCTACGAACAGTTGCTCGTGGAGAGTCAGAAAAGCGTCAACGCGTTGTACGATGCGATTTTCGACGGTTTTCGGATGGATACGTGACAAAGGAATCTCCGACAATACGGTATAATTGAACAAACATTGATCAACTTGTGCGGTTGACATCGACGGTAGACATCATCCGTCGAAGCTGCCGCGCCTTGTTGTCAGGCCATGAAAGGAATGACTTACATGAACGAATCCACATATTCTGATGACGTGAACGTCGCGTCGGAAGCACAAAATATGACCCACGCCGCTCCTTGCGATTGCGATGAAAAAGTGCCCGCCAAAGCCGTGGAAGAGACGTACGTTTACAAGGAACCCGATCGAGACGCCGCGGAAAAACACGTGCAAACCGTGACGTATTACACGCAACCCGTGCCGGCCGCAGAGCCACCGAAGAAAAAGGTGCGCCAAGGCGTGCCGGGCAGCACCGCGTTCGGCTTTACGTCGAGCCTCTTGAGCTTGTTCCTGGTGCCCTTCTTTAAGGAAGCCTTCACGAATTATTTGACGTACGCGGGCAATTCACAGCTGGCCCTCTACACGCATTACTATTCGACGATGGCGCTTGGCATCGCCGGTGCCGTCTTTGCGTTGCTGGGGCTCATTTGCTCGCCGATCGGCATGCGCCGCTCCAAGGTGGACGACCGTGACGGTCGCGGCTTGGGGGTGGCCGGCATGTTGATTGCCGTCGTGGCGATCATTCTGCTCGCCGCCGTGTTTGTGCCACATTTCCTGTTGTATCGGGAGATGTTTTTAAGCTAAGTGCGCGATAAGCGACCCATGCCGGGGCGAATTCATCCTCGCCCGGCGCCCACCGATCCGCTCGAAATCGTCCGCGGGAAAACGTGGTACGAAGCGCCGCCGATTTATGCGTTGCGCGACATCGTGACCCGCGGCCGTGATCTCTACGGAGACCGAGATGCCGTTCGTTGGCGCGTTAAGCCGAATGCCGGCCATATTTTCGCGCGCACATACGACGATTTCGCGGCCGATGTCGCGCGCGTGCAACATTGGCTCGGAGAACACATCCCCCAAGGCAGCCGCGTGGCCCTGATCGGGGCCAACAGCTACATGTGGATGGTGACGTGGATGGCCGTGGCCTCGGGCTTCGGCGTCATCGTGCCCGTCGATCGTCTGCTCAAACCTCAAGAAGTCCGTCCCATTTTGGAACGCAGCCAAGCCGCGATGTTTGTGTATGACGCTTCATGGCATGCCGATGTGCAAGCGATGCGGTCGACCTTGCCGCATCTTACGCACTGCGTTGCCATGGATCGCGGGACGGCCAAAGCGGAAGAGCGTGAGGCGATCGAAGCGACCCAAATCATCGACGACAACATGCTCGTGCTCGATGACGTCATCGGGCAACTGGTCGCCTCGGAAACCGTGCCGGAACTCTTGCCGGCGCCCGATCCGGACGACGATGCCGCCATCCTTTTTACGTCCGGCACGTCCGCCGCGTCGAAGGCCGTCGTCCTGACAAACAAATCGATCACGGCCGACATCCGAGCGCTCTTGGGATCGGTGAGTTTCGACCCGCCGCTCAGGACGCTCTCGATTTTGCCGTTGCACCACGCCTTCGAAAACACGTGCGGTTTCCTGACCGCCATGTCGCTCGGCGGTGTCGTGCATGTCTGTGACGGTCTGCGCTACATCGGCAAGAATCTCAAGGAACACTCGCCGCAATTGACGGTGGTGGTGCCCGCCATTCTGGATGCGATTTATCGTCGCGTGTTGCAGGAGGCGAAGCGATCCGGTCAAACGAAAAAGCTCAAATTCGGTCTGCAATGGTCGACCTTCCTCTATAAGATCGGCATCGACCGCCGCCGAAAAATCATGAAAGACGTGCTCGACGGTCTGGGCGGCACGTTGCGATACATCATCTGCGGGGCCGCGCCTGTGGAACGCCAGACTCTCAAGTTTTTCCGTGCCATCGGCGTCGAAGTGTTGGCCGGCTACGGCCTCACGGAGACCTCGCCCGTGGTCTGCGGCGGCAACACCGTGGTCAACCATTTCGGCACCGTCGGGCAGCCCTTGTCGGGCATTGAAATGGCCATCGACAACGGCGGAAAACGCGGCGAGACGGGCGAAATTCTCGTGCGCTCGGACGTCATCATGAAGGGGTACCTCGACGATCCGGTCGCGACCGCCGAAGCGATCGATGCCGACGGATGGTTGCACACCGGCGACAACGGTTATTGGACGCGGAAAAAGAGCCTCATCATCACGGGTCGAAGCAAGTCGATGATCGTGCTCTCCAGCGGCAAAAAAGTGTTCCCCGAGGAGCTCGAAGCGCTCTTGACGCGACATGACGTCGTGCGCGACGCCTTCGTCTTCGGCCACGAGAGTCATTCGGGAGAATTCGTCATCTCGGCGAAAGTCGTCGTCGATGAAGCGAAGTTGCGCGACTTGGTGCAACGCGATCCCACCGACGAAGATCGGGCGGCGGCCCTGACCTCGATCATTGAGGATGTCAATCGCACGTTGCCGTCCTTTAAGGGCATCCGCTCGTACTTTTACAGCCTGAAGGACATGGTCAAGACGACGACCATGAAGGTGCGCCGCGGCGTCGAATTGGCCAAAATCGAAGACTTCTTCGACGATTCCCAAATTTCGTGGCGTTCGCTGCGCGGCCAAAACATCGATGACATCATGGAGCGTTTTGCGAACGGCGAGATCCCGCCCGAGATGCTCGACCACGTATCCGATCGCGAGCGCATCGAGCGTCAGCGCGAACGCAAGCGCAATCAACGCCAGCGCGAGCGTGAACGCCGTATGCAAGCCAAAAAGCGCCATCGTTAATTCGTCGGATTTTTCATTGATCTACGACTCACAACCAAGGAGGACCCGCCCATGTCACGCCCGGTATGGCTCATCAAAGCTCCCGCGGACAACCGCGACCCGTACTTGCTGCCATCGCTTCATGCCTTTCTCGACGACGTCGCCGAGGCCCTCGGGGAGCCGTTGACGTTCACGGATAACGCCGACGCGTTCGGCGATGCCCCGCTCCACCTGTTTTTGATCGGTTCGGGCGGCTCCGAGCAAGCATTCAAGAAGATCTATCGCGACGTCGACGGTCCCTACTACCTCTTGACGACGCGCTCCCACAACTCGCTGGCTGCCTCGATGGAAATCTTGTCGTTCTTGCGCGAACAAGGCGAACACGGGGAGATCTTGCATGGCACGCCCGAAGCATTGGCGGCGCGTCTCCGACAAGTGATCCGCGTCGCGGAGACGCGTGCACGTCTTCGCGGGATGAGGCTCGGCGTCACGGGAGAATCGAGCTGGCTCATCGGACGACCCGTGGATCGCGACGTGTTGCGTGAACGGACCGGCATGGAACTCGTCGATGTCCCGATGGAGGAGATTCTCTCCGAATGCGAAGTCCGGCGATACACGCCGAACGCATGGACCGAGCGCTTACTTGCCAAAGGGTACGATCGCGAGCAGATGGAGCGCGCTTTGGGGGTCTACGGCGCCTGTCGCCGCATCGTCGATCGCTACGAACTCGACGGATTCACGCTGCGCTGTTTCGATCTCTTGGAGCCGCTCGCCATTTCCGGGTGTCTCGCGCTCGCGATCCTCAACGCCGAAGGGATTTGGTCGGCGTGCGAGGGCGACAGCCGTTCGCTGGTCTCGATGGTGACGATCGGGGAATTGACCCGGCAGCCCGTCTTCATGGCCAACCCGTCCCGCATCTACCCCGATCGCGGGGACATTGTTTTTGCGCACTGCGTGTTGCCGCTGAACATGTCGGAGGATTATCGGCTGACCACCCATTTCGAAAGTGGACTCGGCGTCTCCATTGCGGCCGATTTTTCGCCGAGCGCATGCACGGTGTTCAAGTGTGACGAGACGTTTACCGAGTATTTTGCCGCCGATGCGGAATTACGTGAGAGCCTCCACGACGGCGATCTGTGCCGAACGCAGATGGCCATCCATATCCCGAAGGGGACGGATTATTTCCTGAAGCGCCCGATCGCCAACCACCACATGATCGTCTTGGGGCATCACGAGGCGCTCGCAGACGAATTTTTCCAATCGTATAACTAGGACGGTTCGGCGCGTTGCGCCGCGTCCACCCACGCGTTTTGTCGGGCGATGTTTCGTTGAAACTCGCCCGCGTCGTGTGCTCGAAATTCATAGACCAAATACGTCGGCGCGATGCGGCGCAAGAGACGGTCCAACCCGGGCATCGTCCAGATGTCATGGCGGTCGGTGAGGCCGACGTACTCGTAACTGATGCGATAGCGGTCGTAATAATCTTCGGCCGCCGGCCATGCGGGCGGCGGGGGGACGTCGCCGAGATTCGGCTGGTGCAGGTGGACGGCGCGGATGTGATCGACGAGGTCCCCGTGGCGATCGAGGCATCGGAGGATGTCCGGGACGGCGTGTTCGGGCCCTACGGCTGTGACGAGATGCCCGAGGTCCAGGACGAACCCCTTGCGATCGTATTCGACGGCGTCGAAGAGCGCGCGCGTCACGTCCGGATCGCGCCAGTTGAGGCCCGGCCACCACAAGTTTTCCATGAGAAATTCAAATGTGTACGGCGTGCCTGTATCGGATGCACCCGGCGCGAGCGATCGATTGATGGCGTCGGCCGCGGCCCGGATGACGTCCTGGTCGGTGTATCGAAACGGCCGCCCCAAGGTCTCGTCGACCGACACTTGGCTTACGTGGAACACGACGTAGTCGACGGCCAGGGCTTGGGCGTCGTCCAGCGCTCGGCGATAATAGCGGATCAAGTCGTCGGGCTCGGTGCCCTGAAAGAACGTCTGCCATACGTCGCGTCCGCCGAATTCGCGATCGAGCTCGTCGATGTCTTGTCGCCAGAAATCGAGCCAGTCGGCGTAAAAGGGAAGGTGCATCCCGAGGACGGTGCCGGGGGCAAAGCGGGTGGCCGCCCGGCGGTCGCACCAGACCACTTCCACGCCGTCGAGGGCATGGCGTGCCAACCACGCGGGCTGGGCGTCGGAAGGCCCGATCCACGCGGCGCGATCGGCCACATCGGGAATGCTCACAAGGCGTTTCATGGAGCCATTTTAGCACGTCGTCACCGCGACACGGGTGTGATATGATGAGCACGCAGTACGATTATGATCCGGTGCGTCGAGGGCCGTCATCGCGCATCTCGCGGCCGAGAAGGGGGAAACGATTCCATGAAAACATCACAACGCAGTCAAGCCATGCAAGCTTCGCCCATCCGCAAGCTCGTTCCGTACGCCAACGAAGCGAAAAAACGCGGCACGAAAGTATATCACCTGAACATCGGCCAGCCCGACATCGAAACGCCGAAGGTCTTCATGAAAGCGGTGCGTGAAGCAGAGATCGACGTGCTCGCTTACGCGGACTCCCACGGATGGGAACCGTTGCGCGAGAGCATCGCCGGTTACTATCGTCGCATCGGCCTTACCTACGACGCCGATGACATCATTGTCACCAACGGCGGCAGTGAGGCGCTCCAATGGGCGTTCTTGATTACGTGCGATCCCAAAGAAGAGATCCTCGTGCCCGAACCGTTCTACACGAACTATCGCGGATTCGCGGCGCCGTATGACGTGCAACTGCGCCCGATCACGACGCGCCCCGAAGACGGCTTTGCGCTCCCCGATCGCTCGACGATCGAAGGGCTGTTGACCGACAAAACGCGCGCCATCGCGCTGTCGAATCCCGGCAACCCGACCGGCGTCGTGTACACCGCGGACGAAGTGCGCATGGTGGCCGACATCGCGCGCGATCACGACCTCTACATCATCGCCGACGAAGTGTACCGCGAGTTCTGCTACGATGGCAAAAAGGCGACGAGCTTCGGCGAGATGACCGACATTTTGGACCGCGTCATCATCGTGGACAGCGTTTCGAAACGTTTCTCCGCGTGTGGTGCCCGCATCGGCGCGATCACGAGCAAGAACCACGACGTCATCGGTGCCGCCTTGAAGCTCGGCCAGGCGCGTCTCTGCGTGCCGACCTTGGAGATGATCGGCGCCAAGGCGCTGTTCGATCTGGAGCCCGAATACTTCACGCCGATCCGCGAGCGCTACGAAGCGCGTCGCAACATCATGATCGATGCGTTGCAGAAGATGGACGGCGTCCTCTGCGAACGCCCCGGCGGAGCTTTCTACGCGATCGCCAAACTGCCGGTCGACAACGCCGAGAAATTTGCGATCTGGCTCTTGACCGACTTTGAGATCGACGGCAGGACCGTGATGGTCGCGCCTGTCGAAAACTTCTATCAAACTCCCGGCATGGGCGTGGACGAAGTGCGCGTCGCGTATGTCTTGAACACCGACGACCTCGCCGACGCGATGCAGGTACTCGACGCCGCATTGAAAGCGTATCCCGGCCGCACCCGTTGATCAAAGCAAGACGCGATACTTTGCCGCCCCGATCACTCTCGGGGCGGTTTTTTATGTCATTTTGATGAGATCAAAATTTAAATATAGTTTGATGCGTGCCCCGAAATGGGGCGCAATCGCCCGATCGATCGTGATACGTTGAATGTCCACCCGTGGTTTTTGTGCGAATGAGGAGGGGATGGACATGGCACAAGACGCCGCCTCATCGGGGAATGAAACGTGGCGCGGTGACGTCGATCGTCGCTTTGCGGCGCGCGGATGGACGCTGGGTCGACGCATGGCGTTCAACGAGCGACGCCAATGTGCCTATTTCGATGCGGTGGACGCGGCGGGACACCATCATTGGTTGTATGTCGGACCGTGGCGCGAATGGGAGCGTGTCCAACAGCTCTGGGCCCATCTCATGTTGATCGATGAGGCCCTCTCTCAGCTCGGCAGCATCTTTCGCGCGTGGGGATCGCTGTTGCCGCGGATGCAATGGGGCGGAGGCGAGGGCGGGTACTGGCTGGTGGCCGAAGATCGTCTGGACGCGCCGTACGTTGCTCCGAATCGCGGGCGTCGACGGGTGAGTTTCCCCAACATGGTGCAGTTGACGGTCTTTTTGCGTTTGCTTGAGCTGGGCGCGCCCGAGTGGGCGACCGAGCGCGCCGCCGCGACGTCGGGCGACTCGCTCATGGCGGCGGCCCGATCGCTGGTCGATTGCGTCGAGGATCGTGTGCCCGATGCTGCCCGTTCCACGCGATGGGCCGCTTTCTATCTCTCCCACGCCCGCAGCCTCGCCCATGCACGGAGCCTCCGCTACACGCTGTCGCTCGGTGCCGATGTGACTCGATGTTTTGCGTTGGATCTCACGGGCGCGCTCCGCATCGTGCGGCCGTTCTTTGTGTACGAGACGTTGCAGGGCAATGACCTCAGCCATTGCCTATACGAGTTTTCGACGTACGATCGCCAAGATCGCAACTACCTCATCAATCTCTATTTTAATTTCGATGTGCCGTCGTATTTTTTCACGCGCCTGGCGTACCACCACATGACCTGTGTGCTCCAAGCTTTGCTGAGAAGTCGGCCCGGCTCCGACGCGGAAGCGCACGCTCTGGATCGGTGGGCGCAACTGCGCGACGAGTACGAGCAATTTCGCGCGCCTGTCCCGAAATGGTTTGATGCATAAAGATATTTATTCATCAAAATCGTCGATTTAACCAATATTTTACAAAGTAAATTACACAAAACTTGTCATTATACCTGTTCCACGAAATAAAACCATGGCATCTCACCTAAAAGTTGTTATGTACACAAAAGGTGAGGCTTGAAAAGATGGTTTTATATTGTATAATACATTTATATTCGACCCCCTGATTCGAACGGTGCCAACTCCGACATCATGATTACTCGAATGAAATGATGGGCATTTGCCATGTTTCAGGGACTTTTAATTTGATGAAATGAGAGGAAACATGAACGGAATTCGCTTTTTCAGAAAAAAGAATCACATGACCCAAAGTGAACTCGCGGAAGCCATCGGTGTGACCCAGACATCGGTCAGCCAATGGGAGAGCGGGCGCAATTATCCCGATATCAAAACCGCCAAGCGGATGGCCGAAATGTTCGGCGCGTCGCTCGATCAAATTCTCGGTATGGAGGAGATGACTGAGGAAGATCTCCTGTTGTCGTACGACATGCAGCGTCATAACATTGAGTTTGACGGCGAAGACGCCCAAGACGCCATTCTGCTCGAACAAAAAGCCCGTCTCGTCAAGTTGTTCCGCAACCTGTCGCCGCATGCCCGGATGCGCGTGCTCGATCGTGCCGAGGCGTATTACGAGATCGAACAGCTCGAAAAACGCGCCCGCGCCGACGAAGCGTAAAGGTTTGGCCGCGGCCGAAGACGCATAATCATGCGGGATTGGCTCATAAATACTTGACAAGCGCGTCCGGCGGAATTAATATGATGGCAACCTTAATGGATTACATAGACGGAAGCGTGAGGTTCGGAACGTCCGAAGCTCCAGGGAAGTTGACGTAAACCAAAAAAAAGGGTGTCTCGGAAGACCGCCACGTGGGCGCGAGGCAAGGATCCGAAGCAGCGGGTGCGAACCCGAAATGATCGAACCACGGAATCGCTTGCCGGAAGCCGCATCGTAACGTGATCTTTTGTGGGCCGGATATGTGTCAAGGAGTGATCGAACTCCGCCCGGCGGTGGCCATGTCTTTCGGAGACGAGGAAGGAGGCGTACTTTGAAGGTACACCTCAATGGAACGGGCAGATGATTCCCGCGAAGCATGTGGGAATGCTGCCCGTTTCGTATGTCGTGAAGTTTCCTCGGCCATTCGGTACAATACGCCTATGCGACCTGATATGACATTGACGCCGAAACGTGTTCTGCTCGGTTTGTCGGGCGGGGTGGACAGCGCGGCCGCCGCCGTGAAGCTTGTGCGCGCCGGTTGGGACGTCGTCTCGGCGACCGTCTGGACGATCGGGACGGTGGACGAACAGGCGGCCCGTTCGGCGGACGCCCTGGGCCTGGAACACCATGTGATCGACCGACGCGAGGCCTTTCGAACGGAAGTGATTGAGCCGTTCGTCGCGGCCTGGGAGCGCGGCATGACGCCCAACCCCTGCATTGCATGCAATCCCGCCATCAAGTTTGCGGCCCTGATCGAACTTGCCGATCGCTTGGGCTGCGAGGGCGTCGCGACGGGCCATTACGCGAAGACGAAGGCGGGCCGACTCTTTCGAGGCAGCGACCGACGGCGCGACCAGAGCTACTTTCTGTATCGCTTGCCCGAGGCCACGTTGCAACGCTTGGTATTGCCGTTGGGGGATGATACCAAAGAGGCGACCCGCGCCTTGGTTGCCGCCGTCGATCATCCCGCCGCCGCCAAAAAAGACAGCCAGGACATCTGCTTTTTGACGGGGGAGACGCTCGAGGCTTTTTTGCAATCGGAGGGGCTTCCCGACCGTCCGGGGCCGTTCCTTGATCGCGCCGGCCGTCGCCTCGGGACGCATCGGGGGTACTGGCGATTCACGGTCGGGCAACGCAAGCTCGGCCAAGGGTTCGGGCGCCCGATGATTGTCCGTGCCATCCGGCCGGGGGAAAATGCCGTCATCTTGACGGACGCCGACGACGCCGACATCACGACGTTGGATGTGGACGATCTCGTCTTGCACGATCCGCGCGATGCGATGCACGCCGACGTGCAGATGCGTTCGCAGGGGCGACCTTTGCCCGCGACGATTGAGATCGCGCCCGATCGGACGCATGCCCGCGTCACGTTCGATCGGCCCGTCCGTCTGACCTCGCCCGGGCAGTCGGCCGTGTTCTACGAAGGGGCGCACGTCTTGGGCGGCGGCATCGTGACGGACATGGCGTAGCGCTTGCATTTTTTCTCATTTTCATGTAAAATAATGTTTCATGGCGAAATGTGGCCCATTCGCCAAAATAATTGTTTTTAGGAGTCATTGTTTTGATCGCGAAATCAGATTTGAACGCATGTCGTGAACAGCTGGAAGAACGTCTCGGAGAGCGCATCATGTTGAAGTCCAACGGCGGACGTCGGCGCACCGTGATTCATGAAGGATACCTCGAAAATTGTTCCGCGAACGTGTTTACCGTACGCTGCCCGGTCAGCCCGACCTACAGCGAGCACGTTTGCTTCAGTTACATTGACCTGCTGACGAAGGTCGTCGAAATCGCGTTCGACGACGACGAATTGGAGCGTCTGCTGCAGTCGGACGGCCGATAGACGTGGGCAGAGAACGCTCATACGTCGCGCGCGCCGACGCGCGCGCAAAACTCAACTTATCGCTGAAGGTCCTCGGGCGACGTCCCGACGGATACCATGAGCTCGACACCTGGATGGCGACCGTCGCACTGGCGGATCGCCTTTCTTTATGCATGACGCGGGTTCCCGAGGGTGGGCGCGTGACCTTGGACGTCACGGGAGAGGGCGTGCCGACGGATGCGAGCAATCTTGCGTGTCGCGCCGCGGCGGCCTTGTTCGATGCCGCCGGGATCGATCCGGGACACGTGTCCTTGAAGATGACATTGGAAAAACACATTCCCGTCGCCGCCGGTTTGGGCGGCGGCAGTGCCGACGCGGCTTGCGTGTTGCGGACGCTTTCGCGGGGCATGACCGCGCTGGGGATCGCCGACCTGTCGCGCGAGCGGGTGCTGGCGGTGGCCGATGCGGTCGGGGCCGACGTTCCGTTTTTGGTGGAAGGAGGGGTGCGTCGTTGCCGCGGCACCGGCAACGTGATGGGCGCGCCCGCGAAGCTTCCGGCGTGGCCGACCTTGATCGCGCATCCGCCGGTGACGGTTTCAACGCCCGAAGCCTTTCGCCGCCTCGATCAGATGCGTGCGGCCGCCGAGGTGCCCTCGATCGACGTGGGCGATGCGCCGCTGGCGGTCGTGGCCAATGATTTTCTCCCGGTCGTCGCAAAACGCCACGAGGTCATCCATGCGCTCGTGGGCGCGCTGACCGACGCGGGCGCCTTTGCGTGTTCGATGACGGGCAGCGGTCCCACGTGTTTCGGCTTGTTTGAAACGGAGGCGTGCCGCGATCGGGCGCACCGAACGTTGACCGCCGCGCATCCGGAGATTCGGTGGATCGCGACGTCGCTTGCGACGGATATGACGCCGCTTTAATTAAAGTCGTCGGTGTCGAGCCAGATGGTGAACGGACCGTCGTTCACGAGCTCCACCTTCATTTCGGCGCCGAACGAGCCGGTGCCGACCACCTCCACGTCGTGTCGGGCAAGCTCCACGAAATAGTCGTACAGCCGTTCGCTCGATGCGGGATCCGCCGCATGGATAAAGCTCGGGCGGTTCCCCTTTTTGGTGTCGGCGTACAGCGTGAACTGAGAGACGATCAAAACATCGCCGCCGACGGCCGCCAAGTTCAGATTGGTTTTGCCCGCATCATCTCGAAAAATTCGAAGTTTGTGAATTTTATTCCATAGGCGCGCGCAAGTCGCTTCATCGTCGTTTTCGCCGACGCCCAAAAGAATCATGTAGCCTTGGCCGATCGACGACGTATGGCCGTTGTCGCACGTCACGGACGCGCGAAGAACGCGTTGAATCAAAGCTCGCATGGTCGTGTGTCCGTCCTTTCTCGCTTGAGGATCAAGCCTTCTTGTCGTGTCTTCATCGTATCATGGAAACGCCGCCCGTAAGCGCCTTGTAAACTTTCGATTTGAACGACGGGTAACGACGGGTGATGCGCGTATTATGTTAGAATAAACAGGCAAGTGAGCGTACGAAACATACGCCGTTGTATTGGATAAGTCATTGACATTTCTAAAAGGAGATGAACATGAAGCACTGTATTAACTGTCAAGCCGAGCTTGAAGACGACGCGATGTTCTGCGGTAACTGCGGTCATCCGCAACCGGGTGCCGAAGAGGGCAAGATCAATGCCCCGAACGTCGAGCCGCAGCCGATTCCGCAACCGCAACCGGAGGTGCAGCACGTCCAAGCGCCGTCCCCTCAACAACCGCAAGGCGGCCCCCCGCCGGTACCGATGCAGCCGCAGCCGGTTCCGCCTCCGCCGCCGAAACCTCCGACCGAGTTACAACTCGACGGCAAGCGTTATTTCAAATGGTTGTCTGCCGGGCTTTTGGGCACGATCGAGCCGATCCATGGTCTGCTTGCGGCGATCGTCCCGTTCCTGATCACGCTGTTCAATACCCTGGCCGTGACGCGTTCGATGATGTGGCATGCCGGTGGTTTCTTCCTCGTCTGGTTCATCAACATCGTCGTGATGGCGGTGTTGCCGATCATCGCATGGGTGTTGAAGAAGCACTACGTGAAGGATGATGTTTCGCTGAAAGATGTGTTCTCGCAATATTCGTCCTATCACAATATTGTCTTCTTGATTTCGTTCGTCGTCATGATTTTCGGTATGGCGATTCCGTTTGCCGCGGCCAGCGGCTTTGCCCAGATCTTCTGGCTTTTGGGCCGCCTGATGCCGATGTTCTCGCTCTTGGCGGCGTTGAACTGTCTGCTGGTGGCGCGTGACGACGCCCGCGTGAAGAAGGCGTGGAGCGTGACGCTGATCATGGTCGCGGTCTTCTACGTCCTGTTCTATCTCATGCACGGCATCACGTACGCCGGCATGAAGTGGGGCGCACGTAAGTTCCTGGGTGGCTTCGGCTTCGACTGGTAAGTCACACCTCTCGTCATCTCACGGTTCGCGATCACGACGCGGGAGGGAATCTGTGAAACAACCGATGAAACGGCGCTCGCCACGGCGGGCGCCGCATTCCACCGATGCTCATTCACGGAGGAAGCGACGCGCCATGCATGCGCGCCGTTCTGTTTTGTCCGCGATCATTTTCGGGGTGCTTGTCGGCATCCTATTGTCGCTTTTGACGGGCATCGGCATTGTTTTTTTAGACATTACGTCTCGTGTCCGTTATGTGGGACGGGACGACTCTGCACAGGCATTTGCGTGGCCTCCGAATTTGTTGGAAACGCTGGACGCAAGCCCCGAGGATCGGGCCTTGCGCGACCAAGCGAACAGCGATTTCGAAATGTTGCAACAGCTGATCGGGCAAGGGACGGTGTCTCGTGCCGAACGTAACGACGATCCTACGAACGCGACGCCGTCACGGGGGCAAGAGACGCCGGGTTTGACGCCGATTGCCGGCACCGAAAACTTTATGCTGTTCGGCGTGGATGCCCGTGACAACTCGTACCGCGGGCGTGCCGATGTCACCATGCTCATCTCGGTGAATCATCCGCGACGCACCGTCAATTTCGTGTCGTTGATGCGTGGCATGTACGTCAACATCGGCATCCGCCATCACGAATGGGGCATGTTGAACGCGGCGTACTCGTACGGCGGACCGGCGTTGGCCGTTCGAACAGTCGAACGGAATTTCGGCATTCCGATTAAAGGATTTGTCGCCGTCAATTTCAACAGTTTTCGACGCATCGTCGACGCCGCGGGCGGCGTCGACATTGTGCTGACCGACGCAGAGGCGCGTTACCTCGGTATGACGCCGGGCGCTCATCACATGAACGGTCAAGAAGCTTTGAATTACGCGCGCATTCGGAAAATTGACAGCGATTTTCAGCGAAACGGTCGCCAGCGCAAGGTCATCTTTTCGCTGCTTGCGTCCTTGTCGCGTAATCCGACGGCCCTCTACAATGCCGCAACCGTCGCCTTGGCGAACACATACACCGACCTCGATCTCAACCGTTATGTGAGTCAAGCGCCGACGTACCTTTCGTACAGTCATCGCGAACTTCAACTTCCGCATATGAGCGAAACCAAGCGATTTTTTCAAGGCGGTCGCGAGATGTGGTGGGTTGATTTGGTCAAGACCCATCGGCGTCTCATTACGTTTTTGCAAGGGTAACAGGGGCGTCCCCGACGGGACGTCGTCCGTGGACGGAGGATAACAGAGGATGAAAGATTCGTTGAAGAAGTTCTTTACACCGGCTCACTTAAAGGCGTTTGGCACCAATCTGTTGGTCGACTGCATCGGGTCGTTCTTTTTTGCCATCGGTGTCTATAACTTTGCGGCACAGGCGGATTTTGCGCCGGGCGGCGTGACCGGTATCGCCATCATCATCAACCATTACACAGACTGGCCGATCGGCCTTTGCACGCTCGTCATCAATCTGCCGATCATCTTGTTGGCGCTGCGTATTTTGGGGAAGCGGTACCTCTTGCGAACGTTTCAGACCGTGGTGATCAACACCGTTTTCCTCGACGTCATCAGTCCGCGCCTGCCGGTCTACACGGGGAATCCGCTGTTGGCGTCGCTGTTTGCCGGCGCGATCGCCGCCATCGGGCTTGCGATCATTTACAACAACAAGTCGTGCACGGGCGGCTCGGACCTCATCATCATGTCGGTGCGCAAGAAGCGGCCGCACATGTCGGTGGGACAGATCACGATCTTTGTCGACGGCATCATCGTGCTCGTCGGCGGCTTTGTCTTCCGAAAAGTGGACGCTGTTTTGTACGGCTTTATCTACAGCGCCGTCATGACGATGGTCATCGACAAAATCATGTTCGGTGTCGTCTCCGGCAAGCTGGCCATGATCATTTCGACGAAAGGGGACGAGATCACGGCCGCCATCGGCCAACAGTTGCAGCGCGGCACCACGCGGGTCGAAGGCGAGGGCGGCTACTCCAAGACGACGCGGGACGTCATTCTCTGCGCGTGCCGTCGCAACGAAGCGCCCATGATGAAAAAGCTCGTCCACGACGTCGATCCCGGCGCCTTGATGATCATGACATCCTACGACGAAGTGTACGGCGAGGGCTTCCTGCCGATCGATGACTGAGTCGGTCGCGTGCCGTTTGTCACCATTTGCTTGAGTCGTTTTTCCGATAATGATGACTCAAGAAAGGAACCTTTACCGTGCCTAAACCGTTAGAGATTACCCAATCGGTGTCCATCATCACCGTATTTTTACAAGGGCTCGTCACCTTTTTGTCGCCGTGCGTGCTCCCGTTGTTGCCGATGTATTTCGGATATCTGGCGGGCGGAACGTACACGGTGAACGAGGACGGCACGATCGAATACCCGCGCAAGCGCGTGTTCGTCAACACGCTGTTTTTCGTCCTGGGGATTGCCGCGACCTTTTTTGTGCTCGCTCTGGGGGCGACGGCGGCGGGCCAATTTTTCAAAGATCAGGGGCATCGACGCACGATCGTCATCGTCGGCGGTGTCATCATCCTCTTGTTCGGACTGTACCAACTCGGCGTTTTCGGCCGCTCGTTCTTCGTCGAGCGCGAGCGTCGTCTGCCGATACACTTTGATCGCTGGGCGATGAACCCGTTGGTCGCGTTGTTGATGGGGTTTACCTTCAGCTTTGCCTGGACGCCCTGCATCGGTCCGACGCTCACGAGCGTGTTGATGATGGCGGCGGGGACGTCGCAACGCACCCAAGGCTTCCTGCTCGTCGGTGTTTACGCCATCGGTTTCATCCTCCCGTTTCTCATCGTCGGACTGTTTGCGACGCGCATGCTCGCATTTTTCCGGCGCCATAGTAAGATAATGAAGTATACCGTCCTGATCGGCGGCCTTTTGATGATCGTCATCGGCATTCTGATGCTCGTTGGGATCTACGGCGCCTGAGGGCACCGACCGCAAAGGAGAACTTATGCAATCGCAACCTACAACATCGACATTGACGAGGCGGCGTCGCTCGGTCACGATTCTGACCGTCGTTTTGGTGCTGGTCTTGCTGGGCACCGCGGTCGGCGCGTGCCAACGAAACGAGCTTCCGAAAGTCACCGAACCGAAGGTGACCGACTCGCCCACGGTCGTCGACTCCAAGGATCCTTCCTCGATCGACGTGTCGCGACCGACCGAGACGGAGCCGGAGGATTTGCCGGCGCTCAATTTCGTCTTGACCGACCAGCACGGCGTCGAGCACGAACTGGCCGATTACAAGGGCAAAGTCATCTTTTTGAATTTTTGGGCCACGTGGTGTCCGCCGTGTCGTCGGGAGATTCCCGACATCGAGGCGATGTATCGCGATCGCGGCAAGAATGAAAAAGACGTCGTCGTCCTGAGCGTTGTCTACCCCGCGACGGAAGACGATCCCAACAATCCGGAGAAAAACGAAGCGGGCATTCAGGACTTCATTCGCGACAACGACATGACGTACCCCGTTTTGTTCGACCGAGAGGGGAAGGTTTTTTTCTTGCACCACATCCAATCGCTGCCGACGACGTTCATCATCGACGCCGACCACCATTATTTCGGGTACATTCCGGGCGGTCTACAGCGTGAGATGATGGAGCGGTTTGTCGACCAGGCTTTGGGATACGATCCGTTGCGTCCGTGAACGATCTTTGCGTACGCGGCGAAGGGCGAAACAAAGGCCGGCGGATCGTTCCGTCGGCCTTTGTCGCTATGATAGAATGAAGGTCGGCCATAGGCGCCGGGAGGACGTAAAATGCTTGATATTGTTTACATTCGAAATCATCCGAAAGAAGCGGCCGAAAAGCTCGCGCGTCGTGGGGTAGAGGTCGATTTCACCGACTTTCTCAAAGCCGACGCCGAACGTCGATCGCTCATGCATGAGACGGAACAGTTAAAAGCGGAACGCAATCGCAAATCCGCCGAGATTCCGATGATTAAAAAGGAAAAAGGCGACATCTCCGAGGTGACGGCCAAATTGCGCGAATTGAGCGAACAGATTCGCGAACACGACATCCGCATCAACGACATGCAAGCCGAACAGAACGCCTTCCTCGAAGGACTGCCCAACTTCCCCGCCGACGACATCCCCGCCGGCGGCAAAGAGAACAATGAGGTCGTGCGCGTTTCGGGCGATCCGATGCCGATCGATGCCGACATGAAAAACCATGTCGATCTGGTCGAATCGTGCGGCATGATCGATTACGTGCGCGGGGCCAAATTGTCCGGCAGCGGCTACTGGATTTATCGCGGAGCCGGCGCCATTCTGGAATGGGCGCTTTTGAACTACTTCATCGATGCGCATCTGAAGGACGGCTACGAGATGATGCTCCCGCCGCACATTTTGAATTACGAGTGCGGGTACGCGGGCGGCCAATTCCCGAAATTCGAAGACGACGTCTTCCAACTTCGCGGGGGCGGAGACAAATTCCAATTCATTCTGCCGACGGCCGAGACGGCGCTCGTCAATGTCCATGCCGACGAGATTCTCGCCGAAGATGAATTGCCGAAAAAGTACTTCGCCTACACGCCCTGCTACCGTCGAGAGGCGGGCTCGTACCGTGCCGACGAACGCGGCATGATTCGCGGTCACCAATTCAATAAAGTCGAGATGTTTCAGTACACGCGGCCCGAGGATTCGGAGGCGGCGTTTGAAGAACTCGTCGACAAAGCGGCGAAATTGGTCGAAGGTCTGGGATTGGTCTTCCGCGTCAGCCGGCTTGCGGCCGGCGACTGTTCCGCCGCGATGCTTAAGACGTACGACATCGAGATCTGGATCCCGAGCATGCAGATCTACAAAGAGGTCAGCTCGGTCTCGAACGCCGGTGCGTATCAGGCGCGCCGCGGCAACATCCGCTACCGTCAAAACGCGACCGGCAAGACGGAATTTTGTCACACGTTGAACGGTTCGGGACTCGCGACATCGCGCGTGATTCCCGCGATCGTGGAACAGTGTCAGCGGCCCGACGGCTCGATCGTCGTCCCCGAGGTCTTGGCCCCGTGGATGCACGGCATCGAGGTGATCGAGCCCATCGCGGAC
>JBMNTA010000013.1:0-35068 GCA_050945495.1 Saccharofermentanales bacterium
ATGCGCCAAATTGCACTTTCAGGACGGCGACGAGCAGGCCCATGAGTGCGCCCCCCAAGAATCCCATGATCAGGGTCAGCGGCAAGTGAACGCCTTTCGGCAAATTCGCAAATGCGGGGCTGACCGCAAAGATCGTGGCGATGAGGCCGCCCATGATGAATTGTCCTTCGGCACCGAGGTTGATGATGCCGCATCGACGTGCGATGGAGAACGACAGGGCGGTAAAGATAAAGGGGATGGCTTTGATGATGGTGTTTTCGAAGGCGGCGCCGCTCCCGAAGGCGCCCAGGATCATGTGTTTGTAAGCGACAAGGGGGCTGGTTGAGCTGGTCAGCAAAATCACGATGCTGCCGATCAGAAACGAGGCGATGATGGCCATCAACGGATAATAGATGGCTTCCATTACGGCCCCGATCTTTTGACGGGTGGTGGTGCCTTCCATGGATCTCCCCATTCTAAATCAGACCGGAGATCAAGGTCGCGGTCTGATTGTGGTACGTTGTGCGTAGCGTTCGTATATTGAGTCTTTCGGAATGAAGCCGCGGTCGATTCGGACCGCGGCTTCGTGAAGTTTTAGTCGAGATTGATCGTGATCTCGCCTTTGACAAAGGCGTCGACGATCTCGTTCATCTTGTCGATGATCTCTTGGTCGATGTCTCTGTACCAGTCGTCAAAGTGGATGACGCCTTGGGCCGCGCCCATCGGCAGCACTTCCATCGGCAGGTCGCCTTCGAGGAACGCTTTGTAAGCTTCTTCGTAAGCGATCGAGGTGTCTTTGATGACCGAGGTCACCGCCATCGTCGGGGCGACCGAGTTTTGGCCTTCGCCGGAGCCGATGCAGAAGACGCCTTCTTCTTCGGCCGCTTCCATGACGCCCAGCGAGGACTGGTTCGCCATCGGCGACAGCACGTCGGCACCCTGGCTCGCGAACGCTTTCGCCAGTTCTTTGGCCGCTTGGACGTCGTCCATCGAGCCCGTGTTTTCCGAAAGGATCTTCACTTCGGGGTTGATGTACTTCACGCCTTGCTCAAAGCCCTTGGCGCCGTTGATGATCGGGTTGATCGGCGTGCCGCCGATGAATCCGACCGTGCCGGTTTTGGTCAAGAGCGCGGAGAGGGCGCCCATCAAGAAGCCCTGTTCGGCGTCTTGGATGGCAAACGAACGGGCGTTCGTATCGGTCACGGCCGAGTTGATCAAGAAGAACATGACGTTCGGATAGTCGGGCATGACGCGTTCGGCTTCGTCCGCGTAGGTGCTGGTTGCCAAGAAGATGATGTTGTAATCGGTATCGGCGAAGTTGCGGATCGAGTCACCCACCGCGGACACGGGGATGTTCTCGACGTATTTGATGTCGGCGCCGAGTTTGCCGATTTTCTCCAAGCCGGCGTGCGCGGTGGCGTTCCAGCTCATGTCGGAGATCGCGCCTTCCAAGATCAGGGCGACTTGGTTCGGCTTGTCATCGGTGCGAACGCCGGGGCGTTGTTCGGTGTTGGGGTCGCCGTTGTTCGGTTTCTTGGGATCTTTGTCGCAAGCCACCGCCACGGTGAACACCATCGCCAGAACGAGCACCAGGCTCAGAATCTTAACGAGGTTCTTTCTCATAATTTCCTCCTTATTGTCGGTTCCGCGACCGCGCGTGGCTTTTGCGAAATCCGCCACGACCTGTCGGAGAACACGCATCCTAAAATGGTATTTTAGGCCATGACGAGCGCGTCGATCGCGCCCGTTAATCTTCGGTAATTATAGAGGAAACGCTGATGCTTGTAAATGAAAAACAAGCTGTGGCGTATCTTTGTGAACGTTGACGATGTGAATTTAACAAGAGTTGATAAAAGCGATTTTAACGGGCGCAAAATGACGTTGGAACGGGGCTGAAACAGCGCTTGAAACTATGATTTAACAAAGAGAAAAGAGATATGTTTGCGATCATGGGCGCCGCGGCGCGGACGCGGGGTGCGCACGGCATCCGGTGTTGCCTGTGTCACGAAATGCGGTGGGACCGGAGGCGTCGAGGCGCCCCCGACGAGGTGTATCATGGGAGTAACGAACCCATCTTGAAGGAGTATGGATATGAGTGAAGCATGTTCACACGATTGCAGCCAATGCGGCGAGGATTGCGCCGATCGCGTCGATCCGAACGATTTTTTGGAGGCGCCGCACGCGGAAAGTCACATTCGACGCGTGATTGCCGTGATCAGCGGCAAAGGCGGGGTCGGGAAGTCGCTCGTGACGTCGATGCTCGCCGTCGCGACACGTCGACTCGGATACCGCACGGCGGTGCTCGATGCCGACATCACGGGGCCGTCGATCCCGAAGGCGTTCGGCTTGCGTGACAAGGCGCGCGGAACGGCCACGGCGGTGTACCCCGTCACGACCAAGACCGGCATCGACATCATGTCGATCAACCTGCTTTTATCGGACGATACCGATCCCGTTGTCTGGCGCGGACCGCTGATCGCGGGAACGGTCAAGCAATTTTGGACGGACGTGGTTTGGGGCGACGTCGACGTGATGTACATCGACATGCCGCCCGGCACGGGCGACGTGGCGTTGACCGTCTTCCAATCGATTCCGGTCGACGGCATCCTGGTGGTGACATCGCCGCAGGAACTGGTCTCCATGATCGTTGAAAAGTCCGTCAAGATGGCCGAATTGATGCACATCCCCGTGCTCGGACTCATTGAAAACATGTCGTACTTTGCTTGTCCCGAGTGCGGGGCGTCGCATAAGATTTTCGGCGACAGCCACATCGACGAGATCGCCGAAAAGCACGGGCTCGACGTGTTGGCGAAAGTGCCGATCGATCCCGCGATCGCTCGGGCGACCGATGCCGGGGACATCGAGGGGCTCGACGCGCACTGGCTGGACGACGTGGCCCACGCCATCGCCCTGGCGCCCTAAGCGTTCGCCCATCGCCCGATCGGTTTTCAAACGAGGCGCCGTCCATGCATTTGGGTCGGGCGCCTCTTTTTTGTATATTGGGAGCAACGCCATCGTAAGGAGACATGCATCATGGATTATGACGTCATTGTGATCGGCGCGGGGTTGTCCGGATTGACGGCGGCGTCGCTGCTCGCGAAACGCGGATTGTATGTGGGGGTGATCGACCACGGCTACATGCCGGGCGGATCGTGCGGTGTCTTTAAGCGCGGTGACGTCACCTTCGATGTCGGTTCCTCCATGCTGTACGGCTTCGGCGAGCACGGTTTCAACGCGCATCGCTTCATCTTTAATTGCCTGGAAGAACCGATCGACATGATTCGGCACGATGCACTGTATTGCGTGCATTTCCGCGATAAGCGTGTGGTCTTTTACGACGACGTCGAGCGGTTCGCCGAGGAGCTTGCGGAGCTGTTCCCGTCGGAGCGTGACAACATCCGTCGTTTCTATCGCGACATGACGACCATGTATCGCCACGTCATGGTGGAAACGCCCAACTACACGACGCCGGACGAGACCGATCCGCAAACGGGGTTGAAGGGGCTCTTGCGGCACCCGCTCTCCTACATCCGATTTTTGAGTTATTTGAACAAGAGCGCAAAAAGCTTGCTTTCGCGGTATTTCAAGGATCCCGACATTTTCAATTTCTTCGATAAGATGACGTCGACGTATTGTTACGCGACCGTGGAGGAGGCGCCCGCGATCCTGGCGGCCGTGATGTTCGTCGACAATCATGTGGGCGGCAGTTATTATCCCGCCGGGTCGACGCTCTTCTTGCCCGGCAAGCTCGAAAAGGTGATCGAAGCGCACGGCGGCGACATGATCCTGTCGACCGACGTGACGGAGATCGTCTTGGACGGCGATCGGGCCGTGGGCGTTCGGCTCGACGACGGGCGTACCTTGCGGGCCGAGGACATCGTCTATTCCGGAACGGTATGGAATTTGTACGACGGATTGATCCCCGAGCATCGATCGTCTCCGGAGCGGCGGGCCTGGGCGAAGGCGCAAGTGCCGACGTATCCGAGCGTCGTCCTCTATTCCGTCGTGGATCGCGAGGTCATTCCGGATGAAACGCTGCCGATCGAGATGCTGGTCGGCAACCCGTCGGAACTCGATGAGAGCGAAGTGACGGCGTACATCTTTTCCATTGATGATCGGACATTATGCGGTCATGACGAGCATACCGTCTTGGCGATCGGGCCGTCGTTTGAGGATTGGGATGCCTTGGATCCGGCGGCCTACCAAGCGAGGAAGGCGTCGGAGACCGATCGACTGATCGGCGTTTTGGAGCGCCGGTTCCCCGGGTTTTCGTCGGCCGTGCGTTACGCCGAAGTCGCGACGCCCAAAACGATCGAGCGCTTTTGTTTGAAAAACGGCGGTGCCGTCGCCGGTCCGAAACAGATGCTCGGCCAACACATGTTCCGACGTTTGCACACGCAAATTGAATTTTCGAACCTCTTTTGCTGCGGCGAATCGACCGTGATGGGGACGGGGACGCCGACGGTGACGACGGAGGGGCTTGCGGCCGCCAATGCCATCTTGCGCGATCGCGGTCTGGCGCCGTTCGTGTACGATCCCGAGCGCCCCGATGTCGTGCGTTTCGTGGACAAGCCGTTCACCCGCGATCGTCTGTTTGAAGGGGACGATGAGGCGACGCGTCGCGTCCGGCGGGCGGCCATGCGATGCCGTTTTTGCGAACATCCCACCTGCGCGCGTCGAGACGTCACCGATGTCGGCGGCATCACCCGTCGCGTGGCCGTGGGTAACATGGTCGGAGCGCGGCGTTGCTGGGACGACGGAGCCGTCGATCGGGCGACGCTCGCGTCGTACGAAGCGCGCTGCATTCGCGCCGCGGAGGGCGACGAACCGGTCGCGATTCGCGAGATCGTCGATTATCTGGAGACCCGGGGATGAGTCGGACGGCCGATCACGTCGTCGTCGGCGCCGGCGTCGCGGGACTGACCGCCGCGGCCTACCTTGCCCGGGCGGGCAAGCGCCCGCTGGTCTTGGAGCGCTCCGATCGGACGGGCGGCTTGGTGCAAACCTTTTGGCATGAGGGGTTTGCGTTCGACGCGGGTGTCCGGGCGTTGGAGAGCGCGGGCATCATTTTCCCCATGTTGCGTCAGCTCGGTCTGTCGATGGACGTCGTCCCGAGCCCCGTGTCGATCCGGGTGGGCGATGAGCGCGTGCGGTGGACGTCCAAGGAGAGCCTTGCGGCGTATGGCGACATGCTGAAGCGACAATTTTCGGAATCGTCGGACGATGTCGACCGCATCATCGCCGTCATCGGAAAAGTCATGGTTGATCTCGACGTCATTTACGGCATCGACAATCCCTTGTTTGCCGACGACATGAAAGATCCGAGGTACCTCAAAGACACGCTGTTGCCGTGGTTCATCGATTATCGGAAGAGCGCGCGAACGATCCGCGCGATGACGGCGCCGGTGGAGGCGTTCTTGGCGGGGATGACATCGAATCAAGCGTTGATCGACATGATCACGCAGCACTTTTTTGAAGGGACGCCCGCATTTTTCGCGTTGAGCTACTTCGGGCTGTACCTCGATTATGTCTATCCCGTGGGCGGAACGGGGACGTTGCCGGCGTTGTTGACCGATTTTATCGGCACGCACGGGGGCGAGATCCGGACGAACGCGGCGGTGGCCTCGGTCGATGCCGAGCGTCATGTGCTGACGCTCGAAGACGGCGACACCATAACCTACGGCCGCCTCATCTGGGCGGCCGACCAGCAGGCCTTCTATCGGATGCTCTCGGGGCGACACTCGAGAAAAGCGGAGCGGCAACGGGCGCTTGTCGTGTCATGTCATGCCGCCGATTCCGTCCTGACGGTCTTCATGGGAACGACGATGGACCACGCCTATTGCCGTGAGCGATTCGGTCCGCACGCATTCGAGACGCCTGCGACCGAGGGCGTGCATTCGATCGGCGATTGGCGCGCGGCCGAAGATCTGTGGGCGTGGATCGATCGCTATCTCGCGCGGACGACGTACGAGATCTCCTGTCCCGCCCTAAGGGATCCGACGCTTGCGCCCGCGGGACAGACGGGCATCATCGTGAGCACGCTTTTTGACTACGAACTTGTGCGGACGATGCGTGAGCGCGGGATGTACGACGACTTGAAGGCGCGCTGCACCGACAAGATACTCTCGGTGTTGGGCGCCATGTATCCGGAGCTCGCGGAGCGGGTACGGTTTACGCTGTGTTCGACGCCGTGGACGATCGAGCGCATGACCGGCAACACGGAGGGCGGACTCAACGGCTGGTCGTTTACCAATTCGGTGATGCCGGCGGAGCACCGCTTTACGAAAATGCAAAAATCCGTGCGCCATCCCATCGCGGGGATCGTGCAGTGCGGGCAGTGGACGTTCAGCCCCGCGGGCATCCCGACGTGCATCTTGACCGGCAAGCTCGCGGCCGATCGTGTTTTGAAAAATTAAAAGGAGTCGTCACCCATGTCGGTCGGTTCGCGGTAGGTGTGCGCTGCATGGTAAGATGCTACTGGATCCTCATGTGATCAGGATTGTGATGTAAGGTGGATTTATGAGTGTATTGATTTCCGGTGCAGGCGGTTTTTTGGGACGTCATTTGCTTCAACAGATTGCCCGAGATGATTGGGGCAATGTCATTGCCGTGAGCTCGCACCCGGAAAAATTGGATGCGTTTCAACAGATGCCTTCGATCACGGTGATGTCCAACGATGCTTTTATGGAGTCAACCCGCGATCTTTCTGATTTTACATTGATTCATTTGGCATATGTTCGCAGCCATATATTTGACCATATACGTGACAATTGCATATGGACGCGCCGATTGATCACCCATTGTGCGGATCAAGGGCTTACGCGCATCATCCACGCGTCGTCGCAAAGTGTTTACGATCGCCATCGGATTTCACCCGCGAAAGAGACCGATCTCGTGACCGTTGACACGGCCTACGATATGGGAAAATATTTTTTGGAGCATTGGATTACGGATGCTTGTCGTTTATATGGGATGCATTATATGCATTTGCGCATGGGCAGTTTGGTCGGTCCCGACTTTCGCCGACGGATCACGACACGATTGGTGGAGCAAGCGCTGGATACCGGTGCCATTTCGGTCCATTTGAACGGCCAAGTGATGAGTTATACCCACGTAAACGATATGGTTGATGCCATCTTACGGGCGACGTCCATGCGGGATATGACAGGATGGGATGCAACCTATAACGTCGGCACCGACGAGACGTACACCATTGAGACCCTTGCGGAAATACTGGAGAAAGCTTTGGCCGATTACGGCAAGACGATCAACATCACCAAAATTCCGGAGGCGCCCAATGGAATCAACAGTTCGTTGGATGCTACGCTTTTCCGTGATCGAACGGGGTGGCGGCCGGTTATCCGGTTGCCCGATATCATCGATGAGGCCATTCGATTGCACATGGGATCGGTGATGT
This sequence comes from Saccharofermentanales bacterium, assembly GCA_050945495.1. GTDB lineage: Bacteria > Bacillota > Clostridia > Saccharofermentanales > DTU023 > UBA4923. The sequence continues at coordinate 7,397 of JBMNTA010000013.1, forward strand.
AAAATGTATCGGAAGTTTGGGAAGCGTTGGCTCGACGTTGTATGTTCCGGTCTGTTGCTTGTTATCTTGTCACCGATGTTGTTGATGATTGCTGTGCTCGTTCGCTGCAAGCTCGGTTCGCCGGTGTTTTTCAAACAGACACGCCCGGGGAAAAATGAGCAGATGTTTGACATTATTAAATTCCGAACCATGATCAATGCATTTGATGCATCGGGCGAACCTTTGCCGGATAAAGAACGTGTGACGCGGTTCGGTATGTTTTTGCGAACGTCTTCCCTTGATGAATTACCGGAATTGTGGTGCATCTTGCGAGGTGACATGTCATTTGTCGGACCGCGTCCGCTTTCCAAGTTGTATTTGCCTTACTACACGGAGCGTGAAGCCGTGCGTCACTGCGTACGTCCCGGATTAACGGGGCTTGCCCAGATCAATGGACGCAATGCGCTGGGTTGGGATGAGCGTCTCGCATTGGATGTTGAATATGTCGACACGTTGTCGTTTATGAACGACATGAGGATTATCTGGAAAACCGTGTTGAAGGTACTGCGCAAAGACGACGTCATTCTCGCGGGCACCGGATCCGTCGGCGATTTGGATGAAATTCGTGATGTTCAACGACCGAAATATTTGGATAAAACATAATGGATCATTTAGAGGGAAAAAAATTATTGTTGCTCGGCGGTTCGCGCAACATGAAAGAAATTTTTGACGAAGCCCATCGTATGGGGATTCGTGTCGGTGTGACCGACTGGTACGATGTCGATCGATCACCGGTGAAGCGAATGGCCGATTGGGCGCATGATGTCAGCATTGCCGACGATCGTGCATTGGCCGCTTTGATCCGCCGAGAAGGATATGATGGCGTATTGACCGGTTATACCGATTCTTATTTGCCGTTTTACGCGAAGCTGTGCGATCGTGTCGGATTGCCCTGTTACGGCACCGAGCACCAATTTGAGATACTGACGCATAAATCGCTCTATAAGCCGGTCTTGGAACGCTACGGTGTTCCGACGTTGACGTCGTTGGATGCCGATGAGATTACGAAGGGATTCGATGGTTTTCCGATTATTTTGAAGCCGACGGCCGGTTCTGGCGGCAAAGGCCTGGTCATCGTTGAGGATGTTGCATCGTTTCATAAGGTGATGGCGGGGGCGGGGGACACGCAGTACATCATCGAGCCATTTTTGGCGGCGGATCGCCAAGAAATGACGGCCTTCTTTCTGTTTGTCGATGGCGACATTTACCTTACGGGAACCGCCAACCGCTTTTTATCGAAACCGCAAGGGGATAAAATCGGGTTGCCGATTTTGTACAGTTTGCCTTCATCGTTCGATGCAACCTTTCGAGCACAGACGGCGCCGCCGTTGATGCGCATGTTTCGTGACTTGAGATTGCGTGACGGCATGCTGTTTGCGCAGTGTTTTATTCATGAGGGGCAAGCAAAAGTTTATGACCTCGGCTATCGCTTGACGGGTAGTCTCGAATATAAGTTGCTCGACCGAATGTATGGGGTCAATCCGCTTCGGATGATGATTCGCCACAGTTTGACGGGAAAGATGACGGACGATGCCCAAGAACTGGTCGATGCCTTCTCGCCCGAAGGACATGGCTATGGATTCAATGTTACCGTTTTGGGCAAGGAGGGCACGATCGCCCACGTGGAAGGCGTGGAGTCGATGCTCGCGATGCCCCAAGTGATGGACTGCGTCTTTAAAATGGTGCCCGGCGAATCCATCACGCCCGCCATGATCGGAACGCTCGGACAAATCGTGGCGCGTATTTTCTTTGTCGCCGACACCCTTGAAGAGGCCGAAGACACGCTTCGAAATATTTACCGTGTCCTGCGCATGTACGACACGGCAGGGGAGAATATGATATTGGATACATTTAAGCCGGAGCGTCTGCGGGCGACCTATCGGAAGATCGGTTCATGAGGTCAACGTGATGCGAGAGATCGGAAGTGATTTTTACTTACATGAATCGGACATTGAGTTGTTGGATTCAGATCATTTTACGCCGTCATGCACGGTCGACAGTGCCCCCCATACCATGCCGTTAAGTCTTGGGCGAGACGCCATCGGTTTATGCCTGGATGATCTTACCGACGATGCCGCAACCGCACTGGTGCCGGCCTATACGTGCAAGAGCGTCTTGGCGCCGTTCTTGGCACGCGGTTACCGACTTGTGTTTTATGACGTGGACGCGTGCTTTCGTGTTGCCATGTCGACGTGGAATCAATGCATCGAGGATTACGACGTTGACGTTTTACTCTTTCACCCGTATTTCGGATTTGACACGGTGATCTTGGATGAACCATGGTGTCATGACGAGGTGAAGGTGATCTATGACGCGACGCAAAGTTGGTCATCCGGGTGGACGTACGATTTTGCGGATTATGAAGTTGTCAGTTTGCGCAAATGGGGGCCGCTCCCGGACGGCGCATATGCGACAAAATACAAAGGACGGTTTGCCGTCAATGCACCTTCAGGGCAAGATCGTGAACTCTTACGATACGTGATGGATGCGTATCGGAAAAAAGCGCGCTATCTCGATCATCATCTCGGGGATAAATCCGCGGTTCTCGCGGCATTTCATCAGGTTAAACGCCATATTGCGGATGGGCGACGTATGCATCGCATGTCCGACCTGTCGCAGCATTTGCTGACGGTATGGGAACGGGAGCAACGGTGGGAGCAAATAGCTGCCAAACGCCGTGCTAACTATCGATATCTTGTTGAGCATCTGGATTGGGAATATGTGGGCGATCCTTATTTTGTACTCGGGGACGCCGTGCCGCTCTATTTGCCGTTTCGCGTGAAGCGCGGTACACGTGGGAAGTGGCAGCAAGCTTTTGCCAAGCACGACGTCTATTGCCCGATCATTTGGCCGATGTCGGATCCCGTGCGTGAAGCTTCGATCCGTGCGGCGACTCGGGATCATTATGAGGGTTGCCTATGTTTCCCGATCGATCAACGATATGGCGAAGACGATATGGCGCGCATCGTCCATGTTTTGCGAGCCATCGTGCGCGATGATGCGCTTGGATGCTTTCCAAATTAAATTCAAAAGGTTACCATGGGATTAATTGGGAAACGCTCGTCACGGCATGGTCGACAGCACCCCGACACATAGGAGCGTAATCGAATATGCGCGAAATCGGTAGCTACTATTATTTGACGGAAGGGGAAATCCGACGACTATTGGAAGATCAACGTACGTTGGTTTGGACGCCGGATGTCGTTCAAGATGTCCGGTTGTTCAGTCTTGGACGAGATGCCCTCGCTTTTTGTTTGGACGACATTTCTCAAAACGGTGCGACCGCATTGCTCCCGGCCTTTACGAGCAAATCACTGGTCAATGCCTTTATTGAACGTGATTATCGGTTGGTGTTTTACCCGATTGATGAGGATATGACCGTCAAGACATCGGTTTGGAATCGCTTGATCGAACGGGAAGCGGTGGATGTTGTTCTCTTTCATCCCTACTATGGTTTTGATACCATCATCCAAGACGAGTACCCGATCACGGAGGACGTTATCTATCTTTACGATGGGACGCATGGCTGGCGCGGAGGTTTGGTCTACGATTTTACGGATTATGCGTTTTGCAGTCTTCGTAATTGGGGGCCGCTGCCCGACGGAGCGTTTGCCAGCAAACGTGAGGGGCACTTCATTCCCGAGATGCCGACCGAGCAGGACAGCGAACTTGTAAGGTTGATGATGCACGCCTATCACATGAAAGCACGCTATATCGACGGGGGAGACGGGAAGCGTGAAGATGTCATCCAGGCGTTCGGTCAGGTGGAAGAACACATTCATCAACGGACCGGCGCTTACCGCATCTCCGATGCGTCGATGCAACTGCTGTGTGTCTGGGGACATGATCATTGGCGAGAGGCACGTGCCATACAACGTCGCGTCAACTATCGTTACTTGTACGAGCATGCCGACTGGTCTGAGATCGGAACACCCGTATTTGAGATCCGAGATGAAGTGCCACTGTTTCTTCCCGTCATGGTCAAACCGGGGATGCGTTCATTCTGGTATCGGGAGCTCATTAAACATGGCATCTATTGCGCACCTGTATGGTCAAAACCGGAACAACTGGAGCTGAATAAAGACATGGAGGCGGTCGCATCCATTTATGAAAACTGCCTTTGCTTCCCAATTGATCAGCGGTATTCGGTGGAGGATATGCACCGCATTGTCGCCGTCATCCAAGACATCGGCTTTAAGTTGAAATCGAAGTGATGCCCATGGTGTCGTGCCGTCGCGAAGTGATGATCCGGACCGGCGATGTCGTGACAGATGATCGTTGTCCACTCCATGGTCGACTTGACACATCCGATTTGGAAATTTTTGCATGAGAAACGTTCACGATCACTTGAAATCCATCTACGCGCGTGTTCCCAAAGCGAGCACGTGGTTTGCGGATCGATCCTCCCATGTGCCGTACAAGTGGTCCGACGTTGCCATGATTGCTTTTTTTGCGTCCCGTCCCATAACGTTCTTGCTTACTCAGATTCTGGGTAACACGGTCGGACTGGTCTCGGCCGTCGGCATTATTTTTGTGCTGACTTTATTCGCATGGATCATGACTCATCGCAAAGAAATGCACGGCAAACGAGCGACGGTGCAGTTTCTCTACGTTGCGCTCGTGTTTGTTCTGGTGGCGGTGTTGACCATGCTTGCCAACACGCTCGCCAAGGAATGGATGCTATCGTTTCAATACGGTTTGTTAACGCAAGTATTTGATCCTCGAAAGGGCATTTTTGCGCTGTTGCTGATCTTGCTCGTTCGCGATGAAAAACGCCTCCTTCGCAACTTTGATGTCTCGGCAAGCATCTTGTTTGTCTATTTGTTTATTCAGTGGATGGCGTTTAAAATCAACGGATCGTGGTCGTTGTATTACGTGCTCGAAGATGCCCGATCGGTGCAGCTGTCCTATAACTTGACGTTTGGTTATGAGATGATCTTTGTTTCGATTGTCTTTTTGACGATATTTTTACAGCGGCGTTCTAAAATCAGGCTTGTACTTGGTTTAATTGCCGCGTTCATCGGGTTTGTTTACGGTTCGCGTGGGGTCATTGTTTGTCTGGGGATGTTTGTTTTGATGACGCTGATGCGATATATCGCAGATCATGCCCATCGGTGGACACGGGCGAAGAAACAAAAAATTTGGATGGGCGTCGCCGTGATCATTGTTCTGGTTATCGGCGTAAGCTTGCTTTTGCACTTTAAAGTGATCGACGTTTCAACCTTTAGCACGGGCAGTCGTTCCCTCGATATGTTATTGCGCGGCGAACTCTTTGACGATAACGGCCGAAGTAAACTCTGGGGCATTGTGGTCAACGGGATTCGTGAGTCGTTTCCATTTGGGTACGGTTTGTATGGAGAACGTCCATTTGTCGGTCAGCGCTTTAAGTGGGGTTACAGCCACAATATTTTCCTGGAATTAGTTGTCAATTTCGGACTGATCGGCGTCATTCTATGCGGTTTATTGGTGTATGGCGCCCATCGGTTGATTTGGGCCAAAGATACGCAGCGCTATCTTTGGGTTTCGTTCATTCTTTTGTCAATGAATTCAAAATTATTGATCTCCGACAGTTTATGGTCATTTGACTTTTTTTGGGCGGGTCTTGGCTTGTTCATCGTTGTCAAAGACCGACAACGATGGGAGACGGCGAAAACAGATCGCGTCCCGCGACGTCGCCGGGTGTCGATGAAGACACATGCCGGGCTGCTGTGTGCATTATTTGTGCTCAATTTGGCGCTTTTTGGCGTTGTCGTTGCACGAGACGTCCGAACGCAAACGTATCGCGCCCTTCGATTCGATAAGCCGACGGCGGTGCTCATGCTGCAGGATATGTCGGCACGCGACTACGACACCTTCATGGGCATTGCTCGCCGCAAGCAAATGCCATTGACGGTATGCCCCACCCCTGCCATGGCTCAGCGCTTATCGCACGCTATTTCGAAGGAGGACCTGCCGGATGTGCAGTTGGGGCTTCCGCCGAGGGATGTGTTCGGCGACCAAGAGGCCGGTGTCGCGGAATTCATTGAATCGTACCGAGGAAAACCTCCGTACCCTAAGGCCCCTTACGCGGTCAGTACGACGTGGCAAGAATTTGCCCCATATTCGTTAATTGAGACGTATCAACGTTCTGATGCGACGATTTTGGGCTTGAAGTTGGATCGGAACTACTATTATCGATCTTTAATGCCATGCGACTTCCACGGATTGGAGGCCATGAACGCAAGCTTTTACATGCGGCGAGAAACCATTTCCGGGGGCGACTATATCTCGCAGCAAATGACGTCCATCACAGAGGACGGGGGCATCATCCTTTTGTATTTTAAGACGCCGAACGATGTCGCCGAACGATCGCCATTTTATGGGACCGAAGAGCTTCGTCAGTTTTATGACATCCTCGCGATGCTTGAAAATCACCACTTCGATACCATCACGGTGACGCAACTGCTTGAGCGAGCCCGGTTGGCACCGGAAGAGAAAACGTTAAAGACATTGATACGCAATTCGGATATAGTGGTCCGGTTACTGGGCGTCAAGTAGTCAACGTGGGTTTTTGATGTTGCGTCGTTCGGATGTTCTGTAAAAGAGTGCGGCCATAAACAAGAGCCAGTATAAAAAATTGGTGATGGATACACCGTAGGCGAACCCGCGGACACCGCTCAGCTTGGACCCCAGGCTGGCCAACGCGATAAACAGGATGATACGAGCGACGTTGATGTACTTTAAATATCGTATATCGGCATAACGCATGAATAATACGCGCAGGAAACTTGCCGCAATGGCGAATCCCGCAGACAATGCAAGCGGGAACAAAATGATGCGAATCACCTCAAAAAATTGCGCATAAAAGATTTTCGTCATGATGTAGATCACGGGTAAGCTGACGGCAAAGACCACGAGGGCAATAAGAAAATTCGCTCTCAGTTGACGTCGAACGACCGAGTGTTCATCGTCATCGGATCGTTTGGCGAGCCAAACGAGCAGAACGCCGTTGATGGGATTGGCCAACAAAAACAACATTTTTGAAAATGTCGTTCCGGCGTAATAGGCCGACATGGACAGTTCGCCGAGCAATGCCAGAATCAAGAGCTTGTCGGTGTAATTCGGAATGTTATTCAGGAGCGCCGACGTCACAAGATTCACATACGCCTTGACATGGTCGGTAAACTTTGTGCCGCGAGCGGCGGGAATGCTTCGAAAAGGTTTCGCTGCAAAAAAGTGTAAATAGACTACGGAGCATATTTCTGCCAGCAGCAGGGGCAGCCAGTATACGGTGGGCATCCATTGAAACCAAATGATCGCCAGGACCACGCCCACAACGTAGAGACCGTTGCCAATGGCCATGGCCTTATATTCATCGTACATACGTAAATAAGCCAGATAAAACAGCCGCGCGTTTGTTAAAAGCGTGATGCCCGTGAGCAGGAAGGCTTCAAGTACGGTAAAGCGTACGATAAGTAAAATCACTAAGGTCAAAACCGCGAGAAGGACTGACGACTGTCGATAAAGCCATCGAAGATCACCGTGTGTTTGTTTATCGGGGGATCGCCCCATAACCAATTGATAGAAAATGCCCAATTGATTGCCCACGGAAATGGTGAGAATACTGCTGATCATGATGTAAGTCAGCAATCGCGCATTGACCGCGACGTCGAGATGTTTGGCCAGATATGGCAGCATGAGCAAGTGATATCCGGCAATGTATATGCCAAACGTCAACGCATTTTTTACCACATTTTTAATGAACTGGCGGCTCTTATGCATTATTTTGCTCCCGATGATGGCGCGCATCGTTGATATTCTCACAGCACCGTTGGAAGCGCGGTGAGCCATGCGCTGCCTACAAGTATATCAAAACAAATGATCAGAATTCGATCGACGGGTGGAATCGATTTGTCCGACATCCGTACATTTCATGTGGGCATCGCTCCGCACTTTTGTTATAGTGAGCATGTGCTTTTGAAATGAGGCACGATCGGATCGGATAGGTTGTGACACTGTGAATGAAATCATCGCTCGACGTGCGTTTACGCCTTTATACATCTGGCTCGACATCGCCTTCTTGGTCATCTTCATGCTTCTTTTGGTTCGACGTCGACGCTACATGGCGTTGTTTGTCGGCTGGATCATGGGCTTGGTCTACATGATCGTCGATTACGGCATCTTTCACCTTTGGTTGGAATCGAGATCCATCTCGGAGGGGCACAGCTTGTTTTGGGTGCTGCTCTGGATGTCGATCAGTTACGGCTTCACGAATTTCGCATGGATTTGGCTCTGGATGGATCAGGATGAGCATTTGCGTGAATGGACGCTCTTGATCGTCGGCTGGTGGTTTTGCTGTCCGCACATCGCCCAGACCTTTTCGCAGGGCGTGGAGCCCATCATCATTCAGCGCACGACGAGCTCTTACCACGGCGGCATGGCCCTCATTTTATTCGTCAGTTATTTGGGTGTCATCATCTACAACGTGCTGCAGGACAATCCGTGGCGTCGCATCAAAATCGGGCGGCTGCTCATCATCGGCATCTGTGTGCAGTTCGGGTGGGAACTCGCGCTGCTCCTGGGCGGTATTCGCAGCTACGGATTTCCGTTGGAGCAGAAATTGAGAACGCTCGTCGTCAATTCATTGCTCGAAACGAACCTCGGCATGCCCGCGGCTTTCGCGATTTACATCGCGTTGAGTCGGAAGGTCGATCATCGCCTGCACCGACAAGAGCCCGTCTTGTCGTTCGGCGATCGCTTGGAGGCCTACAACCGTCAAACGACGCGTGCGAGCGCACGTTAACGATCACTAACCATAGCGTTTCATAGGTCACTTACACGCGCGGCGTTCCGTTGTTATCATCGTCATGACGGCGCGCCGCCTTCATTTGCGCGCCTTTCCGAAAAAACATTTTATCTATCCGCCGAGGAAAGGGGAACCGCATGAAAAAACAAATTAAGCATAACGTGAGTTGGGTGGGGTACATCGACTGGGAGCTTGAGAGTTTCCACGGCGACGACTACTCGATCATGAACGGGTCGAGTCAGAACGCGTATCTGATCGAAGAAGAAAAAACCGTCTTGATCGATACCGTGTGGGCGCCGCATCGCTTTGAATTCGTCGAGAATTTGAAAAAGGAAATCGATCTGAACGACATCGATTTCATCGTGATGAATCACGGCGAAGTCGACCATTCCGGGGCGTTGACCGCGCTCATGGCAGAGATTCCCGATACGCCGATTTACTGCACGGCGAACGCGGTGAAGAGCCTCGAAGGGCAGTACGGCAAGCGCGGCTGGGATCTCCGCGTCGTGAAGACGGGTGACACGCTCGACATCGGCAACGGCAAGCAATTGATCTTTGTCGAGATGAAAATGTTGCACTGGCCCGATTCCATGGCCACCTACATGACGGGCGACAATATTTTGTTTTCGAACGATGCGTTCGGTCAACATTACGCCGTCGAAGAGATGTACAACGATAAGGCCGATCCGTGCCTGTTGATGAAAGAGGCGATCAAGTATTACGCCAACATCTTGAATCCCTTCTCGCCGCTGGTGGCGCGGAAAATCGAGGAGATTGTCGGGCTCGATCTGCCGATCGACATCATCGCGCCGAGCCACGGTGCGATCTGGCGCGACAATCCCTTGCAAATTGTGGAAAAATACGCCGCGTGGGCCGACGCCTATCAAGAGGATCAGGTGACGATCGCGTACGACACGATGTGGGAGGGCACGACGAAACTCGCGCACGAAATCGGCCGCGAAATTTCGCGTCAGAGCCCCGATACGGTGGTCAAGATTTTCAATGTCGCCAAGGCGGACAAAAATGAAATCATGACGGAAGTCTTTAAGTCCAAGGCCATCGTCGTCGGGTCGCCCACGGTCGGCAACGACATGCTCTCGAGCGTTGCCGGATGGATGGCTTTTTTGAAATCTTTGAAATTCAAGAATAAAAAAGCGGCCGCGTTCGGCTGTTACGGATGGAGCGGGGAGAGCGTCAAGAAATTGCAAGAGGGCCTTCGGGACGCCGGATTCGAGGTCATCGAACCGTATGTGCGTTCGCAGTGGAACCCCGATGAAGACGACTTGGCGGCGATCCCGGACTTGGTCGAGCACCTGTTGTCGTAAAGCCGCACCCGCTGAATCATGGTGACCGGGCATCGTGTATGCGGTGCCTTCCGCCCCATCGGGCGAATACAACATAAAGGAGCGACATATGAGCTTTGAACAATGGAACCTTCGCGAGGAAGATTTTGACGTCATCGATGTCCGCGGTTTGCGCGGCAACTTCTTTCCCGGTCTGCAAAAGAAAGCGGCGGGACTCGACGTCGGACAGGGACTGAAGATCATTCAATCCTTTGAACCGCACCCGCTCTATCAGGCGCTGGGGGATCTCGGATTTGAACACCACACGGAGAAAGTCGACGACAACGAGTACCATGTGTACTTTTATCGCGTCGAAAAGAAAGCCTCGGAGACGGACATGCCGTTTCGTCCCGTCGCGCTGTTGAACTATCCCTTGATCGATGAAGAGCTGGGCACCATCGCCGCCGACTTCTGGCATCTGACGTGGCAAAGCGAACGTCGGACGCTTCCGTACGAGATGCGCCTGCTCTTATCGCTGACGAACGCCGTCGGCGCCGGCCGGATGCGGCAGGCGACGCGCGAACTGATCAAGGCGTATGTCCATGGCGTCGAGTCGGCCGTGTTGGACGATGTCTTTGAGCTCTTGGCTTGGAACCAGGGCATCGGTTACTTCAGTTCGGAGATCGGACCGTCCACGCTGTTTGACGCCTACAAGCGCATCAAACGCATGGAAGCGCGCGGCATGGACCGTGCATTGATCTGCGAGAAATTGAAAGAAGAATTCAACGAAAAGCACCCGGACGTGATGGTCTGATTTTAAAACATCCCTTAATTTGTCGCCCATAAAAGGGGCTGTCTCAAAAGCATCTAAAGGATGCGAAAGAGGCAGCCCCTTTTCTAATTCTCGTTAAAAGCCCGCCTGTCCGGGCTTTCATTTTGTTAACAATGCGGATAGCCGCAGCTAAAAACAGCCGCTTTTCTATTTTTGAGGTACCTAAGGTAAGCGTGTAGTCAATCTGAACTTAAATTTGACCTTTTAAGCGGTATTTTGGAACTCGAAAAGTGTCTGCCCGCACCGTCCGTTTTGAATGCGGTTGTGGAGCTTATTGATATTAAACGCGATAGCGAGCAGGAGGGTTTCCGTTCGGACGTTTGGCTCGCCACGTGTTAGGTATCTTTTAAACCCGTAATTCCATTTGACAATACCGAAAACACCCTCGGCTTGGATGGAACGGTTGATTCGGAGTTGAATGCCCTGCTCTGAGGTGATGTTATCGAGGCTCTCTTGACGGTATCTGTCAAATTTCATCGACACATGGATTTTTTTGTTGTTCTTTCCTCGATAGCAACTTCCCAGGTGCGGACAGTTCTCACAACTTTCACATTCGTACACTTTGGTTTTTTGGACATAGCCCGATCTGTGCTTTTTGTTTTTGGTAAAACGGTAGGTCAATTTGCGATTGCCGGGACAAATAAAGTAATCTCCCTCGGAAACATACTCCATCCTACTGCGGAACTCCATTTCTCTTTTGAATTTACGGGTTTTGGAGTACTCGTAGTTGGACGGCTTGATGTAGGCTTTGTAACCTTCTTGTTTCAGGTAATTGTAATTTTCCTCGCTCTCATATCCCGCGTCACAGATGACATTGTCAAAGCTCCATAAGTAATTACTCTTGAGCCGCTCCAACAAGGGTTTTAACGTATACATGTCACTGGCTTCGTTTGAGATGTCGATGCCGACAATGTATTCACTCTCGACGGCGACCTGCAGATTGTAAGCGGGTTTGAGCTGACCGTTTCTCATATGGTCATCCTTGAGTCGCATGAAAGTTGCGTCGTGATCCGTCTTGGAGAAGCTGTTGCGGCCCTCGAAGATTTCGTTGTAGCTGTCGTATTTCTCTTGTCGCTCACAAAAATCCTGCAAAGTTTCTATATCTCGCTGTAGTTGGTGTTTTCTATTGCCCGATCCATAAACAAACTGAATTTTCTTTTGTCTTGCCACCTGAACCCAGAGTTCCAGAACCTCTCGCATGAAAGCAGCGGGGATATGACCCAGCGGCAATTCTCTTTGCAGTTTTTCTTCCAGAAAGACTCTGGCTTTCTCCTGCAGTTTCGCCTCAAGCTTGTTCGTTGCTTTCTTCCAAACAAAAGAGTACTTATTGGCATTGGCCTCAATCTTGGTTCCGTCAATGAAAAGGTTCTCAAAGGGCACCTCGCCAATGTCGTACAACTTATTGACGATTTGCGTTAGCAAATCCTCGGCACAGAAACGAAGACGCTCACTTCTGAAACGAGCGATGGTATTGTGGTCCGGAACCTTTTGGCTTCTCAGAAGCCAACGGAACGCCAGATTGAGATGGCATGCCCGCTCAATGTCGCGGGACGAGTAGATGCCCTGAGAATACGCGTAGACAATGATTTTAAATAACGTTTTCGGGCTGATTGCAGGATTTCTCCCTATGTTGGAGTAGGACCGGTAAAGCTTTTCGTAATCCAAATCTTCCAGGAACCGGTCGAGCAATCTCACCGAATCGTCAACGGGAACGAGTGTTTCTGTTTCGATTGGAAGGCACAGTTGAATGTAGTCCCCGCTAAGGCTATACTCAAACTGTAAATTGTTAATTTTCACACATACATTTTACAAGATTAACGGTTGCTTTGCAGCCGTTTTTCTGTTTTTTGGACATTAGAAAAGGGGCCGTCCAAAACGTTTCGTTTTGAGACAGCCCCTTTTTCATGCGTTCGGTCGTGTCCGTCCTCACCGCACAAGTTTCGAATATTTTTTGAAATGTTCCGTTTTGGCGTCGCCGAGGGCCTCAAACACCAGCGTCTCCGTGTTGGTGATGACGGCACCCGCTTGGCGAAGCAAGGCCAGCGCATTGTCGCGATTCTGCACGGTGCGCGATTGAACGGCGTCGATCGGGACAAAGGGGACGTAGCCCGCTGCCAACAAATCCATGACCGTCTGATACACGCAGATGTGCGTCTCGGCGCCCGTGACGACGATCTGTTGCCGGCCGGAGCGCCGAAGCGCGTCCGCGATCTCCGGGACCATGGCGGTAAAACGCGTCTTTTCGACGACGGCCGCCGTGTCGGGGAGGCGTGATGCGAGTTCGGGCACGGTGGGTCCGAGACCTTTCGGATGTTGTTCCGTGACGAACACGGGCAATCGATCATCGTGTGCGAGTTCCAAAAGGATTTGATGATAACGCACAAGCGCGGCGGGATCGGTCAAAGCGGGCACGAGGCGCGTTTGCATGTCAATCATGAGGATGGCAGCGCGGTCGATATGAAAGCGTTCCATAAAAACCTCCCAAAAGTCGTGTGCATCCAGGATACGGAGCTTTGATCTCGGGCGCAAGTCCTCGGATGTTCAGATAAAGCCGCATGTGATAAACTGAAAACATTCCGGGACCTCGCTGTCACAACGATGGCCCCGCCATGCATCGGGAGGACTGGAAAGCATGACATCTTGTATGGACATCCGAACCAAAATTGACGATGTGGCGTTGATTTTTGAAGGGGGCGGCATGCGCGCAAGCTACACGGCGGGCTTTGTCGCCATGCTCCTCGAACAGCGTGTTGATTTCATGTACGTGGCCGGCATTTCCGCGGGCTCGTCCCACGCCGTCAATTATCTGTCGCGCGACTTGCCGCGTTCGCGTCAAAGTTACACTGATCTGCCGGCCAACCCCGCCTTCGGCGATCTCGGGACGTGGATCCGCGGAGAGGGGTTTTTCAATTCCGATTTTATTTACGATGAGTCGTCGCAGGCCGACGGTCAATTGCCGTTCGATTATCGAGCGTTTGTCAATAATGAGGCCGATTGCGTCATCGCCGCGTTTAAAGAAAGCGACGGATCGTTGATTCACTGGCACAAAAAGGACTACAAGGTTCCCCAGGACTTGATCCTGAGCGTGCGGGCCTCGTCGTCGGTGCCGTTCATGATGCCGGAGACCGTGATCGACGGGGAGGTCTATTGGGACGGGGGGCTCGGCACCCCGATGCCGTTGGACGAGGCGAAGCGCGACGGCTATGAGAAATTCGTGTTCGTCTTGACCCGCGAACGCGGTTATCGCATGCCGGAGCCGTCGCCGCTGTGGATCACGCATCGGATTCTCGACCGCCATCCCATCATCAAAGATGCGCTGTTGACGCGCCACCTGCGCTACAACGCGCAGCGCGATGAGATCGAACGGCTCGAAGCGTCGGGGCACGCGTACGTCTTCTATCCGGATCGACTCGACCTCACGATGGTCGATCGCAATCCGGACAAACTGTTGCGCCAATTTGCGTTGGGGCACGAGCAGTCGTACCGCGAGTTGCCTCAACTGGCGGCCTTCCTGGGCATTTAATTCGCGTGTTTTCACCGAAGGATCGAACCGTTCGCCGAGCGATGGCGCGGCGATCTTTTGGGGCGCCGTCGTCGCGACGTGTCGCCGGTTTCGTCGCGCGGTCGCTTCGGATGAAATATTTCTTCGTATGAGTTATATTTAAATCAACATCGCTCGACCGCCGGTGCCGGCATGTCATCAAGCCATGCGGCCGTTCTCAGCGGTCGATTTCGTAAGCTAGGAGGCAATATGTACGAAAAACTGTTTATCCCCGGGCCGACCGACGTGGCTCCCGACGTGCTGGAAAAGATGGCGACGCCGATGATCGGGCACCGGACGCCTGAAGCGACCGAGCTCCAGAAAAGCATTTCCGAAAAACTCCAAAAACTCATGTATACCGACAACACGATTTTGCTGTCGACCTCTTCGGGCACGGGCCTGATGGAAGGCGCGATTCGCAGCTGCACGCGCAAACGCGCGGCGGTTTTCTCCGTCGGTGCCTTCGGCGACCGCTGGTACGATCTGGCCAAGAACAACAACGTTCCCGCCGATATCTTTAAATCCGAACCGGGTTCGCCCACGACGCCGAAAATGGTGGATGAAGCGCTGGCCACCGGCAAATACGACGTGGTGACCGTGACGCACAACGAGACGAGCTCGGGCGTCATGAACCCTTGCGAAGCGATCGGTGAGGTCATCCGCAAATATCCCGACGTCCTGTATCTGGTGGATACCGTCTCGTCGTTGGGCGGCGCCAAGATCGAAGTCGACAAATGCGGCATCGACGTGTGCATCGCCTCGACGCAAAAATGCCTCGCATTGCCTCCCGGCATGAGCGTGTGCTCCATTTCCGAACGCGCCGTCGAAGCGGCGAAGCAAGTGGAGTTCCGCGGATATTACCTCGACCTCGTACGCGTTTACAATCGCGTCAAGAAGAATTACCAATACCCCTCGACCCCGTCGATCTCGCACATGTATGCACTCGACTATCAGCTCGACCGCATCCTGGAAGAGGGCTTGGACAACCGCTTCGATCGTCACGAAAAACTGGCGAACATCGTCCGCGAATGGGCATTGAAACATTTCGATCTCTTTGCCGAAGAAGGCTACCGTTCGAACACGGTGACGTGCATCAAGAACACGCGTGAGTTCGCGTTCGGCGATCTCAGCAAAGAGCTCTTGGCGCGCGGCTTCCGCATCGGCAACGGCTACGGCCCGTTCAAAGACGTGACGTTCCGCATCGCGACGATGGGCGAATTGCAAGAAGATTCGCTCCGCGAACTGTTGGGACACATCGAAGACATTCTGGGACTGGAGGACTGAAATGGCAAAAATTCTCGCCAATGACGGCATCGCCAAAGCGGCCGAAGAAGAACTGATCGCCTTGGGACACGAGGTCGATACGAACAAATACGAGGGCGACGAGCTCTTGAAAAAGATCGCGGAAGTGGACGCCATCGTCGTGCGCAGCGCGACGAAATTGCGCGACCCGCAAATCGACGCGGGGGCCGCGGGCAATCTGAAGCTCATCATTCGCGGCGGCGTCGGCGTGGACAACATCAACGTCGACTATGCCCGTGAGAAGGGCATCGTGGTTCGCAATACGCCGGCCGCATCGTCCAGTGCGGTCGCCGAATTGGTCTTGGGACACATGCTGTCCATGGCGCGTCACATCGGGGAAGCCAACCGCACGATGCGCGAAGGCCAATGGTTGAAAAAACAGTACGCCGGCACGGAGATCGCCGGCAAGACGTTGGGCCTGATCGGCTTTGGCCGCATCGCCCGCTCGTTGGCCCAAAAGTGCCTGTGCCTCGGGATGGACGTCATCTACACCGACATCCTCGACATCGAAAGCGATACCTGCTGCCAATGCGGCATGGAAGAAGTCCTGAAGCGCGCCGACTACGTGTCGGTGCACGTGCCGTTCTCGGGCGGTGAGCCCCTCATCGGTCGCGACGAGATCGCGATGATGAAAGACGGCGTGTTCATCATCAATGCCGCGCGCGGCGGCGTCATCGATGAGGACGCCCTGGTCGATGCGATCGAAGCGGGGAAAGTCCGCGGAGCCGCGCTCGACGTCTACATCGAAGAGCCTTTGAAGAACGAGCGCGTTCGAAATTGCGATCTGATCTCGCTCACGCCGCACATCGGCGCGGCGACGGCCGAAGCGCAGGGACGCATCGGCGACGAGATCGTCGCGATCGTCAAGGAGGTTTTGTAATGGCCGTTGTGAGACCGTTCCGCGCCTTGCGCCCGATTCCCGAATTGGCCGCCGACGTGGCGTGCCTCCCGTACGACGTTATGAACCGTGAAGAAGCGAAAGCCATGGCGGGCGACAACCCCGTGAGCTTTTTGCGCGTGATCCGTTCCGAGATCGATCTGCCCGACAGTGTCGACGATTACGACGACGCCGTTTATCGGCGGGCTCATGACCGCCTGGTCGAAATGGAAGCGGAGGGCATCCTCGTTCAAGACGTGCGGCCGTGCTTTTACATCTATCGTCAGATCATGAAAGGGCGCGTCCAGACAGGTGTCGTCGCGACGTTCTCCGTCGACGCGTACCGTAAAAACGACATCAAGCGTCACGAATTCACGCGAAAAGAAAAAGAAGTCGATCGCACGCGTCACTTCGATGCTTGCGATGCGCATACGGAACCGGTCTTTTTGACCTATCGGAAGCGCCCCGAGATCGATCAACTGATCAACGATTTCATCAAATGGAACGATCCCGTGTACGACTTCAAAACGGACGACGACATCACGCACATTTTCTGGGTGATCAACGATCCCGAGATCATTGAGCGTTTGGAGCGTCTGTTCGACGACGTGCCCGCGCTGTACATCGCGGACGGCCACCATCGGTCGGCCACGTCGGCCAACGTCGCGATGAAGCGTCGCGAAGAGCATCCGAGCGCGCCGGCCGACGCGGAGTTCAATTACTTCATGGCCGTCGTGTTTCCGGATGACGATCTGTACATCATGGATTACAACCGGGTCGTCAAAGACCTGAACGGCCTGTCGCCGGAGGAATTCATGGCGGCGATCGGCGGCACCTACGCGGTCGAAGAAGTGGAGGCGCCGTTCCATCCGCACAAAAAAGCGGAAGTTTGCATGTACCTCGACGGCAAATGGTACCGTCTGACGGCGCCGCCGGAGGTCTTTGAAGGCCTCGATCCCGTGGCTTCGCTCGACGTGTCGATCTTGCAAGACCATGTGCTCGCCCCGATCCTCGGGATCGATGATCCTCGGACGTCGGTGCGCATTGACTTTGTCGGCGGCATCCGCGGGTTGAACGAGCTCAAAGAGCGCGTCGATGACGGTTGGGCCGTCGCGTTCGCGATGTGTCCGACGACGATGGACGATTTGCTCGCGATTGCCGACGAAGAACTGATCATGCCGCCCAAATCGACATGGTTTGAGCCGAAACTGCGTTCGGGATTGTTCATCCATAAGCTGTCCGACTAGAGGACGGCGGATGCGTTCCGAACGAAGCCATCGCGAATCGGCCCCTCGACGTCCTCGCGCGTCGGGGGGCTTTTTGGCGCTTTTCGACGCCGACCGCCCGCCCGTGGGGTTGGCACCGATGGCGGGATTTACGACGCCCGCATTTCGCACGCTGGCGGTTCGGGAAGGGGCCTCGTTCACCACGACGGAGTTGGTCTCGGCGAAGGGGCTTCGCCATGATCCCGACGTGCGGCGCGCGGCGCGGTTCCTCGTGCCGACCGAAGGCGATGCGCCGTGGGGCATTCAGCTCTTCGGGCATGAGCCCGAGGATTTCCGATGGGCCGTGGCACGGCTGCTGTCGGATGCGCGTTGGGCCTCGTGTGCGTTCATCGATCTCAACATGGGCTGTCCCGCGCCGAAGGTGGTGCGGGCGGGCGCCGGGTGCGCGCTGATGCGCGATCCCGAACAGGTGCGCCGCATCGTCGAGGCGACGGTGGACGCGGCCCGTGCGTTTGACGTGCCCGTGACGGTGAAGATGCGATCGGGGATCGACGCCCGATCGATCGATGCCCCGGACGTCGCGCGTGCCGCGGTGGCGGGCGGCGCATCGGCCGTCACGGTGCATGGGCGAACCTTGGATCAGTTTTACGCGGGCCAAGCCGATTGGCACGTCATCGCCCGCGTGCGCGAAGCGATCCCCGATACGCCGCTCTTGGGCAACGGCGACGTCGCCACCCGCGAGGATCTGCGGGCCATCTTGGCGGCCACGGGGTGCGACGGCGTCCAGATCGGGCGCGCCGCGCGCGGAAATCCGTTTGTGTTTTCACGGCTGATGTCCTCCGAAGATGCGGGGGACGCATCGGAGCAACGCATGTTGCGATCGGTGTCGTCCGAGCGCTGGCTTCGCACCATGACGGAGCAGCTCGACCGCACGATCGATCTGCTCGGCGAGGACGTGGCCGTGCGTGAAATGCGCGCGTCCTTCGCCTTCTATTTAAAGGGCTATCCCGGCGCCGTCGGCGACCGCCGCGACGTCATGCGTCCGACCACGCGCGAGGGTGTGCTGGCCGTCCTCGAGCGCGCCGCGCGACGACGGACGACGGGGTGCGATGCGGAGGATGCCCTCCCTTGAACCGACGTGACGTTTCGGTCACAATAACATCCATGGAGCATACGATGAAAACACCGCGCCGAAGCGTTGTACGGCAGATACTTTGGAGCCTATTGCTCGCTTACGTGTTGACCGCGTCGGTGAGCCTGTTCTTTCTCACGCGCTCGGGCGACCTCTTGTATCGCGAGGCCACCACCGGCCGTGCGTTGGGCTTTCAGGCGCTCGGGTGGGTCGTCGCGGCCGCGGTCATGTACGTCGTGCTCGGTTGTGTCCCGACCCTTCGGCGTTCCGCGGTCTTTTTGTTGCTCTGCGAAGTCTTCGTGACGGCGGTGGCGTGGCGATCGCACGACCCGTACGTGGCGTTGTCCATGATGATCGCTTCGGTGCCGCTGCTGTACGGCGTGTCTACCTTGGACGTCCGGCCGCATGAACGCCATGTGACGTGGTTGAAAACGGCGATGTTCGCCCTGTTCGTCACGGTCGGGGTGGCATGGCTTGTCTACACAATGCTTACGTCGTCGGCGGTGGGGCAGAAGATCGGCGAAGCGGAGCGGGTGGTCATGACCTACGAGACCACGTATCGGCAGCTTGGGCGATGGGCGGTGAGCGTCCTCGCGGGCCTTTTGTTGGCCGACGTCTATCTCCGGGCCTCATCGTCGAGGCGTTGGCGCTCCCTTCGAGGGACGCCCGTTCGGGCTTGGGGCGTCGTGGCCATCGCCTTGATCCCTCTGATCTTTGCGACCGTCCTGACGGTGATGCGTGTGAAAGCCTTGTACGTTCCCACGTACGACATGGGCATCTTTACGCAGATGTTTCACAACATGCTTGACACGGGCGAGCCCGTGACGACGTTGGAGCGGGATCGATTGTTATCACACTTTGCCGTCCACGTGTCACCGATTTACTATCTGATGTTGCCCTTTTTCGCGATCTCGCCGCGCGCCGAGACATTGCAGGTTTTGCAGGGCGTCATCGTCGCCTCGGCGGCGATTCCGCTGACGTTGATCGCCAAGCGGCTCCTGCCGGAATGTCCGCATGTGCGGGCCGTGGTCGTGGCGTTGTTTCTGCTCCACCCCGGGGTGGTGACCGGCGGGCTGTACGATCTCCACGAGAACTGCTTTCTCGCGCCGCTGATCTTGTGGTTGGTCTATTTTGTGATCCGAAGGCAGACCGTCGGGGTGGTGATCTTGACGCTGTTGTTGTTGATGGTGAAGGAGGATGCCGCCCTTTACGCCATCGCCGTCGGTTTGTTTGCCTGGTGGGGGACGACGCAGGCACAAACGCGCGCGGAGCGCCGGCGCGACGTCATGCACGGCGCCATCGTCGTGGGGCTCTCGGTGATCTATTTCATCGTGGCGGTCACCGCGTTGGAGCAGACGGGCACCGGCGCCATGTTTTCACGCTATAACAACATGATGCTCCATGAAGATTGGGGGATGCTCGGCGTGGCGGTCACCGCCATACAAAATCCGGCCTATACGTTGGCCGTCATGGCTCGTCCGTTGAAGTTGGGCTATGTATCGGTGATGCTGCTCGCGTTCGGCGGCGGGCCGCTCTTCCAGAAACATGCCGGCAATTTTGCCCTGATGATTCCTTTGGCGGTCATGAACCTCGTGAGCGATTATCCGTATCAGCATACGTTCGGGTTTCAGTATCACTATGGGACCACCGCTTTGATGGCCGTCATGCTGCTCATCGCCCTCCGCGAACAGCCGTGGCTTGTGCCGTCGAACGCGACGGACGAACGCCCTCAGTCAGCGTCTTCCGGACATCGAGGCTCGGCGGTCGGTGCGGTCATGCTGTCGATCGGGGTGGCCGTGGGTGCGGTCCAATCGGTGGCGGTTTTACGAGACAAAAAAGCGCCGATCGCACATTATCGAAAATATTCCGTCGAGATTGCCGAGATGCGCGAGGCCATGGCGCAAATTCCCACGTTTGATACAGTCGGGGCGACGACGTATCTGACCACGCCCTTGGCGTCCCACTTCAATTTGTACGACTTGAAATACCACGACCAACCGCTCGAAGACGGTCACTTGACATGGCTGGTCATCGATGGTCGGTGGGGGGACAAAAAGTATCGGGAGCTTTATGACCGCGCCACGGCGGCGGGATACATCGAGACCGATTTATCGACGTCGAAGGTGACCATCTTGCGTTGGAGCGGGCCGTAAGCGGTCCCTGCCCCGGCGAAGACTTCCTTGATTTTTAAGATCAATTGCCCGATGATGTCTCCATGAAACAACGCGTGCGCGCACAGAAAAGCGGAAGGGGCGATGACGTTCTTTGGAGCGTGGTCATCGCCTACGTTTTGATGTCGCTTGTGAGCGTGTTTGTGGTGACGCAATCCGGCGATCTTTTGTTTTCCAAAAACATCAACGCGAGCGTTTTGACGTTTCAGGTGCTCGCATGGGCGGCTTTAACGGTCGTCATGCATGGGGTGGCGCCGCGGATCGACGCGGTGCGTCGTCCGTTGCTCACCCTCACATTGTCGGCCATTTTTTTGGCGCTATTGTGTTGGCGGTCGCATGACGCGTCGACCGCGGGGATGGCGCTTTTGGCATCGATTCCGATGATCTACGCGACTCGGGCGACCGACCATCGATCACGTCGCGCGTCCGATCGCCCGTACCAAGCCTTGGTGCTCTGCACCGTCCTGTCGATGGGGATCGCGTTCATCGTGTTTGCCGCGACCGGTCCGCCGATCGCGGGACCCGCCGTCGGCATGGAGCGGCAAGGGCCGATCTGGTCGTATACGCAACTTTTGCACTGGGGCGTGGTCTTGGCGCTGACGTTTGTCGCGGCCGCCCTAATGGTGCGGGCCTCGTGGTCGAAGCGTTGGCGCCGTTTTCGGGAGCGGCCGAGCCATGACATCGTGATGATCCTGTTGGCGTCGATCCCGTTGACGGTGGCCGCGGTCATCACCGTGTATCGCGTCAAGGCCATGTTTGTGTCGACGTACGACATGGGGCTGTTCACCCAAATGTTTCACTCGATGAAAACGACGGGCGCGCCGCTCACCACGCTGGAACGCGATGGGTGGTTGTCGCACTTTGCGGTCCATGTCTCGCCCATCTATTACGTGATGTTGCCGTTTTATGCGATCGTGCCGAAGCCGGAGACGCTGCAGGTCTTGCAAGCGATCGTCGCGTGGTCGGCCGCGATTCCGATGTACATGATCACGCGCCATTTGCTGCCGAAGGCGCGCAACCTCGGGTGGATCATGGCGGCCATGCTGCTCTTGCACCCGGGCATCGTCACGGGCGGTTATTACGACGTGCACGAAAACTGTTTTCTCGCGCCGCTGTTGCTCTGGCTTTTGTATTTTTTCTTCCGACGTCGGACGATCGGGGTGATCGTCTTCGCCGTCTTGACGCTGCTGGTCAAAGAAGACGCGGCGCTCTACGTGATCGCCGTCGGCCTGTACGCGCTCTTGGGCGACACGGCGGCCGCGACCGACCGGGAGCGACATCGCGATCGCGTGATCGGGTTCGGACTCATCGCCGGCGCCGCGATTTACTTTGTCGCCGTCGTCGCGTACTTGATGCGGTCGGGGCAGGGCGCCATGTTTTATCGGTTCCAAAATTTGATGCTCTACGAAGGGGCGGGCCTGTTCAGCATCGTGATCGTCGCCCTGCAGAGCCCGGGGTACCTTCTCGGGACGATGGCGTCGCCGGAAAAATTCAGGTTTGCCTTGGTCTCGATGGCGTCCCTCGGATTTTTGCCGCTGATGCAGCGGCAGATCGGCAATTTTTCGTTGATGATTCCGTTTGTGCTCGTCAACTTATTGAGCGACTATCCGTACCAGTTTCGCTTTAACTTTCAATACCATTACGGGGCCGTCGCGCTGCTTCTGTGCATGGCGGTGCTGTCGTTGCGTGAGCGATCCTGCCTGCATCGCACCGAGGTGCTCGAACGCCCCCTGGCGTGGAGCTGCCGTTATCCGGCATCGACGGGACGCGCCCGCCGGTCGCGCCGTGCAACGGGGCGGATGGCGGTGGTTGTGGCCCTGGCGTGCGCGCTCTCGGCCGGCGCCGTCCATTCGGTGGCGGCGGGCAAGACACCGTCGCACGCGATCACGTATTATAAGGATCACCGGGTCATGCTCCGCTCCATCCGCGGCGCGTTGGACGGCATTCCCAAAGACGCCACGGTGATCGCCTCCGGTTTCATGACGACCGCGTTGGCCGATCGGGGCGAAGTGTACGACATTAAATATCATCGGGCGACGCCCGACGGTGAGCGCCCGGAGTGGGCGGTCATCGACATGCGCTGGGGCACCGAAAAAAGCATCAACGACTATGAGATGTTCCGTGCCTTGGGCTATGAAGAAAGCGGATTATCGGTGGACGGCGTGGCGATCCTGCGTAGGGTCGGCGCCGCCGAACACCCGTAGTCGAAACATCGCGGAGGAGACGGCCCATGCCTTGGACCACCACAACCCAACCCTCGTCGAACGGGGTCGACACGCTGCATATCGAGTGCTGGACGCCCGACGGACCGCCGCGCGCGATGCTTCAGATCGCCCACGGCATGGTGGAGTTCATCCATCGCTACGATCGTTTCGGGCAGGCGATGGCCGACGCCGGCATCCTCGTGGTGGGCAACGACCATGTCGGCCACGGTGCGTCGGTTCGCTCGCGCGATGACTGGGGCTATTTCGCCGATCATGACGGCGATCGGGTGCTCTTGGCCGATTTGCATGCGATCCAAGCCGACATGCGACGGGCGCATCCCGAGTTGCCGACCTTTTTGCTGGGGCATTCGATGGGATCGTTCCTCGTGCGCCAGTATCTGGTGACGTACCCCGACGACGCTTTTGACGGGGTGATCGTCATGGGGACGGCCACGCAGCCGAAGGCCGCGGTGGCGCTGGGGCAATGGTTGGCCGAGCTGATCGCGAAAATCAAAGGGCCGCGGTACCGAAGCTCGCTTTTGACCGGCATGGCGCTCGGGCGCAACAACAAGCCGTTTGAACCCGCGCGGACGCCGGTCGACTGGCTCACGCGCGACGAAGCGATCGTCGACCGCTACGTCGTCGACGACCGCAACCGATTTCAATTCACGGCCTCCGCGTACGCCGACATGTTCCGCGGCATGCGCCGCATGACCGATCCCGGCGAACTCGCCAAGATGGATCGCGCCACACCGATCTTGATCGTGAGCGGCGGGGACGATCCCGTCGGCCGGATGGGGAAGGCCGTGGGCACGCTGAAAAAACAGTACGATCGGTTGGGCATGTGCGACGTCTCGACCCGCGTCTACGCGGGCGCACGTCACGAAATTTTGAATGAACTGAATCACGAAGAGGTGACCGCCGACCTCGTGGCTTTCATCGACCGCCACGTCGACCGAGGGCCGAGATATCGTGAACATATAAACGCATAAACCGCGATGCCGCCGGCGGCCGCATCGTTCGGAATGTCTCGAGGAGGACTCCATGGCACATTACACACCGGAACCGTATCGAATCAAGATGGTCGAACCGATCGCGATGACGACGCGCGAAACGCGCGAACGGGCGATTCGGGAGGCGCATTACAATTTGTTCGGACTTCGAAGCGACGATGTCTACATCGACATGTTGACCGACAGCGGCACGAATGCGATGTCCGATCGCCAGTGGTCCGCGATGATGCTCGGCGACGAGAGTTACGCCGGGGCGCGCAGCTACCATCGGCTGATGGACGTCCTTCGGGACGTGTTCGGATGGGCGTATTTCCAGCCGGTCCACCAGGGCCGCGCGGCGGAAAAAGTCTTGTTCCCCAATCTTTTGTCCCCGGGGCAAGTCTCCATTTCCAACATGCACTTTGACACGACGATGGGACACGTCGGGTTGTGCGGCGCCCGCGCCGTCAACTGCGTCGTCGATGAGGCGGCCGACACCGACAGCGATTTCCCGTTCAAGGGCAACATGGACAACGATCGCCTGGTGACCTTGATCGAATCGTACGGGCGCGATCGGGTCGGCATGATCATCATCACGGTGACGTGCAACTCGGCCGGCGGACAGCCCGTATCGCTGGCCAACATGCAAGCGACGGCGAAGATTGCGAAACAATACGGGATCCCGCTCGTCATCGATGCGGCGCGATTTGCCGAGAACGCCTTTTTCATCAAAGAACGCGAACCGGGGCAGGGCGACCGCTCTGTGCGTGCCATCGTGCGCGACATGTTTGCCGATGCCGATGCGTTCACCATGTCTGCCAAGAAGGACGCCATCGTCAACATGGGTGGCCTCGTCGGCGTCCGCGAAGATGAAGCGCTCATGAAGGGCGTGCAAAGCCACGTCGTCCCGAACGAGGGTTTCTTGTCGTACGGGGGGCTTGCCGGACGCGATTTGGAAGCGATGGCCGAGGGCTTCTTGGAAGGCGTCGACGAAGCCTTCTTGCGTGCCTATACGGGGCAGGCGGCGTACCTCGTCGAACGCCTGACGGAACTGGGCGTCCCGTGCCAACATCCGGCCGGCGGACACGCGGTGTTTGTCGACGCGCGCAAGGTCTTGCCGCACGTCCCGTACGATCGCTTCCCGGCGCATTCGCTGTGCGTGGAGCTCTATCGGGAAGCGGGCATTCGCGGCTGCGACGTCGGATCGTTTATTTTGGATCCCGATCCCGAGACGGGTGAACAGCCGGAGGCGGCGATGGAGTTTTCGCGCTTTTGTATTCCGCGCCGCACGTACACGCAGGCGCACTTGGACTACGTCGCCGAGTCGCTTGTCCGTGTCGCGGAACGCGCCGACACCATTCACGGGTTCCGCGTGACGTGGCAGCCGAAGGTTTTGCGTCACTTTACGGCACACTTGGAACCGTACGCGGAATAACGGTATCGCCGAAGCCCGCGCATACGGTATAATGCTAAAAAACCATCTTCTCAAAGGGGGAACACATGAATTTTACGACAGATCAAATTAGGAACATCACCGTGATGGGTCATGGCGGCGTCGGCAAAACGGCGTTTGTCGAGGCCGCATTGTACAACGCAAAGGTGATCGAACGCATGGGTCGATCGGACCAGGGCAACACGGTGACGGACTATGACGCCGAAGAAATCCGCCGTGGCTCTTCGATCAGTACGTCGGTCGCATGGTGCGAATGGAAGAAGCACAAACTGAACTGGATCGACACCCCGGGCGATTTTGATTTTCTCGGTGAGCAGATTCTCGGCATGTTTGCCGGCGACATCGCGCTGATCGTCATGTCCGCCAAAGACGGACTGTCCGTCGGCGCCGAAAAAGCGGTTCGCAACGCGAGCGGGGAGAACATTCCCGTGTCGTTTTTCATCAACCGCATGGACGAGCCGAACGCCAACTTTGAGAAGACGTTGAATGAACTGCGCGAGGCTTACGGCCAGCGCGTTCTCCCCCTCGCACTCCCCATTCTCGAGGGGGAACAAATGACGGGCGTCGTGGACGTCCTCGGCAATAAAGCCTATGCGTTCAGCGGCAAACGCGGCGAGATGAAAGCGATCGACGTGCCGGCCGACATGGCCGACGAGATCGCGATGTTCGACGAACAGATCCGCGAACAAATCGCCGAAAACGATATGGAATTGATGGAAAAATACTTCGAGGGCGAACCCTTTACGCCCGAAGAAGAAGCGGCGGGCATGCGCCAGGCGATCGTCGCCGGCTCGATCATGCCGGTCTTTGTCGGTTCGGCGCAGGAAAACCTGGGCGTTTCGTTCGCGCTCGACGCGATGTCGCGCTACTTCCCGCGTCCGATGGACGGCCACCCCGTCAAAGCCACGTACAAAGGCGAAACGATCGAACTCGCATCCGATGCGGACGGTCCCACCGCCGCGTTCGTGTTTAAAACGTTTGTCGACCCGTTTGTCGGCCGTATCTCGCTGTTCCGCGTGTTCTCGGGCGCGCTCGAAGACACGGGCACCGTGTACAACGCCAATCAGGAAAAAGAAGAGCGCGTGATCGGGCTCAACTACCAGAACGGCAAGAAACAGACGTCCACCGAGACCATCGTGGCGGGCGACATCGGCGCCATCGCGAAACTGAACGATACCAAGACGCTCGACACGCTCTGCGTGAAGGACGATCCGATCAAGATCACGGCGCCCGAGATGCCGGTGCCGGTTTTGACGTTGGCCATCGTGCCCGTCAACAAGGGCGACGAAGAAAAGATCATGCAGGGCTTGATCCGCATGCAAGACGAAGACATCGTCTTTGACATCGAGAACAACTCCGAGACCCGTCAGTTCCGTCTGTCGGGCCTGGGCGAAGTGCAACTGGACGTCATTTGCCAACGCTTGAAGCAGAAATTCGGCGTCGAGGCGAAGCTCGTGGAGCCGCGCATCGCCTATCGCGAGACGATCCGCAAGAAGGTCAAAGTCCAAGGACGCCACAAGAAACAGACGGGCGGTCACGGACAGTTCGGCGATGTGTGGATTGAGTTTGAGCCCGGCCAACAAGAAGAGCTCGAGTTCTGCGAAGAGATTTTCGGCGGCGCCGTACCTAAGAACTACTTCCCGGCCGTCGAAAAGGGCTTGCAGGAAGCCGTCGAAGAGGGCGTGCTCGCCGGTTACCCCGTGGTGAACTTGAAAGCCACGTTGGTGGACGGCTCGTATCACCCGGTCGACTCGAACGAACTGTCGTTCAAGCTCGCGGCGCGGCTCGCGTATCGCGCAGGCCTCCCGCAGGCGAACCCCGTGTTGCTGGAGCCC
>JBMNTA010000014.1:0-32805 GCA_050945495.1 Saccharofermentanales bacterium
CGAGCCGGTCGCCCGGACCTTCGCGGTGCCGCTTCTTTAAACGCGAATCGCGTTGACGGCGCCCGAGTTCCAACACAATGGTAAGGTCGGGTTGGGTTTTGCCGATGGCCAGTCGATTCAGCGCGTGCACCGTATCGATCGGCAGGCCGCGCCCGTAACCTTGGTACGCGACCGACGAATCGTGGAAACGGTCGGAGATGACCCAGACACCCCGCTCCAATGCGGGACGGATCACTTCGCGCACGAGCTGCGAACGGGCCGCTTCAAACAAGAACAGTTCCGCCTCAGGCGTCATCTGCTCATGTTCGGGATCGAGCAAGATGGCACGGATGGCTTCACCGATGCGCGTGCCGCCCGGCTCGCGCAACAAAAGCACCTCGTATCCGAGCGATTCAAGGTAGTCGGCAAGGTAACGGATTTGGGTCGATTTGCCCGATCCGTCAATGCCTTCGAATGTGATGAATTTGCCGACGCTCAATGCCTTTCACCCCTTGAAAACGGAACCCGTGACATGCGTTCCAGTGTGTTGTCATATTAGCATACGGCGCGCGATTTCATCTAGCGGGGGCGCGCTTTCGAGGCCACGCAACCGTCGGCGCCGCGCACCGCGATCCCTTCTCGGGAAAGGGCCTCGATGTGGGCCCGAACGTCGGGCGTGATCGGTTCGCCCGGCCAGACCGTCGGCATGCCCGGCGGATACGGTGCGATGACGTGCCGTGCCACCCGAGGATCGTCCACGCGACCGAACAGTGCCTGTCGCGGCGAGCACACGAACTCGGCCGGCCGCGAGAGCAGTCGATCGCGTTCGCGCGCCAAGGCCCGCACGGGCCGAGGATCGGTCGTCCGTCGCTCGGACGACAGGGTGCGCAAGACGTCCAACAGACGTGCGTAATCCTCGGCCGGTTGATCGAGCGCCGGCAACATGACGCAACGGTCGAGGTCGATCATCTCGACATCGATCCCCGCCCGATCAAACGCGCGCGCCACCTCCGAACGGCTCCGCCCCGTCGCAAGAAAATCCAACACCAGACGCGTCGGATCGTCCCCGTCACCGAGGCACCGACGAAAACCTTCGGGACAACGCTCGGCAATGTCGGCATGCAACGCGATCAGGCGTTCGATCCGGGCGCGGCCGCAAGCTTCCAACTCGGCGCGTGCCATGTCGATCGACGCGGCGATCGGAAACGAAGGACTCGAGGTCTGGAAGACTTGCACCATCGCGGCCACCCGCTCGCATAGTTCGGGGCGATGTTCGATCGCGTCCTCCGACAGGTGCAAGAGCGAGGCCGGCGTCAGCGCCGGCAACGTTTTGTGGGCGCTTTGACAGACCACGTCGGCACCGAGCGACAACGCGGTCGCCGGCACCGAGCCGTCGCCCACCGCCCAGTGGGCTCCGTGCGCTTCATCCACCCCCACCGCCATGCCGCGGGCATGCGCCGCTTCGACGATGGGCGCAAGATCCGCCGCACGACCGAAATAATCGGGGCGCAAGACGAAGCATGCGCGGGCGTCCGGATGTCGACGTATGGTCTCGATGAACGCTTCCCGCGTCGGTTGACCGTCGGGGAACGGCGCCCCCTCGGCGGCGACAAAAATCGGACGGACCCCGAGCACCGCGATCGCGTGGACGGTGGCCATGTGCACGGCGCGCGGCACGATGACCGCGTCGCCTTCTCGGAGCATGCCGGCCATCATGATGAAGATCGAGGTCGTCGATCCCGACGTTATAAACCATGTCTTGCCGGCACCGAAAAGCCGGGCCGCCCGATCGTACGCCGCTTGAACCGCCCCATCGGGCGCATTGAGATCGCCCGTCCCCGGCAATTCCGTCGTATCCAGGGCCGCCCAGTCGAACGACGTACCTTCCGGCATAAAGCGTCCCTGACGATGTCCGGGCATATGAAACGAGACGCGGCCCGCCGCTGCTTGCAGGACGTCGCCGAGTCTCGGTGCATGATCGTGGCGATCCTTCATGGTTTAGTCGCCTCGACGATCATTAAAAATCGAGTTGTTGGTTGCGAATGCTGTCGAGATCGAGTTGGATGTCTTTTTCGATCCGCTCGATGTCGCGCTGAATGTCTTCGACGGTCTCTTCGACGATGGGTTCCGGCACTTCCGGTTTCGGCACGCGCGGTTTCGCCGAACGTTTGGCGCGCGGAGCTTTCGATTCGTTCGATTTCGGTCGAGCAGTGTCGGGCGCGATCTCACGCGATTGTTTCTTGGGTTCCCCTTTCGGCGCGGGAGCCCCCGAACGGTTTTTCGAGGCGCGCTGACCGCCTTGACCGGATCGTCCGTCTTTTCGTCGATTCGGTTGATTTTTGGATGCGCGCGATGATTTCGAACCGTTCGGACGATTCGACTTCGAACCCTGACCGCCGCGCGATGGTTTCTGGCGCTGACCGCCGCCCTGTTTCGATCGTTGACCGCCGCCCTGCTTCTTGGAGCCGCGGCCGTCTTTGGATGGCGCGGGGCGCCCCGATGCGTTCTTCGGTCGCACCACGCGCTGCTTCACTTGATCACGTTGTTTCGTTTCTTCCGACATGGGTCACCGTCCCTTGGAATGATGACCTTATTGTAGCACGTGCGGCGTCTCCGGAACACGCGCCATCGAGCGAGCCACGTCCATAAAGGGACAATCGTTCAAGGCATACGGACAGGTGGATCGCGCCGGGGCGACGCGCTCCGGGTTCAGACGTTGCGGATGGTCGCACATGGGGCGCGCACGTTCCCGTCGGGCACGCGCTGGCACATCCCACGCTTCGAGCACGCGATGATACAGCGATCCCTCGACGGCTCGGCGGCGTTCCTTCGGATCGTGTGCGATGCCAAGCAACAGCCGATCACTCAGGGGCGCCCCCCACTTCTTCGCGTACGAACGCACGGCGCCGTCGCTGAGGTCCGTGGCTTTCTTGTCGGCGCGCACGGCGATGAAGGCCATCGCGAGGCTGTAGAGATCCGACTCCGGGACCGCCGTTCCCTCGAGCGTCTCGGGTGCGGCGTACCCCGGCGTCATCCCCGTGATGGGAATCGCGGCCCCTTCGTCGGGGGATAAAAAGCGCGCTTCCTCGAAATCGATGAGCGCCAAGGCGCCGTCATCGGTGAAAATCATGTTCTCGGGCGAAACGTCCAGGTGCGCGAAGGGCATATCGGCACACCGCATGAGCCAGGCGAGCGCATCCACGACGGCATCGAAGTTTAAAGTCATTTCATATGACGTCATGTCGTCAACACGTACGCTCCGAAAAGGAATGCCTTCGATGTACTCAAACACCCATGCGTCCCACGGCGGCGCGGGATCCGGCACCAGGGTCGGCATCCCGTCGACCTCGATGCCCGTGACACCGAAGCATCGCGGCAGGGCGGGTGATCGCACGCGTCCGAGTTGGAGGGCGACCCGCCGATCGCTCCACCGAGCGATCGGTTTGCAGACGACCCGTTGCGGTCCGCGGTCCGTTGCGAGCACGGCATAACTTCGATTCGTCATGGACACCTCCCTCGTCATTCGTCATCTCAGCGTACCGCGATCCTCACATGACAAAGGCCGGCGTTCGCCGGCCTTAAAGGGTCCATATGGGTCGTTTTGTCGAAAATCAGGCGTTGGCCGCAACCTCGTCCGACGCGCCCGACGCTTCTTTGTATTTTAAGGTCGGAGCTTCCTCACCGCGCACGCAGGCCTCGGTGATGATCACGTCCGTGATGTCCTCCGACGAGGGCACCTTATACATGATGTCGAGCATCAGACGCTCGACAATGGTACGCAGACCGCGCGCGCCCGTCTTGAGCTCCAGCGCCTGCTTCGCGATTTCGCGCAGGGCCTCCGGCTCGAAGGTCAGGGTCACGTCGTCGTAACGCATCAATTTTTCGTACTGCTTGATGAGCGCATTTTTCGGCTCTTGCAGGATGCGAACGAGCGCATCTTCGTCGAGTTCTTCCAGCGCGACGACCACGGGCACACGTCCGACGAATTCGGGAATCAATCCGAATTTCAGCAAGTCTTCCGGCAACAGATGGCGGAAGAGTTCGCGGTCGGTCATCTTGGAGGTCCCGTCGATGTCGGCGCCGAAGCCCATGGACTTCTGGCCGATGCGGTCGCGGACGATCTTGTCCATGCCGTCGAACGCCCCGCCCAAAATGAACAGGATGTTCGTGGTATCGATCTGAATGAACTCTTGGTGCGGATGCTTGCGCCCGCCTTGCGGGGGGACGTTTGCGATCGTCGACTCCAAAATTTTCAACAGCGCCTGCTGCACGCCTTCGCCGCTCACGTCGCGCGTGATCGACGGGTTGTCGGCGCGGCGGGCGATCTTGTCGATCTCATCGATGTAGATGATGCCCTGCTCGGCGGCCGCGATGTTGTAATCGGCGTTCTGAATGAGACGCAACAGGATGTTTTCGACGTCCTCGCCGACGTAGCCGGCCTCCGTCAACGCCGTCGCATCGGCGATGGCGAACGGAACGTTCAGGATGCGGGCCAAGGTCTGTGCGAGCATCGTTTTGCCCGAACCGGTCGGTCCGAACAACATGATGTTGCTTTTCTCCAGTTCAACGTCGTCGTCTTCGTCCTCAATGATGTCCGAAAACACGCGCTTGTAATGGTTGTAGACCGATACGGCCAACGTCTTTTTGGCGTCGTCCTGACCGATCACGTACTCGTCCAGGCGCTCTTTGATCTCTTCGGGTGTCAACAGGTTGACGTCTTCGGGGCCGGGTTTCGTCATCGGCATCCCGTTCAACGAGTCGGTCAACATCTCATCGCAGAGCATGACGCATTCGTTGCAAATGAAGACGCCGGGACCGGCGATGATGCGGTCGACTTGGTCTTCCGTCTTCCCGCAGAACGAACAATGAATCAACGCTCCGGGGTCTTTACGATCCGACATGGTGTGCTCCTTCGGTGGCTGCGTCCGCAGCGGGCCGCGTCGCTCGCTTATGAGCGCTTCGTCATGATCTGGTCGATCAGGCCGTATTCGAGGGCTTCTTCCGCCGACAGCCAACGGTCGCGATCGGTATCGCGCTCGATCACTTCGTACGGTTGCCCCGTCTTCTCCGACAGGATCGTGTTCAGCCGCTTTTTCAAACGGACGATGTACTCGGCCGCGATCGTGATGTCGGTCGCCTGGCCTTGCGCACCGCCGCTCGGCTGGTGAATCATCAAATCGGAATTGGGGAGTGCGTAACGCTTGCCGGGCGCACCGGCGGCCACCAAGAAGGCGCCCATGCTCGCCGCCATGCCCATGCAAATGGTCTGGACGTCGGGCTTGATGTATTGCATCGTGTCGTAGATCATGAGCCCCGACGAAATTTCACCGCCCGGACTGTTGATGTAAAACTGAATGTCTTTTTCGGGGTCCACGGCTTCCAAATACAAAAGCTGAGCCATCACGAGGCTGGCGGTCACGTGGTTCACCTGATCGCTCAAAATGATGATCCGCTCTTTCAAAAGGCGTGAAAAAATGTCGTAGGAACGCTCGCCGCGGTTCGTCTGTTCGACGACGATGGGAACGAGGTTCATTTCGGGGATATCCATGGATTCAAATGTGTTCATATGCTTCCTTTCAATTGTGATGCCGGCCAACGGTCGAGGCTTATTCCGCCTCGTGCCCGTCGCCGTCGTGGTCGTGGCCGCAATCGCAATCTTCGTCGTGGTCGTGACCGCAATCGCAGTCTTCATCGTGTTCGTGCGCTTCGGGCTCCGGCATGACGTCGGTCGCGACGCTCACGTCGCGCAACCAATCGAGCAATTTCGCCGTCTCCCGATCGTGGCGGAAATGTTCCCGATCGTGCTCAGACTTCAAATATTGCTCTTTGAACACGTCCGTCGATACGCCGTATTTGTCGGCGACGTCTTCCACCGCTTCGTCAAATTCTTCGTCGGTCAGTTCAAAACGATCGCCTTCCTTCTCGCGAATCGTCTCGACGCACCAAGCTTCTTTAATCATCTGACGCGCTTGGTCGGCCTGATGTTCGCGGAATTCCGCCAACGTCTGCCCCGAGTACTGCAAAAAGTCGTTAAAGTTCAGCCCGTACATCGCAAACTGACGGCTCTGCTGTTCAACCATGCGATCGACTTCGTCTTCGACCATCAAGTCGGACATCTCGATCGTCGAGTCGTCGGCGATTTTGCGGACGATGTTTTGTTCAAATTCGCGGTCGGCCGCTGCTTCCTGCTGTTCCGCAAGCTCCCGACGAATCTCTTCGCGGTACTCGTCCATCGTGTCGCTCGTCTCGCTGACATCGCGCACAAATTCGTCGTCGAGGTCGGGCAATTCCTTCGCCTGAATTTCGTGAATTTTCACGCGGAAAATCACGTCGGCGCCCGCCAACTCGTCGGCGTGGTACGATTCGGGGAAGGTCAACGGCAGCTCGACGTCCTCGTCGAGTTCGTGGCCGATGAGGCCCTCTTCAAAACCGGGAATGAAGCTGCCGGAACCGATCTCCAAGCGGTACCCTTCGGCCGTGCCGCCCTCAAAGGGGACGTCATCTTTCAGGCCTTGGTAATCGATCGTCACAAAGTCGCCGTTTTCAATCGGACGATCCGTGATCGTGACCATGCGGGCGATGCCCTCGCGCGCTTCCTCGATCTTGGCGTCGATCTGCGCGTCTTCCACGTCGACCGCGGGGCGATACGCTTCCACGCCTTCGTAGGCGCCGAGTTCCACCTCGGGCTTCAGCGCGACGTCGACTTCCAAGGTCAAACCGACATCGCCGCCGATTTCGGTGACGTTGAAACGCGGGTCGGAATAGACCTTGAGGTCGTTTTCTTCGAGCGCCGCTTCGTACGCCTTGGGAACGCAGTCTTCCAGCGCATCGTCGTAGAGAATGCTCTCACCGTAACTCCGAACGGCGAGCTGATAAGGCACTTTGCCTTTTCGAAAGCCGGGAACTTGAAAATGCTTCGCGTTCTTGCGATACGCTTTTTGAAGCGATTTTTGAAATTTCTCGGCGGGAATCTCAATTTTGAGTTTGGCGGTTCTTTGATCTTCCGATACAATTTGTGACGACATGTGATGCTCCTTAATATAGGTATTTTCGTTATCATCCGGCGGCATCGCCGCGATAAAATCGTGGTTTTACGCAGCATGTGCGCATCCAATTTATCATGATACTATAATATGTGCGCCGACGCGACAATGACGTGTGTGACGGCGTTTTGGGCCGATGATTTGCCCCGATTATTTGAAGGCATTTTCGAATCATGCTATGATGAAACTGCCTGAAATGCGCGGCACTCTTGTTTTTGGACCACCATTTTTTAATAGGGAGTCCGGGTCGAAGTGGAATACGATCGGGCCCTTCAAGGGAAGATCCAAGACCACCGCAGGGCACCCACCTGGCGAGAGGCTGGGTATCAAAAAAGGAGTGCGCCATTTCGGGTTTTTTATGCCAAGATGTTGTGGATCACTGTTGATCAAGGGAGGATCCCGTGCAAATCTATAATTCGCTGACACGGCACAAGGAAGAGCTGACACCGCTCGAACCGAATCACTTCAACATTTATGTTTGCGGACCGACGGTTTACGATTATTTCCACCTGGGCAACGCGCGCCCCTTCATCGTCTACGACACGCTGCGCCGCTATCTGCTCTGGCTCGGCTATGACGTAACCTACGTCCAAAATTTCACCGATATCGACGACAAGGTGATCATCCGCGCCCAGACCAAGGGCGTGTCGACCAAGGAACTGGCCGATGAGATGATCGAAGAATATTTCCGCGACGCCGACGCGCTGAACATCATGCGTGCGACGATCCACCCGCGGGCGACCGAATCGATCGACGACATCATTCATCTGGTGCAGATGCTCGTCGACAAAGGCCACGCCTACACGGCCGACGACGGCGTCTACTTCTCGATCGACTCGTGGCCGAGCTACGGCAAACTGTCCGGCCACGATCTCGAAGACCTCATCGCGGGCGCGAGCGAACGCGTCACCGAAATACAAGGCAAACGCAATCCTCTCGACTTCGTCGTGTGGAAATTCAAAAAAGACGAGAACGAGCCCTCGTGGCCGAGTCCCTGGGGCGAAGGTCGTCCCGGCTGGCACATCGAGTGCTCGGCCATGAACCTCGCGAACATCGGCGAGACGACCGACATCCACTGCGGCGGGGTGGACCTTACCTTTCCGCACCACGAAAACGAGATCGCCCAGAGCGAGGCCGCCACGGGCAAACCGTTCGTCCGCTACTGGATGCACAACGGCTTTGTCAACATCGACTACGAAAAGATGTCGAAATCCAAGGGCAACTTCTTCACCGTCCGTGATTTGGTGAAGGAGTTCCCGTATCATATCCTCCGCTTCTTTATCCTGCAATCGCATTACCGGATGCCGATCAACTTCTCCGATGAGCTCTTGCGCGCGGCCGTCACCAGCTGGAACCGCATCACAACGTGCGTCGAGCACCTCGACTTTGTCGCCCAGGCCTCGCCGGACGAAGCGGAGAACAAAGACGCCGACGAAACGCTCGTCCGTGACATCGCGACGTGCCGCTACAATTGGCAGGAAGCGATGGACGACGACCTCAACACGGCCGATGCGATCGCCGCGATCTTCGAGCTCGTCCGCGCCGCCAACACGGCGACGGCGGCCGGCGGCGTTTCCAAAGCCACGTTACAGTCGGCCCGCGACACGCTCATTGAATTGTGCGGCGTCTTGGGACTCGAACCCGACAAAAAAGACGACGCTCGGATTCCGGAAGCGGTCCTCAAGATGGTGGAAGAACGCACCGCCGCGAAACAGGCACGTGATTTTCAAAAAGCCGATGAACTCCGTGACGCCATCGCGGCCGAAGGCTACAAGGTCGAAGACACGCCGCAAGGCGCCCGCGTGGTTCCCCTCGGGGATTAAGAGGCCGACGGTGCCAAGCGACCGATCCTTGCTCGATCATTCCATCTCGACGCTTGCCTGGGTCGGCGATGCCGTCTTTGAACTGGCCGTCCGAACGCGACTCGCCGAACATTCTCCCGCCGCCTCCGGCGATCTGCATCGCCGCGCGACCGCGATCGTCTGCGCCAAGGGGCAGGCACATCTGCTCGACGACATCTTGGATTCGGAGGCCTTTCCCCTCACCGATCAAGAGCAGAACGTCCTGAAGCGCGCCCGTAACTTTCACGCATCCAGCATGCCGAAATATGCCGATCCCGCGACCTACCAACGCGCCACCGCGTTCGAGGCCTTGATCGGTTGGCTGTGGCTCCAGGGTCGACGCGACCGCGCCCTGGCATTCATCGACACGGCCCTTGAGAAAGGAACTTCGCATGGCACACCCACGCCACGATGAACCGAACGAAGACACGATCCTCGAAGGACGCAATCCCATCGCCGAAGCGCTCAAAGCCGGCCGCTCCATCAATCGCGTCTTTGTATTGGAAAGCGTGCGCGGCAAACGCAACGATCCGTTGCAACAATTGGCCGACCAATGCCGAGAGCACGGCGCCATCGTCGATTACGTCGGTCGCAAAACGCTCAATCAAATGGCGACGTCGCACGGACACCAGGGCATCATCGCCCACGTCGCGCCCCGCGATTACGCCGATTTGGCCGACATCTTAACCGAGCATCCCAACGGCTTTTTATTGCTCCTCGATCACATTCAGGACGCACATAACCTGGGCTCCATCCTGCGGATTGCGGACGGGGCCGGCGTCGACGCCGTCGTCATCCCGAAACGCCGTTCCGTCCCCTTGAACGCCACCGTCGCCAAAGCGTCGGCCGGCGCCGTGGAGCACGTGCCCATCTGCCGCGTGAACAATCTCACGCAGACGATCCTCGATTTAAAACAACGCGGCTACTGGATCTACGGCACCGCCGCCGACGGCGGCATGAACTACGATGACGCCCAATACGACGGCCCGATCGCCCTGATCGTCGGCAATGAAGGGCGCGGCATGGGTCAAAAGATCGAAGAACACTGTGACTTTCTTCTGACGATTCCCTTGCACGGGGAGGTCAACTCCTTGAACGCGGCCGTGGCCTGCGGGATCGTGACCTTTGAAGCGGCCAAGAAACGGCGGCAACGCGGCGAATTGTCTTGAAGCGCGTTCGGCTTTCATGCACAATGGATAAAAGGAACCGAGAAATCAAAACGGCCGGGGAGGTTCGCGTGACAAGGCATCGACAACCGAACAAACACCGACCGCGCCGTGCGATACGACGCGTCGTTGCCATGCTTTTGGTTGGCTTGCTTGCCATGACCGCGGCCTGCACGCCGGAGAACTCCGCCGAATCGCCGCGTCCCACGGTCAACGACCATCAAAAAATCATCCGCCCGCAAAACAACCGATACCTGCGCGAAGACGAGTGGGTGCGCATGCTGGCCATCGCGGTCAACAATCCCGACCAACGCCTCGCCATCTGGAATTCGATTCCCACCCCCCAACGCCAAGAAATCTCCGACAGCGAATTCTTGGGTTACATTCAATTTTTAAGCGATTCGCTTTCGGGGAGCATCGTGGCGTACGAACACGCCACGGAGCAAGAAGCCGATGCCATCCGACGGCACTCCGCATCCTCCGACATGAACATCACGCCGCGCCCCTCCGAGGCCGCCATCTGGTGGCTGATTTCCGAAACATCGGACCAAAACAAAGCGCGTTTTTCCATCCCGGTCACGTTCAACGACGACAGGGTACCCTACTTTTCAAAATCGTGGCTCCAACGCCAAGTCGCCCTCAACGAATACATTCGGCTCTACTTTGACGCGCTGAAAAAGAATGCGGCACTGCCCCTCTACGCACTGCTCACACAAGGGGCGCCCCCCCGCTCCCGCGTGCAGGATGACGCCTACCGCATCCGCGTCCGCGGATTGCTCGATTACTACCGCGATTACGTGGACCTCGACCGCGAAGGCAACTACCGTTGCGTCTCCATGATGCCCGGGCATGCCACGGTCGAACAGACCTTGACAACGCCGTCTTACGGCAACGGCACCCCCACCCGACGCACCGTCGTCTTCACCGAGTCGGACGGCCGCTTCGAAGCCTACGAGAAAATCCCGGAAACGCTTCGCTACCTCGATTCGACGTTTTACTTGGACAATCAATCGCTCTTCCAAGAGACGTTCACCGACATCCACATCGATTCGAGGGATCTGCTGCCGCGCCTCGGTGTGCCGATCATCTTTGACATCGAACCTTCGCAAGATCCCGCCCATACCGACTTCACCGTCGCATGGCCCGGCCTCACCATTGAAGCGACCGGTCAATGCGAGCGCTCCACGCTTTCGTTTCAAGGAAACGTCAAACAAGCTTCTGTGGATTACAGCCGTTTCTCCACACGAAGCGGGCTGTCGCCGGGAACGTCCATGTACGAATTATTGAAACGCTACCCCTTCGCGAAAGAAAATGGCTACACCCTCACGGATCACACCGGCAAAATCACCCGTACGCTCTCGATCCAACTGGAATCCGGCTTCATCGGACGCTTGACCCTCGTCTTCGACCGCTGACCGCTAAACCATCGCCCTCCCTCACTCATAAGCGCTTGACAACCCACCCCTCAGGCGTTAATATATGAAAGCTGTCACGCGCCTGTAGCTCAACTGGATAGAGCGTCTGACTACGGATCAGAAGGTTCCGGATTCGACTTCTGGCGGGCGCGCCATAACGAAACCCCTGTGGCTCTAAGGTCACAGGGGTTTTATTGTTTTTGCATATAACTGCATAATTCTGAATTTTGTACGCAATTTTGTACGCAATATTTTTCTGTTTGAAAAAACGGCATAAAAAATAGGGCGCCTCATGGGCGCCCGTTTTCTTCCATATTTGAATGTAGATTATTCGCAGCTGCCTTCAAGCTCCGGCAGCCCCGCCACGCTTGTCAGCATGAACAGAAGCCCCGCGAGAAGTGATGCGGACAGCACCAGCCACCAGTTGATCTCGTGGAGATACAAGGCGGAAATTGATACCCGATGTCAAGGGGCATATGCCGTTGTGCTTAAATATCGCCACATTCAAGGTCTAACACATGAAGAAACAGATAAAGAGATGCACTATTCTCCGCAGCATTTATGGTGGATATTTAATGATGCTTTAGATCAATTCGGGGGCGGGATGAGTTGTTGACTGCCACAACGTTATCATCGCCGAGCATACACGGCTCAAAGCTGCTAAGCAATTAGGGCTTAAGCGCGTTCCGGTGATTGTTGCGGATGATTTGACACCAGAGTAGGTATATACAAAAAATTATTTCCTGGGATGATGAGTCCGGAATTATACATACCCGATGATAGGTTTGAGCACTTAAAATCGAAACATCCGGAGTTGTCTTTCACGAGTAAAAAGGAACTTGCGGATGCTGTAAATTCGCCAACTACAGTGCTGCAGTCCGATCAGAATATTTTGGCGTTTATAGCACTTAAGAAAAAGATACTGACGGTAAGTCTCAATATTTTAGAGTAGTGGTTCAGGTTAATTCGAACCGTGGAGGTAATCTATTAAAAACGGCGATGTTAGTTGGCTCAAAAACATACAGAAAAGATATTAAAAAACATAAAATTTTGTATGAAATTGATGTGGTAAAATGACTAAAGACTTGAGGTGGAAATTCCGGGGCAGCCACGCGCCTTCTGGACTCAAAGAGATGCGGGGGAACGCCCCGCCCGCCAAGTCTAACATAAGCACTCAGCAATGGGTGCTTATTTTTTGCCGAAAAAAGGAGGCGCCGAAAGGAGGGGCCAGGGATGGTAAAAGGACAAGAAAACCTGATTCCTCTAGACGAACGAACAAAGGACGAACGAAGTGAAATCCAGAAAAAGGGTGGAAAAGCCTCCGGCCGTGCCTGGCGTAAAAAAGCTAACCTAAAAAAGACCATGGAGCAGATCCTTACGCTGGATTTACCTGCAAGCGGAATCAAAGCAGAATTAGAGGCCCAGGGCATTGACCCAACGATGGAGCCGGGCCTTGTTTTGTCGATCGTCATGCAATTGGGAGGCCATGTCAGATAAATTAAAATTCACGCAACCGTTATTGGGGGAGTCTTATCGGGCGTCAAACAAGTACTTCCATGATCGGCATTACATTGACGATGATACGATCGTGATCAATACGAATAACGTCATAACGGTTAAGGGCAATTACGTCCTAGTGATTGATAAGAATCAGGCCGTCTATCTCAAGGACTGGAATGTTCGAGAAGTCAGGAATTGGGACATGGGCTGGCAGGGTCACGCTGTTAAGCTTCAGCGAAAGTACTTTAAACCCTACACGTTCAGAAAAAACTTTGATGATTATGCCTTCGATAAGCCTGATACATTTGAGGGTTTGGTTAGAGTTGCAAAAGAGCAAACCTGTTGATTGCTCTTTGTGCGATTTCCTTCACACCTTTGCAACACGCATGGCGGAATGAGGTATGCCTTACGTGGTCTTGCAAGCAATTATGGGACATGCCGACATATCGATTACTTTGCAATATTATGTTGACATCACTCCAGAGCAAATGGCCGCAGCCGCGGAAATGATGGTAACTAACTTCTAGTCTGTCCTAAATTTTTCCTAAATGGAATTGCCGTCATCGTGATTTTTTAGACTTAAGCATGTTCAATTTAATAAGCTATAACGTTGATATATCAGCCTTTTCCGCATTTTGGGTACAATATTCTTCGAGAGAATTTTCGCGCCACGGATCAGAAGGTTCCGGATTCGACTTCTGGCGGGCGCGCCATAACGAAACCCCTGCGGCTCTAAGGTCACAGGGGTTTTATAATTTTTACATAACCGCATAATTCAAATTTTTGACGTAAATTTTGACGTAAATATATTTCTGCTTGAAAAAATGGCACAAAAAATAGGGCGCCACATGGGCGCCCTAAAATAAAAATCCCATGGTTTCGGCACTCCCCGGATCTTGGGGGACGTACTCCCAAAGGCTCGTTAACCTCACAATTATCCACCTTCTTGTCTATTGGGTTATAGCCATTTAATTCATCTTTCTATTTTCCCGCACAAACTGTGCGAGATCCATCATCTCGGATTCGCGTTCTGCAATCGCTTGTTCACGTTCTGTCATGTGTATACATGTAAGCTCGTCTGCCGTGAGCTTTTGCTCTTCTTGCCATTTGACAAGCGATTTTTCATTCGTCCCGTGGATTAGTCATATTGTTATTTCGCGCCCCATCGATCCCATGTCCCGATGGTTCGCTCGTTCCATTTCTCTGCATTGAGAATATTGGGCATAAAAAAGCGCCTTAAAGGCGGCATTTTTTCTACACTTCATCTACATCTACACATCTACACCACTTCAAATGACGCAATAAGGCTGTTGTCAACAATTGTTCCGCCATGCTCTGGGAAATTAATGACAATGGCGTCTTCATATTTCATTTTAGTTGTTTGGCTCGGAATAACACAATCAGGATATCCAACGACCTCTGTGCCATCGGTTAATTTTATTTTGACTAAATGGTCTGGAGCCAAACAAGCAAGTTTTGTCGTATTTGATTTTTCAAAATGCATGCTCTACTCCTTGTTAATGATCGACAACGGGATATGTGTGTGTCCCTTTTTATCATTGTACCGTATTGCAAACCGCTTTGTATGTTCATAACGATGCTTAGCGGAGAGGCGCTTTAAAAGGCAAGCTCCCGGATTCGAACCGGGATATTTCTCCATCAAGGCGTTTTAGAACCTCCAAACTAGCTATTGCCTTTAATTTTAGTCTTCCACAAGCTATAGACTCTGTCATTCATAGCCTTTTCCTTTGATGAAAGCCCACCCGTAAATTATTTATGACCATCTCGCGGTAGGTTATATCCGAGTCAGCACCAACGTACAAGCTGAACACAGTCCCCACACGATCCTTCGTCCCGTGGATTGGTCATGTTGTTTATTCCGCGCCCCATCGATCCTATGTCCCAATGATTCGCTTGTTCCATTTCTCACAATTGAGAACATTGGGCATAAAAAAAGAGCCGAGCGGCTCTATCGCATTGCAGCTTTGATAACTCGCACCCTGTCAATATTCAGGGTAGAGCAAAAACAATTCATAGCAATCGGCATCTATGACCGACTTCAAAGTTCGGCTGTTATCAGAATTTAACGTAGGCGATTCAAGAACTAATTTTGTAGCTCTATAGTGATCTTCAAAATCAATACCTGATATGTAGCGAATCTTCTCCTCATTTGACACGGATGGCAGTGTCTCCATAAGCCTTGCTGAAAACAACTTTTTATATTCTTCGAAACTAATCATTTTGTAGATTTATTGCCCGTGTATTTGAAAAAGATGATATTTTCTTTCCTATTATTCAGGTTTCCAGTCATCTGGCGCCAAGCATCATAAAACTTTGTCCAGCTTACCGGTTCAAAACCACACTTGCGGTAAAAAACATAGTTACCCTCGTAGGTGTCAAGCTTCAATCCACCTTGCCTCACGGCCTCATCCATCAAATCTCTTCCTCGGATAGCTTTGTCTTTCTGGTGCCTGCAGACACTAATCATATCATGATATTGTTTACTTATCATGAGAGAGGGGTCGCAGGTATGAAGGCGGTAGGTTATATCCGAGTCAGCACCAACGTGCAAGCTGAACACAGTCCCCACACGATCCTTCGTCCCGTGGATTGGTCATGTTGTTTATTCCGCGCCCCATCGATCCTATGTCCCGATGATTCGGTTGTTCCACTGCTCTGTGTTGAGATTTTTGGACATAAAAAACCACCCGAAGACGGCTGACTTTTGCGAGCAGCACACTTGCTGGTTAGGATATTTGTTTGTAAATCTTATCCGCTAAATGCGCATAATCCTCGGCTAATTTCTGCTCCATCTCACGATCACTATTGGCGTACATTGCTTCAACACGATAAATTTCTTGTAAAAGATCAAGAGCTGAGTCAAGATCAATCTCTTCGTTCGGATCAGTCACAAGTCTAATTTGCACATCTGAAAGTAGCGTTAAATCATTTTTCCCGAGATTAATTTTCATTTTTAGACAAATGATTTAGATTATTCCTTTATAATCACAAAGTTTTCCGGCTCAAAAAGGTAATCTTCTTCAGTTTCATCAATGACACGTATAAAACCCTCTTCATATCCAAGGGATTCGTAGACATTGTTTTTTATGAGCGAAATCCCGCTGTTTTCCCCAATATATTTAACTTTCATCTTGTAGCATCATACACCATCTCCTGCAAAAACGGTCATATTTTCTATTTCTTTGGCATTAATTTTTACATGTTCTGCTCCCCTAGGCTGTAGACTACGCATGGCTCTGTCTTCAGACTCGGAAATTCGCTTAGTATGCACATTTTTGCGCTTCGATCCATCGCCGGGATCATATTCAACAATGCACCTGCAATAGCGATGTCGTCGGAAAACGTCTTTGGGTACATTCGGGTACTCATAAACACCTGCCACATCGTTGCACCACTTGCAGCATCCGCCAACCGATGCTCTTATGATTCTTGGCCTCATGCTTGCCTTGTAATGAAAAGCTGAATTTATACTGATCGCATCATCAATGATGCTTTTCCGCTAAATGAGCATAATCCTCGGCTAATTTCTGCTCCATCTCACGATCACTATTGGCGTACATTGCTTCAATGCGATAAATTTCTTGTAATAGATTAAGACAAAATAATAAAAGCTCTGTGCGCCTGTTAAGTAAGCGTTTTAGAGCTTTTATTTTATTAGAGCGTGTCGGTTATCATGATATTGTTTACTTATCACGAGAGAGGAGTCGTAGGTATGAAGGCGGTAGGTTATATCCGAGTCGGCACCAACGGACAAGCTGAACACAGTGATGGTGTTGTAATGCAGAGGGAAGATATCTTAGACCATGCTCGTCGGAACAACTACGAGGTCGTCGACTGGTTTGTAGACGAGGGGCATTCGGGAGCGGATGATCGTCGTCCGGCGTTTGACGAGATTATCTACGGTGAAGTGACCAATCCGCCTTACGAGGTTGTATTGGTGGCAAGTTCCGACCGTGTTTCAAGCAATATCAACGTTTACTACTACTTCAAATACTTGTTGGATAAGAAAGACATTAAGCTGGTAGCGGTAAGAGAGGACTTTGGTCCGAATGGTGCGTTGCGAGCATATTGGATACATTTATCCAAACCATGGCTGAGTTGGAACGCCAGAGTCTTACCAAACGCACATCGAGCGGCAGAAATCGGAAAGCTCAACTGGGTGGTTATGCGGGGGGTAGGCCTCCGTTTGGGTATAC
This sequence comes from Saccharofermentanales bacterium, assembly GCA_050945495.1. Taxonomy (GTDB): domain Bacteria; phylum Bacillota; class Clostridia; order Saccharofermentanales; family DTU023; genus UBA4923. The sequence goes on from JBMNTA010000014.1 coordinate 17,162, forward strand.
CGTGATCGATGGAAAATTAGTTATTCGTGAGGATCAAGCCGGTGCGGTCAGAATGATTTATAAGCTAAGAAATGAGGGGGAGACGATGGAGAATATTGCCAGCAAGTTAAATGAAGCCGGGTTCAGGAATGGCCGTGGGAATGTATTTAACTACGGTATGGTCAGTTCTATTTTAAAGAACGAAAAGACCTATCAAGGTTGGTATAAGTACGGCGACAACGATTGGGTCAAGGGCCAGCACGAGCCCATTTTATAAGTCTTGACGGTTAATGTCTTGATCCGCTTTTGCAGCCAAGGCCGTATCGCATACATCGTTCTTGATGAGCGATATGTCGTCATGTTCCCCTAAATATGAACTTTCATCGCGTTATTTTGATTGGACCTACGATTTGAATTCTTCTTTTGTGGTGTGCTTTTGTACGTAGGCTTCCATCTCTTTGCCGGAATCGAGTTCCATGAGCTCCAGGTATTGCTCGAAGGTGATGCCGAGGTAATCGGCGGCTTCTTTGATGATGGTCTGGCGCAATTCGTCGTTTAAATTCAAATTGGGTGTTTCCGCAAGGTTGGGGGTTTTCTCTTGATCGGTCATGTGATCCCTCCTCGGATCCGTATGTGGAATGCGATATTTTTATATGGGTTCGTCAATTCCATTACGTATTTTAACACGAATATTACGATTTGACGTGAACCGACGCAAACACGTGATGCGCTTGCGCCGGCTCCCAAGGATGATGCGAACCATGAACGGGGGAATTCGCCTCATCGTAGGATGGATGGCGTGGGGCTAGAACCGTTCACGACGGCAATCGGGCCCTCACGTATACCTTTCCGATGTCGGTTGCTTGTTTTTCTTGGCGTTCTTTTTCGTCTTAACGTCGTCTTTAATTCGAATGAACAGAGCTTTCAGCTGTCTGCCAATCCAGGCAAATAGTTCAACAATGAGTCACATGGTCTCTCCTTTTCGGCGGTTCAGTGGGGCTATATTAACAGGCTTTTTCCGAAGGGATCGGTGCATTTGTCACATTGAACGTTGGGGATGGCATGCGATAATGAGCACGGTGCCTCGCGATGCATGACGCGGGGCAAAAGGAGAGCCAAATATGATCATGAGAAAAATTGTCGAAATCGACGAAGAAAAGTGCAATGGGTGCGGTGCATGCGCGGAGGCATGTCACGAAGGTGCGATCGCGATGATCGACGGCAAAGCCCGCTTGATCCGCGACGATTATTGCGACGGTCTGGGCGACTGTCTGCCCGCCTGCCCGGTCGACGCGATCCGCATCATTGAACGCGAAGCGTTGCCCTTTGACGAAGAAGCCGTCAAAACGAATCAGGCAAAACTCAATGCGTTGAAATCGCGCGGTTGTCCCGGCGCCCAAGTCCAAACGATGCCGACGTTGGAACCGCTGCCGGCGCGCGACGAAGCGCCGCGTCGGAGCCGCCTAGCGCAATTCCCGGTGCAGATCAAGCTGGTACCCACGAACGCCCCGTTCTTTCAGGGAGCCAAATTATTGATCGCCGCCGATTGCACGGCGTATGCGTTCGCGGACTTTCACGAACGGTTCATGAAAGGACGCATCACGTTGATCGGGTGCCCCAAACTGGACGGCGTCAATTACGCCGAAAAGTTGACCGAAATTTTCCGACAAAACGATCTTCGAAGCATCTTGCTGGTGCGCATGCAGGTGCCCTGCTGCGGCGGTTTGGAACACGCCGTGCGCCGCGCACTGGAAAAGAGCGGCAAGTGGATTCCTTGGCAGATCGTGACGATTGCGAACGACGGACAGATCGTCGACATCACGTAACCGATTTCGGTAACGCATGTGGCGCGGTGTCCGTGGGATTGACATTGTCGAGGCCGCTGACTATAGTTAGCTATGACTAACTTATGTTTTGAAAGGCCTTCGCATGACGGAATGGGACGCTTGACATGAAACGTTGGTGGATGCTTCTGCTTATTTTCGGGATGACCTTGAGCTTGGTCGCGTGCGCGCCGGAACCTTCCGACGATCGCTTGCACGTGACGGTGACGACGTCGTTTTTGGACGATATGGTGCGGAACATCGCGCCGATGGAAGTCATTGATCTGAAGCTCGTGATTCCCGCCGGTTCCGATCCCCACACGTATTTGCCGAAACCGCAAGACTTCAACAAGCTGGCGCGTGCCGACGTCGTCTTGTACCACGGCTTGCATTTCGAAGGCAAGATGGTGGATGCGTTGGAGCCGATCGGGATCGCCGTTACCGATGCGATGCCGATCGAACGCCTGCAACTGATGGATGAGGACGGGCGCGTCGTGTACGACCCGCACTTCTGGTTCGATCTGGAATTGTACGCCATGGCGGTCGACCGCGCTTCGGAGGTCTTGGCGCGGGAATTGCCCGCATACGCGTCCGAGATCTATACCAAGGCGGCCGTTTACAAGGACGAACTCGCCGCTCTGGATCGATGGATCCGCGCCGAAATCGCGAGCATCCCGGAAGCGACGCGTTACCTGATCACGCCGCACGATGCATTCCAATATTTTTCCAAGGCATACGACATTCCCGTGTTTTCGCCGCAAGGTTTGAGCACCGAGGCCGAAGTCGCGACGCGGGACATCATGGAGACGGTGCATTTTATTGTGACGCACGGCGTCCGCGCCATCTTCGTCGAATCGACGACCGATCCGGCCCGGATGGAGAAAATCCGCGAGGCCGCGGTCGCCAAGGGCGTCGATGTCAACGTGGTGCACGGTGAAGACGAAGCGCTCTTTTCCGATTCGTTGGCCGAGGCGGGCCATTCGGGCGACACCTTCCTCGACATGTACCGACACAATGTGGACGTGATCGTCCGACATCTTCGATAGGAGGCATGGATGATTCTTGACCGCGTGGATCGCATGGCGGACATGCCCGCCATACACGTCGATGACTTATCGATGGCATATCGCGAACAGCCGGTGCTGTGGGACGTCGACGTCGACGTGCCCGCCGGCACGCTGACGGCCATTGTGGGACCGAACGGCGCCGGCAAGACGACGCTCATGAAAGGCATCCTCGGGTTGATGCCGATCATCTCGGGGCACATTTTGCTTCTGGGCGAACCGATCGATCGGGTGCGCCGACAGATCGGGTACGTGCCGCAAAAAAGCAGCGTTAACTGGAGTTTCCCGACGACGGTCGAAGACGTCGTCCTGATGGGGCGCTACGCCCATTTGGGTTGGATTCGCCGCCCCGATCGGCACGACCGCGAGATCGCGGAAGACGCGATGCAGTCGCTCGGCGTCACCCCTTATCGGCACCGCCAAATCTCCGAATTGTCGGGCGGGCAAAAACAGCGCGTGTTCTTGGCGCGCGCCATGGCGCAGGAAGCCACCTTGTACTTCCTGGACGAACCGTTTACGGGCGTCGATGCCGTGACGGAACGCGTGTTGGTCGACCGCCTGCATGAGCTGCGCGATGCGGGCAAGACCATCTTGGCGGTTCACCACGATTTGGAGACGTTGCCGGCCTATTTTGATCGCGTCATTTTGTTGAACAAAGTCGTCATCGCCGACGGCCCCGTGGACGAGGTCATGACGGACGACAACATGGCCTGTGCATACGGCACGCCGCACCAAGGAGCCTCGCATGTGGACGCTGCTCACTGACGGCAATTTCTGGATCGTGGCGGGTGGGACCATGATCCTCGGTCTTGCCTCCGGCATGATGGGCAGCATCAGCGTTTTGCGCGGCCAAAGCCTCATCGGCGACGCCATCGGGCACGCGACGTTCCCGGGCATCGTCTTGGCCTTCATGCTGTTCTCGACGCGGGCACCGGTGCTCTTGATGCTCGGCGCGTGCGTCACGGGAGGCGTCGCCTACGCGCTGATTCACTGGATCTCCTCGCACGACGCGACATCACTCGATACGTCCTTGGCGATCGTGCTGTCCTCGTTCTTCGGCGTCGGCATGGTTTTAAAGAGTTTCATTGAGGGCAATCCCGACTACGCGGACGCGTCGCAGGCGGGCCTGTCGCACTACATCTTCGGCCAGGCGGCGTTTCTTTCGAAAGGCGATCTGCGATTGATTTTCATCGTCGGCGCCGTCGCCTTATTGTTCTTGGGCCTGTTTTTCAAAGACATTAAAATGCTCACGTTCGATCGCGAATACGCGACGGTCGTGGGGCATCGGCCGAAGCTCTTGAATGCCCTCATCCTGATCGTCACGTTGGCCCTGATCGCGGTGGGCCTCCGCATCGTCGGCGTCATTTTGATCGCGAGCATGTTGGTCGCACCGTCGGTGGCGGCCCTGCAATGGTCGTCGCGCTATCCCACGGTCGTCTTCCTGTCCGGCCTCTTCGGACTGGTGTCCGGCTTCGGCGGAACGCTGATCAGCAGCCTCGGGCGCGGCATCTCGACGGGGCCGACGATCGTCATCGTGCTGTCGGCGATCGTCATCGTGTCGATGGTCTTCGGCAAAAGAAGCGCGCTGCGGCGCCCGAAGCGCGGCACGCCCGACCGGGAGGTGCCCCGTGGGTAGCATCCTCCTCATCCTGATCGTGACCTCCGTCGCCCTCGCAATCCCCGGCGTCTTTTTGACGATCAATCGCATGGCCATGGTGGCGGACGCGCTGTCACACACCGTACTTTTGGGGATCGTCGTGGCGTTCATGATCACGGGCGATCGCAGTTCCCCATGGCTGATGATCGGGGCGGCGTTGTTCGGGCTCCTGACCGTTTACCTGATCGATCGCGTCAATGCGCGCGCTCGCATCAAAAGCGACGCCGCGACGGGCATCGTCTTTCCGCTCTTCTTTTCCCTCGGCGTGTTGCTGATGAGCCGCTTCTTGCCGCAATCGCAATTGAACGTCGACACGGTCATCATGGGCGACGTCATCTTCGCCCCCTTCAACCGCGTGGACATCTTCGGCGTGTCGCTGCCGCGCGCCTTGGTCACGATGGCCCTCGTCTTGATCTTAAACGCGCTGTTCGTCGCGCTGTTTTACAAAGAGCTGAAGCTGTCGAGTTTCGACGGCGAGTACGCGCAGCTGATCGGCTTGCAATCGGGATGGCTCGCGCAAGGCTTTGTGTTCCTGGTCTCGCTTTCGGCCGTCACGGCGTTCGAGGTCGTCGGGGCGATTCTCGTCATCGCCTTCTTGGTGATCCCGGCGGCGACGGCACTGCTTTTGACCAAGCGATTGCGCTCGACCCTCGTTTTGACCGCCCTGATCGCGGTGTTCAACAGCGTCGCGGGCTTCGGACTCGCGCTCTGGTGGAACGTCTCCTTGGCCGGTATGTGCGCCGCCACGGCGGGCGTCGTTTTCATGCTGGTCTTTCTGTTCCACGGTCGGGGCGTCGTCGCCCGGGCCATGCAGCGCCGTGCTCACCTGCGCCGTTACCGCCGCGAACTCTTCCTGACGCACGTCTTCAATCACCGTGAGAGCGACGAGGCGATCTACGAGTTGGGCTTTGACTCGATCTCCGATCACATCGGCTGGTCGAAGCGTCGGGTCGGTGCGGTGGCCGACGGCCTGATCGAAGACGGCTACCTCCTGCGCGATGAAAGCCACGGCATGTACGATTTGACCGACGCCGGCATGGAGCACTGTCGCGCCATCCGCGAACGCCACTGTCTGATGCATTAAATCGATCTGACACCCAGATGTCATGCATCTGCCCTTGAAACGAACATACGTGCGTGTTACCCTGGAAGGGAACAAACGTTCTTTAAAGGAGTTGCCATGACACGCGCATACATCACCGTCATCGTCGAGACGACGCCCACGGGCGATGTGTTCCCGAAAATGCTCTGCCTCGACGACGGCCGACACATCCCGATCGACGGACGCCTCGAATCGCCGAAACGACACCGCGCCAAAGACGGATCCGACGCATGGCGCTTCCCTTGCATGATCGAGGGACGCCCCGTCACGCTTTACCACGACGTGATCGAGCATCGCTGGTGGATCGATCGGAGGGATGCGCGATGAACGACCACGTCATCCTGCACGTTGACCAAAACGCTTTCTACGCGAGCGTCGAGATGCTCGACCGCCCCGCGTTGCGCACGGTGCCCTTGGCCGTTGCGGGCGATCCCGTGAATCGCCACGGCATCGTGCTGGCCAAAAACGAGCGCGCCAAAGCATGCGGCGTCCGAACGGGCGAGGCCATCTGGGAAGCGAAACAAAAGTGCCCCGATCTCGTCTTGGTGCCGCCGCGCTACGACCATTACCTCTATTACAGCCGCGTGGCGCGCGCGATGTATCGCGAATATACGGACCGCGTCGAGCCGTTCGGCATCGACGAATGCTGGCTCGATCTCACCGGATGCCCCAACGACGACGGCGAGGCCGTCGCCCACGAGCTCCGCGAACGCATGAAAAACGAAGTGGGCTTGACGGTGAGCGTCGGCGTCAGCTGGAACAAGATCTATGCCAAACTCGGCAGCGATCTCAAAAAGCCCGACGCCGTGACGGTGATTTCACGCAAGAATTATCGTCGGCGGGTCTACCCGCTGCCCGTGGGCGACCTCTTGTACATCGGCCCCGCCACCCAACGCAAATTGCACCGCATCGGCATTCGGACGATCGGGGGGATCGTCGATGTGGGCGATGACTATCTGCGTGCCGTCATGGGCGTCCACGGGTCGAACATCTACCGATTTGCGGCCGGCCTCGACCGCACCCCCGTGGCGCGGGCGGACGAGGGCACGCCGATCAAGTCGGTCGGCAATTCCTTGACGACGCACCACGACCTCTACACCGAGCAAGACATCCGCGCCGTGACGTACATGCTGGCCGAATCGGTCGCCCGCCGACTGCGCGACGCCGGCATGGCCGCGCGCACCGTTCAGATCAGCATGCGCGACTACGAACTCTACGGTTTTGAACGCCAAGCGCCCTTGCCGCGGCCGACGCAGCTCAGTTCCGAGATCGCCCCGGCGGCGACCGATCTGATCCTCCGCAATTTCGAGGCCGGACAGCGCATCCGAAGCTTGGGGGTCCGTGCCTGCAAACTGATCCCGCTCGAGCACCTGAGGCAACCATCGTTTCTTTCGGACGAGACACGACGCGCCGCCGTCCTCCACCTCGAAGAGACGATCGACGATTTGCGCGATCGCTACGGTGGCCTCGCCGTCCGCCGCGGGATTTCCTTGGTGGATCGCTCGTTGACGGAGCACGATATCCGCGGCGAAAACGTCATCCACCCCGTGGGGTACTTCGGATGAGCCGCCGCGTCTACGTCGGCGTCACGCTCGAGATGGACGCCTCCGGCCGACGTTCGCCCCTGGCCGTGACGTGGGAAGACAACACGACGTACGAGATCACGCACGCGACATACGTCGGGCGGCGCCGCGCGAAATCGGCGGGATCCGGCGATTGCTGGATGTGCCGCATCGGACGCCACGATGTCCCGCTTTATTACGCACCGCTGACCGGTCGCTGGTGGGTGGACGGCAAGGGCGACCCCGAGCCGGCACCGAAGCCGACACCGTACCGGCGCGTGAAAGACAGAAACTACCGCCCGCCCACATAACCTCTTCTTACGTAAGGCGCGGTAGCTTGCCCGCGCGTCGCCTTTGACTTTCGACGCGCGGGCCAAACTGTGCGACAATAAGGAGGTAGTTTCGGGAGGGTTGCATGCTCAAACTTAAAACGTTTCGAACGTATCGAGAACAGATTCAATTCATGCGAAGTCGCGGCATCGAGGTCGCCGACGAACGCGAAGCCACCGAGGCGCTCAGCACGTATTCGTACTATTCCCTCGTCAACTTAAACAAACACCTCTACGGCGGGCTGAACGAGCGCCAATTCATCGGCAACCCGTCCCTGCTCGACCTCCAGCTCGCCCACATGCTCAACATGAACTTTTACCAAGTCGTGCTGAAGGGCATCCTCTACATCGAGGCATCGTTCAAGACGAAACTTGCGTACCTGATTTCGAGAAAATTCGGCGTCGTCAGTCGCGACGACATCACCGACCCGAACGGCAACTTCTTTTATCAGGGCTATTACAACAACGACAGCGACCTCACGGTCGGCACCCTGCGCGCCCTGCAAAACAAGCTGCGCTACCTGCACTCCGACGCCAACGAGAATTCATACTCCCATAAATTTCTGATCGGCAATCAACAGCTCCCGCCGTGGATGTTCGTCCACGACGTCGAATTCGGTCTCGCCATCCAGTGGTACAACATCTTGCGCGAGCAAGACAAAAACGAAGTTTGCGCCAAGATGATTTGGGGCGAGACGGGCAAAAAGCCGAAAGATATCTCGATCGATGTGGCCAAAGCGTTCTTCGCCGACGCCCTGCAAGTCCTGCGCGAATATCGCAACACCATCGCCCACGGCGAACGCGTCTTCCCGAGCGAGATCTCGAACCAATTGCCGGAGACGCCGCTGTTCACCATTTTGGACAACGGCGAACTCACGCATGAGGAATATCGGCAAGGCATCGGAACGAACGATCCGTACGCCTGCCTGCTCTGCATCTTGCTGTTCATTCACGATCCGATTTTGATGTTGAGCTTTTTGACGGAACTCCAGTCGCAGATCGATTTTACGACGTACATGCAAAAGACGATGTCCGCCGGCACGAAAGATGCCTTCGAAATGTTGGGGCTCCCCAATTTCACGATGGACCGCCTGATCGGCATGAGTCATGACAAGTTCGGCGAGGTGTCACGCTTTTATTTCCATGAAATCAATGACTTGCCGTACGACCCCGACGAGACAGACATCGAGGACGACGATCACGCATAAAAAGCTTTCACGGCCTCGGGATACCCGATCCGGCGATCGTGATTGCTCGCCGCCACCAGCCCGATCACCTCAATGCCCGCACGCCGAAGCGTCCGCGAGGCCTCGGCCATGGTCGCGCCGGTCGTCGCGACGTCATCGACCAGGAGCACCGTCCGCCCCCAAAGCGCTTCATAATAAGGCGACGCACGCCGCACGTCGAATGCGTCGATCAAGTGACGGCGGCGTTCTTCGGCCGACCGCGCCTCGCTCTGCGGTTCGGTCGCCACGACACGGATGAGCAGATCGTCGGCGAGCGCACACGACAGATGGCGGGCGACGACGTCCGCCAACAAATACGCCTGGTTGTAGCCGCGTTCGCGGAGCCGCTTTTCGTGCAGCGGCATCGGTACGACGGCATCGGCGATCAAGCGGTTGCGCCGAACCGTCCGCGCCATCAGGGGGCCGATCGCTTCGGCGCGATCGGTGCGCGACGCGAATTTGAGCGACACCAGGGCCTCCGAGATCGGCGGTTCATAAAAAAACGTCGCATAGAGCGACGGGATGCGGTCATGGCGGAGCGCTTCGCGATCCATCCGAAACGGCAAGGTCATGAGGCAATCGCGACAGATCAACGGCGACGGCAACGGCGGGGGCACGACCTCGTCGCAGATGGAACATCGGGAGACGTAATACAGTTCGCGAAAACCCTCCCGCATATCCTCGAAAAAGCCGCCGCTACGCGCCATGCGCATGCACCTTGAACAGGGCGGGAAGCAGACCTTGCCGCTCGTTGGCCTCATTGTTTTTCAACATCATGGTAAGCGTCGACTTGCGCGTCAGAATAAAGAGCTGTTCTTTGGCCCGCGTGACGCCGGTGTACAACAGATTGCGCGTCAAAAACCCCGACGCGCCGGCGGGGATCACGAGAATTTCGGTCCCGTATTCGGATCCTTGGGACTTATGGATCGTCGTCGCGTAGGCCAAGTCGATGTCCTCGAGCGACTCGCCTTGAATGACCGCGACGCGTTCGTCTTCAAAACAGACCGTGATGCTTCGATCGCTCGGACTGATCGTCTGCACGATCCCCATCTCGCCGTTCATGACGCCCGTTCCGCTCGTCCCGGTCCCCATCACTTCCCACGCGAGATCGTAGTTGTTGCGCGTCTGCATGACTTTGTCGCCGGCGGCGATGCGGTATCCGTGCGTCTCGATGGCGTCAAACGACGATCCATGCGCCAGCGTCTGCAGCACGCGGTTGAGTTCGATCACGCCCGCCGGACCGCGGCGGATGGCCGACAAAATTTGCGCCCCGTAGATGCCGTCCGTATCGTAATGCTCGGGCAGAATGTCGCGACACAATTTGATGACGCCGTCCTGCATGGCCTGTTCGTTGTCGGTCGGGATAAACAAAAAATCCGACGCCAAGGATTGCTCCAGCTCCAACGGCTCGCCGCGCAGAATGCGGTGGGCATTCGTCACGATCAGCTTATGGGCTTCCTGGCGATAAATTTCGGTCAATCGCGTGTGCGGGACGAACGGCGCCTGCAACAGATCGCGCAGCACCTGTCCCGGTCCGATCGACGGCAATTGGTCGGCGTCGCCGATCAACAACACGCGCGTGGCCGGCGGAACCGAGACCATCAATTTGGCAAACAAAAAGATGTCGATCATGGAACATTCGTCGACGATCAACGTGTCGCAGGCGACCGCGTCATCGACGTCCAGCCAGTACGCGGCATCCGGGATGTTGTCGTCGCGCACACGGATCGCGAGCAGACGGTGCAGCGTCGAGGCCGGCATGCGGCAGACATCCGACAGGCGCTGCGCGGCACGCCCCGTCGGGGCGGCGAGCGCGATGGATTCGCCGCGCGCCGAGAGAATCCGGGTCAAAAGGCGCACGATCGTCGTCTTGCCGGTGCCGGGACCGCCGGTCAAGACCGACAAGGGCGATCCCAAGGCCATGATGAGCGCCTCGATTTGTTCCGGTCCCGGGTCAAACGGCTCATCATCGACGACCGCCTCGATCGCCTGCAAGGCCTGTTCGCGCGCCATAAAATGCGGCGTCGGCGCGGGGTGGGTCGCGAGCATGTGAATGCGCTGCGCCAAGGTATCTTCGATGAGCGTCATCTCGCGCAAGGCAACGGCATCATCGGGCAGCTTTGCCAAGGCGCGATGGGCGGCCACGTCGATGATCTCCCCTTCGTCGACGAGCTCCCGAAGCGCCCGTTCGAGCGGTTCCTTTGCGACGTCCAACGCCTTCGACAAATGGCGGATCAAGGCCGACGAACGCGTCACGGTGTTGCCGTCGCGGAACACCGATTCGCGCATCGCGTAGAGCAAGGCGCCCCGCATACGCGCCGGATGATCGCCCGCCAGTCCGAGCTCCCGCGCCAGTCGGTCGGCCGTCTGAAACCCGATCCCGCGGATTTTCTCGGCCAAGATGAATGGATTTTGACGGATGACGTATTCGGCGGATATGCCGAAGGCCTCGTGGATGCGCAGCGCGCGCGCCGGACCGATGCCCATCGGCAGCAAGAACAGCTGCAAGGATTGGAAGGCGACGTCGGACTTCAGTTGTTCGCTGAATGTGCGCGCCTGTTTGAGACCGATGCCGCGAACGCGAGCGACGCGCTCCGGCGACTCGCGCATGACGTCGAGCGTCGCATCGCCAAACGCCTCCACCAAACGCTTGGCCCGTACTTTGCCGATGCCTTTGATGGCACCGGACGCGAGGTAGCGCTCGATCCGTTCCCGATCTTCCGGGACCGTCTTTTCGATCATGCGCACGCGAATTTGCGGTCCGTACGTCGGGTGTTCGACGACCGTGCCGTCGCCTTTGACGTAATCGCCGGCGACGACGTGCGGCATGACCCCGACCACAATCCACCCGTCCCCGTAGCCTTCGATGTCGAGGACCGAATAACCCGTGTCATCGTTTCGAAAGACCACGCGCGTGACCACCCCCGCAAAGGTTGCGAGGTCATGGTCCGGACCGAGGTCAAACGCCTGTTGTCGGGGCACCGAGCGATCCTTATTTGTAAATGATCAGCCGCGTTGCAGGGCGTCCACGGCGTCCAAGCGCTCCCACGGCAGGTCGAGCTCGGGGCGGCCGAAGTGGCCGTAATTGCTGATGGCGGTGTAGATCGGCCGCAGCAAATCGAAGCGCTCGATGATCGCGTCGGGACGCAGATCGAACGTGCGACGGACGAGCCCGCTCAGGAATTCGTCCGACTTGCCCGTGCCGGTGCCGAAGGTCGTCACCGTGATGGAGACGGGTTGCGCGACGCCGATGATGTACGCAAGCTGCACTTCACACTGTGTGCAGAAGCCCGCGGCCACCAGGTTTTTCGCGATGTGACGCGCGGCGTAACTGGCCGAGCGGTCGACTTTCGTCGGGTCTTTGCCCGAGAAGGCGCCGCCGCCGTGGTGTCCGAAACCACCGTACGTGTCGCAAATGATTTTGCGGCCCGTGAGCCCCGTGTCGCCCTGCGGCCCGCCGATGGCGAACCGACCGGTCGGATTGATGAAAATCTTGGTGTCGCTGTCGAATAAATCGCCCGCCAACACCGGGAAAATGACATTGTCTTCGACCTCGTCGCGCACTTGCTCAAGCGTCGCGTCCGGGTCATGCTGCGTCGAGATGACGACCGCGTCGATGTGCACCGGACGTTCGCCTTCGTAGCGCACCGTCACCTGGGATTTGCCGTCGGGGCAAAAGGTCTTGGCGACGCCGCTCTTGCGGGCGACCGCGAGCTGGTGCGTCAGGCGGTGGGCCAACGTGATCGGCAGCGGCATGTACTCGGGCGTGTCGCTGTTGGCGTACCCGAACATCATGCCCTGGTCACCGGCGCCCGTGCTGTGTGTATCGCTTTCGCGCGTTTCCAGGGCACAATTGACGCCCATCGCGATGTCGGACGATTGCTCGTCGATCGACGTCACCACGGCGCAGGAATCGGCATCGAAACCGAATTTCGCCCCCGTGTATCCGATACGGCGGATCGTCTCCCTCGCGATCGTCGGAATGTCGGCGTACGCAGACGTCGAAATTTCGCCCATCACCATGACGAGGCCGGTCGTGGTGGCCGTCTCGCAGGCGACCCGCGCATAGGGGTCATTCACGATCAAGGCGTCCAAGACGGCATCCGAAATCTGGTCACAGACCTTGTCGGGGTGACCTTCCGTCACGGATTCCGAGGTGAAAAGCCATTCATCGTTCGTTGAGTTAAACATGCTGATTTACACTTCCTTTTCTATGGGATAGAGACATCGACGGTGGCGCCGGGCACGTCGGCATGCATACCCCGATGGTGGCCTTGACGTCATGAAAAAAGCCTCGAGACGAGGCCTCCGAACTCCTCATCTCTCAGACGCATCGGTCTGCAGGATTTAGCACTGCCGCATCATCGCAGTTGCCGGGTTTCACAGGGCCAGTCCCTCCACCACTCACGATAAGTCGCTATACATTTTCATTCACTATAACACAGCCCGGGCGTCAAATTGACCGTTCACGCTACCCATTGCCGAACATCTGTTACCTTCGTTTCAAATGCCAAAAAGGCCGATGGCGGGAGGACACGGCATGGAGGATCGTGCGATGCTTCGGCAACGGTCGGCTACGATGGCCGCATGATAACGACCGTTCTTTTCATTGATGGATCTGAGGCGTTCGCGACGCGTGTGGCGTCACGTCTGGCCATGGTGTCGGGCGACGGTTACGCGACCCGTGTCCTCGCGATCGACGCGGCCGATGCGGAGACCTTGGCGGCCGTCGCACCGACGATCGACATCGCGGTGGTGCCGCACACCTGGACGTCGCATCCCAACGCCCGATGGCTTCGGGACCGCGTGCCCTGCCTCGTTTGGGGCGAAGACATCGACCCGTTTTCGGGTGCGCACGCCTTGGACGACCTGATCCGAGCGACGCTACGCGCCCCCGACGACGCGGGACCATGGGCCGCCAACACGGTCGGGACCCATCTTTCGTTTTCACCGGACGTCGCCGTCCGCACCTCGCACCATGTGCTGCACGAGGCGCATGCCCACGGGCGCGCCGTCGTGTACGTGCCCGTCCAGCCGCTGTACGCCATGCGCGTACCCTTTCAACGCGGGCCGGGCGCCACCGTCGGAGATCTGCTCTGCCGGATCGCCGCGGGTGACCTCCCTTCGCCGGACACCCTCGGCACATGGCTGTACCATCATGAGCACGGCTATTACACGTTTCGCATGCCGGAACGTGCCGACGATCTGATCGCCGCCGACACCGAACTGCTCCGTCAATGGATCCATCTCGTGAAGGCCTACGTCCACGACCGCTCGGAGCCCATGATGGCGTGGATCGATGTGTGGGGGCTGCCGCTCGACAAACACCTCGCCCTCGCGGACCTCTGCGATTTTATTTACATCGATGCCCCGACGGCCGCGACGGATGCCGCCGCGGTCGCCCGCCGTGAGCTCGGCCTGTTCCTCGCGCAACTCCCGCCGAGTTGCGACATCCTCGAATGGCCCGGACACGCCGCCGTCGGCGGTGAAAGGAACTCCGATGCGTCCGACGTATGAAGAAAAACAAGTGTGGATTCGACGGGTGGCCGCCCATTTGGCGCCTGGCCGTGAACCGACCGACGACGAGTTGCGTCGCCTCATCACGGCCGAGGTGACCCGCAGGACGGAAGGTTCCTCGCTGAGCCTCACCGATAAAACGACGCTCATCCGTGACATTTTCAACGCCATGCGCGGCCTCGATATTTTGCAGCCGCTGCTCGATGACCGCGAGATCACCGAGATCATGGTCAACACGCCCGACGAAGTCTTCGTCGAGCGCGCGGGTCAACTGGAACGGACCGAGGTGGCGTTCGACTCACGCGAGCATCTGACCCACGTCATCAGCCGTTACTTCGGACGCGCCAACAAGCTCGTCCACGAGCGATCGCCCATCGCCGATATGCGGCTCCCGGACGGCTCCCGCGTCCACGCGATCCTCCCGCCCGTCGCGCCCGAAGGTCCCGTGTTATCGATCCGTCGATTCACGGGCATCCTGCCGACCATGGAGGCCTTGGTGGAGAATGAGACGCTGCCCGCCAAGGAGGCCCGCTTTCTGACGGACGCCGTCCGCCGTCGAAAAAACATCTTTATTTGCGGCGGCACCGCCTCCGGCAAGACAACTTTTTTAAATGCCCTCGCGGCCTTCATTCCCGAGCACGAGCGCGTCGTCACCATCGAGGACGCGGCCGAACTCGAATTGACGGGGAAACATAACCTCGTCCGCTTGGAAGCCCGCCGGGCCGCGGTCGACGGCGGCGGGAGCATCACCTTGTCCGACCTGATCCGCTCGTCGCTTCGCCTGCGCCCCGACCGCGTCATCGTCGGCGAAGTCCGCGGCCGGGAAGCCTACGACATGATCCAAGCCATGCAGACGGGCCATCCGGGCTCGATGTCCACGGGACACGGCAACAGCTCGAACGAAATGCTGAACCGCTTGTCGCTGCTCTTGATGACGGCCTCCCATCTCCCCTGGGAGGCGTGCCGTCGGATGGTCGCATCCTCCATCGACCTCATGATTCACCTGGTTCGACAGCCGGACGGCCGCCGTTGCGTCGCCGACATCAGCCGCGTCGAAGGGTTTGACGGAGAACATTTCCTCCTCGAACCGCGGTACCGCGCATCGTGGCTGTTCGGGGACAACGCGGCAGCCGTCCCCACGACCCCTCCGAAACAGGGACACGAACCGTCGTTTTGCCCGCCCGCCATGATGGCGCACCAAATTAGCATTACGGCCGGACAACCGAACGTCATGACCTCAGAGGACGCTCTCCCCGCTCCGCCCGACGGGGCCGAGGTTTGACGGCGATGGGCGTCATATCCCGACACCGTTCCCGATCGTCGGAAAGCCGACACGCACGTGTGCAACGCGCGGCGGGACGACGTGTTTTGCGTCGGCGTTGGCT
>JBMNTA010000015.1:0-31020 GCA_050945495.1 Saccharofermentanales bacterium
GGTCGGATGAAACCGTCGGTCCAGCGGTCGTCAAATGTAATCATGTGAGGCTCCTCGTCAATTTGATTTGTTCAACGGACGCACGATGTATCCGTTTTGATCGCCGCCGATGACACGCACGACGCGACCGCTCGAAATCAATTCATCGGCCACCGCGGGATAAACGGGCAACGTCTCCTGCTGCTCGTCCGCTTGCGTTGCGCGGCGCATTTCTTCTTCTTTGGATCCGTAGGGGCGTATCGAGCCGATGCGTTTCGGACGCAGGTCGTTCACCGCAATGGCGCGCTTGCCGACCAAATTGTCGCTGTCATACGCCATGGCCGCCCGAACATTGCGTTCCACCGCCCGACGGCCGACCCATACGATGATCGCCAAAAGCGCCAAGGTGCCGAGCACCTCCACCACAATCACCATCACGTGTGTCAGTTCGGCGACCGTCATGGCATCTCCCTCACGAGGCCCGCACGTAGCCGAGCTCTTCCATCGTCACCTCGCCGTCGGCGACGAGGCGATCACGGAAGTATACGTACGCGTTGGCCCACGTCATGTGAATGTACGGCAACAGCAGATGCAGTGTGAGCCAGGGCACGCAAATGCACATGATGCACAGGAGTACCCATCCCAAAAACGACATATCCAGCATGAACATGCGGAAGACGTGCCCCTTGGTCATGCGTTTCGACAGGTTGAGTGCGCGACGCGCCCCCAACGCCGGGTTGTCCGCGAGCAAAAACGGCACCATGCGATACCGATAGCGCTTATGGATGATCAAAATGAGCGCGGCGATCGACAAGACGCCGCCCACCACCATGACCGCTTTCGAGAAGAGAAACATCGGAAGGTTGTAGAGGCGCGCGACGCGGATCACCAGGCCTTCGGTGACGGCTTGCCGGGTCACGGCCGCGTACAGGGCCACGAGTTGCGACGGCAACCACGCCACCGCGGTCACGATCAGCCACGGCAACGCCCAGATGAAGGACCACAGACCCCGCCATAACATCGCGACCATCGTCGGGCCGTAGGCGCCGCCTTTGAAACACGAAAACATGATGCCGACGCGCGGCGGCAGGCCGATGTGCGTCGAGCGCAGAAAGAAACGGTGCATGCCGACCTCCACCACGTATCCCACCAAAATGCGATACAAGAGGAAGGCCAGGCTCACCAGCCCAAGCCCGAGCCACAGATTGCGGCCGAAATCGATGGCATTCACATACGAACGCAGTCGATTTTGCAGCATGTCGATGAGCTGCGCCAACGACGTCTGATCGCTTAAAACGTCAAACGACGTGATGTCGAACCGCAAAATCAACAGGTTGGACAAGAGCGAGACGACCATCTTCAGCGCGTTGACGATCAGCGTGGTCAGGACCACCACGGCGAGCGCCTCTCCGTACTTGGCTTTCAGTTGTTGGCGGGCGCGAAATTTAAATTGGGTGCGTTGCCACATGTCCTAACCTCCTATTGGTCGTCTCGGGAGGCAACGTCCGCGGAGGCGGCCTGCCGTACGGGGGCTTGGCCCTCCCATGTAAAGAGGTAATGACCGCTCGAATCGACGGCCATGCCCTCCCCGCGATCGTCGGGAGCGGCGCCTTCGGGCGCCACGTCGACCGTCAACGTCGTCACGTGATCGAGGGCACGCGTCAGCCACAGATCGGCCAAGGTGTCTTCCACGCGGCGCTGAATCTTCCGGCGCAGCGGGCGCGCTCCGAACTTCGGATCGTAGCCTTCTTCGGCCAGCGCGCGACGGGCGGCGTCGGTGACGCGAAGCTCGATGCCGCGTCGACGCAGGTCTTCGGTCGGGTCTTGCAACATCAGATCGACGATGTCTCGGAGGTTTTCGGGCGTCAGTTCGTCGAAGATCACAATCTCGTCGATGCGGTTTAAAAATTCGGGACGGAACAAGTCCTTGAGGGCGTTGTCGACCCGATCTTCCATCGCTTGGCGTCCCGTCGATCCGAACCCAAACCCGTGCGTCTGCAGCGTGGTGCCGGCATTCGACGTCATGACGACGATCGTGTTTTCAAAATTCACGACGCGGCCGTGACTGTCCGTCAGGCGGCCGTCGTCCAAAATCTGCAAGAGCATGTTAAAGACGTCGGCGTGCGCCTTTTCGATCTCATCGAACAAGACGACACTGTACGGACGACGTCGGATTTTCTCCGTCAATTGCCCGCCGTCATCGTAGCCGACGTAGCCCGGCGGCGATCCGATCAATTTGCTGACGGTGTGGCGTTCCATAAACTCCGACATATCGAGTCGGACGAGGTTGTCCTCCGAATCGAACATGACTTCGGCCAAGGCCTTGACAAGTTCCGTCTTGCCGACGCCCGTCGGTCCCACAAACAGGAACGACGCCGGCCGATGTTTTTGAGAAAAGCCGGCCCGTGTCCGTCGGACGGCGCGCGCCAACGCGTTGATGGCGGCCTCTTGACCGATGACGCGCCGATGCAGGCGATCTTCCAGATTCAAGAGACGATCGGTATCGGACTCCGTCAATTTTTGCACGGGAATGCCCGTCCACATCTCGACCACGCTCGCAATGTCGCCGTCGGTGATCTCCACGGGTTGGCATTCGGCTTCGACGCGCGTGATCTCTTCGTCGAGTTGGAGCAATTCCGTCTTGAGGCGCGCCTGCGTCTCGTAGAGCTCCACGGCGTTGTCCTCGGGCTTGGGATCGAGCAGGGCGCGTTCGATTTCTTCGAACCGATCGTCCAACTCGGCCTTGCGCTCGCGCAGACGCTTCAGCACCGTGAGGCACGTCATGCCCAAGTTTTGATGCGAGCCCGCCTCGTCGATCAGGTCGATCGATTTATCCGGTTGATAGCGGTCGGTGATGTAGCGGCTCGAAAGTCGGACGGCCGTCTCCAAGACCGGCACGGGATAGATGACGTGATGGTGTTGTTCGTAATAGTCTTTGACGCCCATCAAGATCTCCAACGTCATCTCCGGCGACGGCTCGTCGATGATGACTTTTTGGAAGCGTCGTTCGAGGGCCGAATCTTTCTCGATGAATCGGCGGTACTCATCCAGCGTCGTGGAGCCGATCACGCGGATTTCGCCGCGCGCCAAGGCCGGCTTCAAAATGTTCGCGGCATTCATGGCGCCCTCGGCATCGCCCGCGCCCATGATGTTGTGCAACTCGTCGATGACGAGAATCACGTTCCCCGCCTGTTTCGCGTCTTCAACCACGCCTTTCATGCGATTTTCGAATTGGCCGCGGAATTGCGTGCCCGCCACCATGGCGGTCATGTCGAGGAGATACAACTCCTGATCCAATAATTTCTCGGGCACGCGCCCCTCGACGATGCGCGTCGCCAAACCTTCGGCGATGGCCGTCTTGCCGACGCCCGCTTCGCCGATGAGCGCCGGATTGTTCTTCGATCGGCGGTTCAGGATTTGAATCGTACGGGCCAATTCTTCGTCCCGCCCGATGATGCGATCGATGCGACCGGAGCGCGCTTCTTCCGTCAGGTTGATGGCGAATTGCTCCAAATACTTGCGGCGACGTCCGCGGCGGCCGCGGCGGTCGCGGCGGTCTTTTCTCGACATCCGGCGACCTTTGTCGTCGGGATCTCCGCCGACGTTGGCGGAACGCAATTCGCCCAACCCGGTGCGCGGTCGGATCTCGATGTTCGGCGGTCCGTCGGACAGGTCGTCCTCGTCCTCCTCATCTTCATCGTCGTCTTCGTCCGTCGGCGAAGGGAACATGTGGGTGAAGGCCTCCATGCCCGGGAAGTCGCCCGACAAGAGCGCCTGCAAAATCTCTTCGGGATTCTGCGCCGAAGCGTGCGACAGCACATTGTTCAGCCGCTCCGTCACTTCATCGATGTTATCTTCGTTGATGCCGGCGCGTTCGAACAACGGATCGAGCCCCGCCATGTTCGATTCAAAGGCGCATTTCAGACAAATGCCTTCCATGCGCGGTTCATCGTCCACATAGCGCGTCATGAAGACGGCCGCTTCGTTTTTATTGCAAATCGTACATTTACTCATTGATGGTCCATCCTATAAAAATAAGCTTGTGTGTCTCATGCCCATGATACCACCGCCCGACGTCGCGCCGAGCGATGCGTCACGCGTCGGCCACGCTGTCCTTGGCCAAGAGGAGCGATAAGTATTGGCCGGTGAACGAAACGTCGGCCTGTGCCGCCAGTTCTTCCGGCGTCCCCGTGGCGACCACGCGGCCGCCGCCGTCACCGCCCTCCGGTCCGAGGTCGATGATGTAGTCGGCCGTCTTGATGACGTCGAGGTTGTGCTCGATCACGAGCACGGTGTTGCCCGCATCGACCAGTCGTTGCAGGATCTTGGTCAGTCGATGCACGTCGGCCGCGTGCAGCCCCGTCGTCGGTTCGTCGAGCACGAGGAAGGTGCGTCCGGTGCTTCGTTTGGACAGCTCCGTCGCAAGCTTGACGCGTTGGGCTTCGCCGCCGGACAGCTCCGTCGACGATTGCCCCAAGCGAATGTAGCCCAAACCGACGTCTTCCAACGTCTGTAACTTGCGCGACAGCGACGGGATGTTGGCAAACGTCTCCAACGCCTCGCTGACCGTCATGTTCAGAACATCGGCGATGTTCTTGCCCTTGTAGCGCACGTCGAGCGTCTCGCGGTTGTAGCGCCGTCCCTCGCAGACGTCGCACGGAACGTAGACGTCCGGCAAAAAGTGCATTTCGATGCGATTGACGCCGTTGCCGGAGCACGCCTCGCAGCGTCCGCCGCGGACGTTGAAACTGAACCGTCCCGGTTTGTAGCCGCGTTGCTTGGCAAGCTCCGTCTCGGCAAACAGGCGTCGAATGATGTCCATGGTGCCCGTGTACGTCGCGGGATTGGACCGCGGCGTTCGACCGATCGGTTGTTGGTCGATCGCGATGACCTTATCGAGTTGATCGATGCCCTCGATATCGTCAAAGTCGGCCATGGCGCGTCGGGCGCCGTTCAATTCGGCCTCAAGTTTCTTCAGCAAAATGTTATTGACGAGCGAGCTCTTGCCGGAGCCCGAAACGCCCGTCACGCACGTAAAGACGCCCAACGGAATGTCGACGTCGATGTTTTTCAAATTGTTTTCGCGCGCGCCGCGAACGGTCAACCACCCCTGATCGAGCGGACGACGCTCGGTGGGAATCGGGATCCGTTTTTTGCCGGACAAATACTGACCGGTCAACGATGCCTCGTTGCGCGCGATGTCGTCGGGGCGGCCTTGGGCGACGATTTCCCCGCCGTGTACGCCGGCGCCGGGGCCGATGTCCACGACGTGATCCGCTTCCCAAATGGTCTCCTCGTCGTGTTCGACGACGATCACGGTGTTGCCGAGGTCGCGCAATTGTTTCAGCGTGTCCAAGAGGCGGATGTTGTCGCGCTGATGCAATCCGATGCTCGGTTCATCCAAGACGTAGATCGCGCCCGTCAAGCCGGACCCGATCTGGGTCGCCAGACGAATGCGCTGCGATTCCCCGCCCGAGAGCGTTGCGGATGCCCGCGCGAGCGTCAAATAATCCAGCCCGACGTCCAACATAAACGTCAGACGCGCCAGAATCTCACGTACGATGGGGCGCGCGATGTCGGCTTTCGCCCCTTCAAACGTCAGCGATTCGACAAAGCGCTTCGCCGCGCCGATCGACAAGTGCGTGACTTCATCGATGTTTTTGTCGCCGATGGTGACGGCGAGCACTTCCGGACGCAACCGCGCACCGTGGCACACGGGGCACGGCGTCACGAGCATGTAGCGCCGATAATAGTCGCGCATCTCGCCGGAGCTCGTCTCGCGGTAACGGCGTTCCAGGGTCGGGATGACCCCTTCCCACGTCGTCTTGTACGGGGACTTCTTCGGATACGGCGTCCGACTCGTGTCGACGATAAGGGTCTCGCCGTGATTGCCGAACAACACCAAGTCGCGCGCGGTCTCCGTCAAATCGTCCCACGGCGTATCGAGCGAAAATCCGTATTTTCCCGCCAACGCCTCGATGTGCGCGTACGACCAACTGTTGGGATCGTTGAAATGAAACCCCATGACGTCGAAGACGCCGCCGGCAATCGATTTCGACGTGTCGGCCAACACCAGTTCCGGCGCAAAATGCGACTGTTCGCCGAGGCCGGTGCATTCGGGGCACGCCCCGTAGGGATTGTTGAAACTGAACATGCGCGGCGACAATTCCGACAGACTGATTTCGCAGTCGGCACACGCCAATTTTTGTGAAAAAAGGCGCTCCTCGTCGAGGATGACATGCCCGTCTTCGTCGCGCTCCTGAAAGCGCACGACGGCCAGATCGTCGGCCAGTTCGAGCGCCGTCTCGAGGGAGTCGGCCAAGCGGTTTTCGACGCCTTGGCGCCGCACGATCCGGTCCACGACCACGTCCACCGTGTGGCGTTTGTTGGAGGCAAGCTTCAACGCGGGCGTCAAATCATGGATCTCGCCGTCGACGCGCACGCGCACAAACCCTTGGGCCATCAATTTTTCCAAAAGTCGCGCATGTTCGCCTTTGCGATCGCGCACGATGGGTGCCATCACCGTGAGCCGCGTCCCCTCCGGACGCGACATGACGGCGTCGACCATCTCATCGACCGATTGGCGATCGATGACTTTGCCGCACTTCGGACAGTGCGGCGTGCCCACCCGTGCGAACAAAAGCCGCAGGTAGTCGTAAATCTCGGTCGTCGTGCCCACGGTCGAACGCGGGTTGCGACTCGTCGTCTTCTGATCGATCGCGATCGCCGGCGACAAGCCGTCGATCCGATCCACGTCGGGCTTTTGCGCTTGCCCGAGAAATTGCCGCGCATACGAAGACAGCGATTCGACGTAACGGCGCTGTCCCTCGGCATAGATGGTGTCAAAGGCGAGGGAAGATTTGCCGGAGCCGGAAATGCCCGTTACGACGATCAGCTTTTCGCGCGGCAACGTGACGTCAATATTCTTCAAATTATGCTGACGTGCGCCGTGCACGCTAATCTTGGATTTCATACGTCGAGTGTATCACACGGATGTCCCGAGAATGTGAACCATTTTGAAAGATTTTGCGACGACCGCGTTTGCGGCGTCGGCAGGCCTGCCCTATAATTGGCGATGGACATCGGGATGCCGCAACACCCCCTCGAAGGAGGCATCATCATGGCACAAAAAATGACGCTCAACGCGTGGCATGAAGCCCTCCGCGATCATAAGATCGCGGTGATCGGCGCCGGCATCAGCAACCGACCGTTGTTGCGATGGCTTGCGCCGCAATCGGACCGCATCACCGTTTTCGATCGCATGGATCCGAACGACCCGCGGATGCGGGCGATTCGTCATGCGTTCGACGATGAGGGACTTCGGTTTCAATGGTCGCTCGGCCCCGACTACCTGCGCCGTCTCCACGGCTTCGACGTCATTTTTCGCACACCGAAGATGGACCTGCAACTTGCCGAACTGATCGCGGAACGCGAACGCGGCGCCGTCATCACGAGCGAGATCGCCGTCGTCTGTGACGCGAGCCCCGCCCCCGTGACCGCCGTCACCGGCAGCGACGGCAAGACCACGACCACCACGCTGATCGGCAAGATGCTCGAGGCCGCCGGGCATACCGTGCACGTGGGCGGCAACATCGGCACCCCGCTGATCGATCGGATCGACCGCATCCGACCGACCGATCGCGTCGTGCTCGAACTTTCAAGTTTTCAGTTGATGGACATGCTCCCCGTGATCGATCGCGCCGTTATCACGAACATCGTGCCGAATCACCTCGATTTTCATCGGACCTTCGATGAATACGTCAACGCCAAGAAAAACATCTTTCGGGCGCAGAGTCCCGCCGGCATCCTCGTGCTCAACGCGCAAGACGCCGTGTCCGCGCCGTTTAATCGCGAGGCCAAGGGCGAGGTGCGCTATCTCAACGCGCCCCGCACGGGTCGCATGTGCACCGCACGGCGCGAAAACGATGCCCTGTGGCTCGACGACCCGATCCGCGACACCCGAACGAAGATCATCAACGTCGACGAGGTCCGTCTGCCGGGCGACTTTAATTTGGAGAACATCATGGCCGCCACGCTCGCGACGTACGGCGATGTCTATTGGGACGCCGTGCGCCGGGTGGCCCGAACCTTCGCGGGGGTCCCCCATCGCATGGAATGGGTTTGCAACGTCGACGGCGTCGACTTCTACAACAGTTCGGTCGACAGCAGCCCGCAGCGCACGATCAAGACGCTCGGCGCGTTTCGTGATGCCGGACGCTCCATCGTGCTGATCGCCGGCGGACAGGATAAAAAGAGCGATTACACGGGCCTCGGCCAAGCCATTGCCGAGACGACCGATCGCGTGATCTTGACCGGCCAGAACATTGATCTCATTCGCCGATCGATCGAGGCCGAATGCGCCTCGGCGGGGCGCTGCCCCGATCAAATGACGGTGCTCGAGGCCGACGATCTGGACCGAGCCGTCACGATGGCCCTGGAGCTTGCCCATCCGGGCGACGGCGTCGTGATGTCGCCCGCCGGCACGAGTTACGATCGCTTCCATCATTTCGAAGAACGCGGCGAGCGATTCCGCGCGTTGGTCCGGCGGCTTTGAACCCGTAACATGACGTCGAGCGGCACGGTTGCCGGATCGCTTAACGCGTGTTATAATCACTTGCGCTGTCAATTCGGCCCCATGGTCAAGCGGTGAAGACGTCGCCCTCTCAAGGCGAAATCAGGAGTTCGATTCTCCTTGGGGTCACCAAACGCGGAAATGGCGGAATAGGCAGACGCGCTAGTTTCAGGTACTAGTGATCTTACGATCATGCAGGTTCGACTCCTGTTTTCCGCACCAGACATACGACCTCTTCGGCCGACGCCGAGGAGGTCTTTTCGCTTTCAACGCGCACTCGGTTGCGTCCGACGCGCGCCCTCTTTACAATGAAACCGTCCCGACCGATGTGGCTTCGGGACGAGGAGACATCGTTTGCAAGAACATCCGGACACACCACGCACGCATGTATCGGTCGCCGTCCGACGCCTGGCGGAGACGGCGCGTCGCCAAGGCGGCCTCGCCGCCCCGTTGAGCGGCGGCTTGACGGGGCTCGAAGGAACGCGCCTGCATCAGGCGTTCATCGAGCGGGCGCCCGCGCTCTATCCCGGCACGCGTTTGATGTCCGAACGCACCATGCAAACCGAGGCGTCGTCGCCCACGTGGCCGTTCGATCTCACGGTGCAGGGGCGCCTCGATCTTTTGTCGATCGACGATCGCGGCCGCATGACGCTCATTGAACTCAAAGGCTTTCGCGGCTCCCCCGTGACGTTGCCGCGCGAAGGGGATCCCGTTCACCTCGCGCAAGCGCGCCTGTATGCGTGGATGCTTGCCCACGACGACGAATTGAAACGGACGTTCGACGTCGACACGCACACGATCGATCTCGAATTGCGCTACATCTCGTTCGATGACCGAAGTTCGCACACGGTGCGCGAGACTTGGACGCGCGAGCGCCTGGAAGATGAAGCGTTCGGACTCTGCGACCGGTACGTCGATCAGATGGCGGCATGGCATCAACATCGACTCCGCCGCGACGAACAAAACCGTGCGGCCACGTTCCCCTACCCCGAACTGCGCGAAGGCCAAGCGACCATGATGCGCGAGGTCATCGCGGCCATCCGCGATCACGCGGTCATGTTCGTGACCGCCCCGACCGGCATCGGGAAAACCATGGCGACGTTGTATCCGTCCCTGAAAGCGCAAGCGCACGGATGGACCGATCAAATCTTTTATCTGACGCCGACGCGTTCGCAACGAACGATCGCGGAGGTCGCTTTGGATGACTTGGAACGCGAGGGCTTTTGGATTCGCTCATTGACGGTGCATGCCAAGGAACAGCTGTGTTTGAGCCCCGAGCATTTTTGCAATACGAAGACGTGCCCGTACGCGATCCGTTACTACGAACACCTGGACGATGCCCGCAAAACGAGTTTGCAAAAACATCGGCTCTTGCCCGACGACATGCGCGCGCTCGGCCGACATTACCAATTGTGCCCTTTCGCTTTATCGCTTGATTTGCTCGATACGGTCGACGTCGTGATCTGTGACTACAACTACGTGTTCAATCCGCGCGTGCGCTGGAACGAACGACTCGACGATCCGAAAGTGCGCTATACGCTGTTGATCGACGAAGCCCACAACTTGGCCCGTCGCTCCCGCGAGATGTTCTCGGCGGCCTTTGCCCGCGGCGCGCTCGTCGCCATGCAAAAAGCGCTGCCCCACAATCGCGATCGCGAGGCGGCGGTCAAAACGCTGCAAACGCTGATCGACGTGCTCGATCGCTACCGCACACTGATCGAGGCCGAAACGCTCGAGGGCGAGGCTTTGAAGGTCATGGATACCCTCAGAGGCCTGCACCCCGTCCGCCACATCAACTTTCTCGCGACCAAAACACCGCCCGAAGACTTGATGCGGGCCGTCCTCGGCGCGGTCGGCTTTTTCACGGGCTATTTCATGCAATACACGGAATTTCCCGGCCGCGAGGCCATGATGCCGACGTATTTCGATCTCGTCTTCTTTACGCGGGTGTCGGAGCGCTATTACAACGACGCCTACATCACCGCCTGGCGCGTCGATCCGAAGGGCACGGACGTCTACGTGTCGCTCTTGGCGCTGGACGCCTCGAGCCACCTGACCGACATCTATTATGGGCGCTCCCCGGTCGTGTTTTTCTCCGCCACGCTCTCCCCGATGCCGTATTACATGGCGCTTTTGGACGCCCGTCACACGTACGATCGTCCGGAGGTCGTGCATCTCCCCTCGCCCTTTGATCGCGATCGACGCTTGGTCGTGGCCTTCGAGCAATATTCGACGCGCTACCGCGATCGTCCGCTGACGCTTCCGAACATCGCGACCTTGATCGAAGGGGTCGTCGCGAAGCGGCGCGGGCATTACCTGGTCTTTTGTCCGTCGTTTGCGTACGCCCATCAACTGGTGCGCGCCTGGCCGGACAAAGAACATCTGCCGTTTGAACTCCTGGTGCAGCCGCCCCGAATGAGCGAGCGACAAAAACAGGCGTACCTCAAGCGATTCAACGAGGTGAAACCCGACCGTTCTCTGGTCGGCATCACCGTCATCGGATCGCTCTTCAATGAAGGGATCGACCTCGTCGGCGACGCATTGAACGGCGTGATGATCATCGGCACGGGGCTGCCCGGACTTTCGCCGGAACGCGATCTGTTGCGGCAATATTACGATGCCAAGGCTACGAGCGGATTCGACTATGCGTACCGCTTCCCGGGCTTCAACCGCATCATGCAGGCGGCCGGACGCCTCATTCGCAGCGAAGACGATTACGGGATCGTCGTGCTGATCGACGACCGCTACGGCACGCCGGAATACCGCGCCCTCCTGCCCGACCGATGGAACGTCTATCACACGGACGATGCGGCGGACGGATTGGCCGCGATCGAAGCGTTTTGGGAGCGATTCGATCCGCCGCCCCCGATGTAATCAACGCGGATTAATCGGACAATTTCGCCCGGTCGATGTGACCGTCTTTTTGGAGCATCTCGGTCATGGCGATGGCCGTCGGCGTCTGGGCGAGACCGCCCATGGCCGTCTCGCGGAGGGCGACCGGCATCATGCGCCCGATCGACCCCATGGCGCCGATCACCTCATCGACCGGAATGCGACTCTCCATCCCCGCCAGCGCCATTTCGGCCGCCGAAATGGCATTGACCGCGCCGATGGCATTGCGCTTGATGCACGGCACTTCGACGAGGGTCGCGACGGGATCGCACGTCAATCCGAGTAAATTTTTCAAGGCGATCGCGGTCGCATGCCCCGACATCGCGGGAGTGCCGCCGACAAGTTCGACCAACGCGGCCGCCGTCATCGCCGAGGCCGACCCGACCTCCGCCTGACAGCCGCCCGCCGCCCCGGACAGCGACGCCATGTTCCCGATCAACAGCCCGACACCGCCGCAGGTCAAAAGAAAGTCGATTTTTTGGCGTTCATCGACCTCGTGACGCCCGGCGTACGCCAACAGCACCGCCGGCACGATCCCCGACGATCCGGCGGTGGGCGTCGCACAGATCAGCCCCATCGACGCATTGACTTCGTTGACCGCGATGGCCAGCGTCATGGCGTCCAAGTACAGACTTCCGCCCATGGGCGGGTCGTTGTCGCGATAATGGGCCAGACGCGGCGCATCGCCGCCACTCAAGCCGGAAAACGATTGCACGCCTTCGAGGCCTTCGTTCGCGGCTTGTTCCATGACGTGCAATTGACGCGCCATTTTGTCCAAAATCGTCGCCTCGTCGAGCTCGCCCATCGCGACTTCGCGCTCCAGAAAATAACGGGCGAGCGTTTGGTGGGTTTCGGTGCAGGTTTGAATCACATCGGCGTAACGTTCCATGGCGGCCTCCTCTACGCGATCTCGTCGGGATCGCGTTGAATGTCGGTCAGGGCGATGACCGAACTCACGTCCTCGATCTGTTCAATGATGCTCATCGTCGCTTCCGGGATCTCCGTATCGGTCGCGATCACCATCAAGGCCAATTCGCCGCGCGCCTTGCGCGAGACATCCATCTGGCTGACGTTGACGTGACTGACGGCCAAAAGCTGCGTCACGCTGGCGATCAAGCCGGGACGGTCGCGGTGGAAAATCAAAAAGACGGGGTTGTCGCTGTGAACGCGAACGCTGAAGCCGTCGATTTCGATCAGGTCGATCATGCCGCCGCCGAGCGACACCCCCGTGACGCTCATGGTCTCGTCGCCGTCGGTCATGGACACCGTCGCCGTGTTCGGATGCTCCGTGCGCTCGTCCGAACAGACGATGTCAATCGCCATATGTTCCCGTTCGGCCCATTGATACGCGTCGCGTATTTTTGTGCTCGCCGTGGAAAATCCGAGCAAGCCCGCGATCAACGCGAGGTCGGTGCCGTGGCCGCGATACGTGTGGGCAAACGAGCCGTAAAACGTGATCGTCACGGACGACGGCGTTTTGCCGAAAATGGACCGCGCCGCCAGGCCGATGCGGACGGCGCCGGCGGTGTGGGAACTGGACGGCCCCACCATGACGGGACCGATGACATCAAACAGACTCTGAAAGATCGCCATGGGATGCCTCCTTCGATTTCGGTGCGATGACCGCCCAATCCGGGATCTCCTCGACCCAGTCGAGCGGACGATATTGTTTTTCAAGCTTCGATTCGACCCAACGGTCGGCAATCATCGAAGCCTCCTGTCGGACCTCGTCCGATACGTGAAAGCGATACAGACGGCGGAGCGGCGCCGTGGCCACGTGGCGCAAGAGCTCCACGGTGCCGGGCAACACGTCGATCGGACGGGCAAAGCGCGGATTTTCCGACTCCCGATCGCAGATCAGCCCGCCATCGTCGATGCTGAGGCGCAGAGGCGGCCGTAGCGGCGTGCGACAGCGCACGCAGCCATCCACGTAGGGTCCGAGCCCGATCGCTTCCATGAGGCGCATGACGCCCATGCGCGCGACAAAGATCGGCGTGTCCGAGACAGAAATTTCATAGATGGTGTACGCCCACAGATCGAACACGAAGCGCTCCGGCTCATCGTGTCTTGCCACATCGGAAAACACTTCGGCGGCATGGGAGGCCGCGGCCAAGCGATCGAGATCTTCGGAAATGGAGATAAAGGATTCAATGACGCTCCCCGACTTGATCGTGTAACGCGACTGTTTCTCCGACAGCGTCAATTCCGACAGGGAAAACAATTGCGTCACGCCGGACAGCTTCGATCGCAAACTTGCCACGGCCGGCGCGAGCGCCGTGATGAGCCCCAGCTCGGGCGTCAACAAATGGACGAGACGGTGGCGTTCTTTCCAGGGAAACGAACGCATCACGAATGCTTTGGTTTCAATGGACGTCATCGTCATGCCTCCCGCCGACGTCCGTTTCGCGGACATCGCGTTCGCGCAATTGCCAGCCCGTCCGCACCTTCACAAACAACGACAAGAAGACGTCGGCCTCCGTCAGGGCTTCGATCGCTTCGCGCGCGGCGGTGCCGATCGCCTTGATCTTCTGCCCCCGCGTGCCGACGAGAATGGCCTTGTGGGACGGTTTGTCGCACAAAATCACGGCGTCGATCTCGAGACGTCGCGCGCCGTCATCGTCCGTCGTCTCGTCGAACCGTTCGATAATGACGCCCACGCCGTACGGCACTTCGTCATCCGTCTGCAGGAGCACTTCGCGGCGAATCAATTCCGACGCCATGATCCGCTCCGTTTGATCGGTCTCATCGTCGACGTCAAACAGACGCGGTTGCGTCGGGACGTGGCGCACCAGTTCTTCGATGAGCACGTCCAGGCCGTCCTCTTCGGCGGCGGAAATCGGCACGTAGCCCGCAAGTCCGTACGTTGCCTCATAGACGGCGATGAGCGGCAAGATATGCTCTTTGGGGGTGGCATCGATCTTGTTGATGACCAGCACGACCGGCGTCTGTTGGCGTTGCGCCTGTTCGATGACGCGTCGCTCGCGCTCCCCGATGAACGGTTTCCACGACGCATCGATCATCAGCGCGACGACATCGGCTTGCTGAATGGCATTGGACGCGGCTTTCATCATGGATTTGCCCAACGCGCCGTTCGGCCGATGCAGCCCCGGCGTATCCAAAAACGCCAGCTGATAGTCATCGGTCGAGATGACGCCTCGAATGGTGTGGCGCGTCGTCTGCGGCTTGGCGGACGTAATCGCGAGCGTCCGATCGGCCAGCGCATTCAAGAGCGTCGATTTGCCGACGTTCGGCCGACCGACGAGGGCCACGAAGCCCGACGGCACCTCATCCATCCCCATCAACAGGCGACGCTGAAGCGATTCCATGTGCTCGCGTTCGGCCGGCGTTTGATGGTCGTAGCCCAGAAGGTGCAAGATGCCGTGAATGGTCAGGAGCGCCAGTTCACGTTCGAACGATTGGCCGTACTCCGCGGCCTGAATGGCGATGTAGCCCGGCGAAAAGGCGAGTTCTCCCAGCATGAGCCGATCGTCGACCGTCTCCCAGGCGTCGATCGGATCGACGGGTTCGCCGCGATCCATGGCGCGCGCCGGAAAGGACAAGACATCCGTTTCGGCGTCGATGTCGCGTTGTTCACGGTTGAGTTGACGCATCGAACGCGGCCCCAGCAAGACCCAATCCACGACGGGGTGGATGCCTTCGGCCATCACGTCGCGGACAAACGGCGATTGCATCAAGGCGTGCGTCGCCGCCGCCTCCACGACGGGCGCGATCTCGCTCAGACGATGGGCGCGCTGTCGACTGGTGTGATTGAATTCGATCATGCGCTCGGTCCGTCCTCGTCCTGATCGCGTTCCTTGCGATAGATCGACGGCGTCTCGCTCGCGGCGGTCGTCTCCTCCACCGGCTTCGTTCCGTATGAAATGCGTTCGTGGAAGTGGCCGGAATAAATCTGCAAGAACGATTGCGTGATGGTCTCAATGTCGGCAAACGACAAGCCGGAATGCTTGAGCTGATCTTGTTCGATCTTGATGCGGATCACGCGTTGAATCATCGCTTCGGCGCTCTCGAGCGATTGGATGCCTTCGCTTCGAAGCGCGGCCTCCACCGAGTCGGCGAGCATCACGACGGCCGATTCGCGGGAACTGGGAATGGGCGTGCGATATCGGAACAGATCTTTCGACGGCGGCGGCTCACCCTTGGCTTCCGCTTCGGCCGCGGCCTTGTTCCAGAAATACGAGAGCAACGTGGTGCCGTGATGTTCGTTCGCGATGCGAAGAATCGGCTGGGGCAAACGGTACTTGCGCCCCAAGGCCAGACTGTCTTCGGGGTGGCGCGTGATGATGCGTGCGCTCTCCAAGGGCGTCAGACGATCGTGGGGATTCTCCCCCGTCTGATTCTCGGTGAACATCAAGGGCGCTTCCAACTTGCCGATGTCGTGGAAATATGCGCCGACACGTGCGATCATGGCGTTCGCCCCGATCGCTTCGGCGGCGGTGTCGGCGAGGTTGGCGACCATCATGGAGTGCTGGGACGTGCCCGGCGCCTCGACGAAAAGGCGCTTCATCAGCGGATGTCCCGGCTGCGACAATTCAATCAATCGCAACGGCGACACCGTGTTGAACAACAGTTCGAAGAGCGGCATGATGCCGATCGCAATGATCACGGACAGCGCACCGGAAATGGTGGCCTGCGTCATGTGCGACGCGATCAATCCCCACGACTCTTTTTCCAGCATTCCGACGAACAACGTGCTCACCGCATTGATGACCGCGGTGGTGAGAATGATGCGCGCGTAGTTGTCTTGGCGGCTCGTCTCGCGCGTGATGAGCGCGGCGACCGTGCAGCCGATCAACGCGACGACCGGGAACGCCGGATCAAAGGCCGTCATGGGCATGGCGAGGATGACCATCATCGTCGACAAGAAGAGCGATGTGCGGAATCCGAAATACGCCGTGATGACGACCGACGCAAAGTAGATGGGCGGCGTCAACGGGTAATCGCGGGCAAGGTACGCCGTGACCAGCAAGGGCAAAACCACGGCCAAAACCAACGCCAAGAGATTGCGAGGCGTCGACAACAAGACGTCGGCCGCGTAGCGTCGGAAGAAGAGGATCGCCACGATGGTCACGATCACGACCAACCCGACGATCGCGCCCAAACGCCCCCAGTCAAAGTCGGCGCCGACGGTCAAATTCAATTTGTCGAGCATCGCTTTGGATTCGGGCGTGATGACGTCCCCCTGGCTGATGATGCGCACCCCGCGGTTGACCATCACGGGATCGTTCATGACGCGGTCGTACGCGGCCTGTCGTGCGCGCTCCGTCGCCTCTTCGTTGTATTCGACGTTGGGCGACAGCAAGAGCGTCAAGAGGCGACCGATGACGGCCGCATCGTCCTTGTAAAATTGCATCGTCTCTTCCAAGCGACGCGCCGATTCGGAGATGGAGACGCGGAGATCCTGCACGTCCAACGCCTTCGAAATGATCGCTTCCGATTCCGTTTTCAACAACGCTTCAAAATTCTTGAAGCGGTCGTCGTCCATCCGCATCAAGGTTTCGGCGTCGCCCGCGGGCACCACCATTTTGAGCGTCTGGTCCACCTGCGAAATCAATGAGGAGACCGCAATCCCGATCTGATGGCTGTCCGGGCGCTGCGGAATGACCGTCGAGAACGCATCCGGATCATCTTCGTTCGGGGTTTCCGGCACGACGGGCGTTTCGGGACGGTACAGCGCGTTGCGGTTTTCGTGCACGATGTCCAAGAATTGGCTGATCATGACGCGTGAGGCTTCGCTTTTTTCCTCGGATCGGATCATGACGTTCGGCACCTGGGTCATGGCCACCAGCGCGCGCCGCATCGTCTCGGCTTCGTCCGCGATGTCGCGCGGGGCCGAGATGTCGTACATGCTGACATCGCCGATCTGCAAGTCGTATTGGTAGGGCGTCGTTCCCAAGAACATGATCGCCACGATCGCAATGATGACGACCGCGATGACGGCGGTGTTGAACACGGTCCGCCCTTTCAACGGCAATTTTTTCATCGGCGCGTCCTCCTCCCCGTCGCTTTGGCACGACGTGACGCATCCTGCTCATACGCGCGAATGATGCGCTGCACCAAGGGGTTGCGCACGACATCCCGCTCGGTCAAACGGATGCTCTCGATGCCTTCGAGCGATCCCAAAAGATCCGCGGCTTCGGCCAGGCCGCTCTTGCGTCGCTGCGGCAGATCGATTTGCGTTATGTCGCCGGTCACGACGGCTTTGGCGTTGTAGCCGATGCGCGTCAAAAACATCTTCATCTGATCGCGCGTGGCGTTTTGGGCCTCATCTAAAATGATGAAGGCGTCGTCGAGCGTACGCCCGCGCATGTACGCCAACGGTGAAATTTCAATTTCCCCGCGTTCCAAATGCCGTTGATACGTGTCGAAGCCCATAAGATCGTTCAAGGCATCGTACAACGGGCGCATGTAGGGGTCGACCTTGCTTTGCAAATCGCCCGGCAGGAAGCCGAGATTTTCGCCGGCCTCGATGGCCGGTCGCGTCAAGATGATGCGGGAGATGTCGTGGGCGCGAAAGGCCTTGACGGCGAGCGCCACCGCAAGATACGTCTTGCCGGTGCCGGCCGGCCCGATCGCAAACGTCAGATCGTGCGACGAAATCGCCTCGACGTAGCGTTGCTGTCCCACCGTTTTGGAAAGGATCGGTCGCCCTTTGGCATTGACGCAGATCAGCGACGGCGTGAACGCCATGGCTTCCCGCTTGCCCGACGAAGTCGCCGAATCCAGCAAATAGCGCACGAGCTGTTCCGTGATGGGCGTCGATCCCGACTCGCACAATTCGTGCAATCTAAGGAAAACTTGGCTTGCCGATTGGACATCCGCTTTGCGCTCCCCGCGGATCACGATGCCGTCGGCCGTCGCGTCACAGGTGACATTCAGACTTTTTTCGACGATGGAAGCATAGCCGTTGCATGCGCCGAGCAGCGCCAAACTCTCGTCGGGGCCGCTCAAAGATATGTGTTTTTCATAAATCGGTGTTTGTGTATCCATGTCCCTCGCATTATAGCCCGAGATCGGGCGTCTGGCCACATTATTCAACGGGCGTCAACAAGTCGAGCTGGTACGAAATTCGGTCTTCGTTCAGGGCCGGAATGAGCACGCTGTCATCTTTCGTGACGGAGATGAGCAGTTGATCTTCACCGACCTGCTTGCGAATGTTTTCACCCACCGATTCTAAGTACGGCATGACGTACGAATCGATTTTTTCGGGCGCGATGATCGCACGGATTTCAAACGGCGATTCGCGCGAAAACGCAACCCCGTTGATCAACAGGTTGTCTTGACTCGTCCGAATCTCGGTCGTGGCAACTTTCCGTTCCCCGTTAATGGCGATGGCCTGTGCCCCCAACGCCGACAGTTCATTCACGAATTGACGGACCACGGCGTCCTGCATCTTGTAGCCTTCCTGCGGCGCGACCGTCATGATGATGCCCGTGTTGCGCGCCGGACGCAATCCGGCA
This sequence comes from Saccharofermentanales bacterium, assembly GCA_050945495.1. Lineage (GTDB taxonomy): Bacteria > Bacillota > Clostridia > Saccharofermentanales > DTU023 > UBA4923. Next base: position 18,922 of record JBMNTA010000015.1, read on the forward strand.
AAAATCGCAAACTGTTCTTTTTCTTCGACGATGTGCACGAAGACCTCGCCCTCGCCGCTTGCGACATCCGACTCCAGTTCCCGCAAATATTCATACAACGTCGCATTGCGCGTGTTGAGTTCTTCGTTCTTTTTCTGGTAATCGATGATAACGTTTTGCAGCTCCTGCAAGCGTTGACCGCCCGTCTCCGAGACGTTCAAGCTTTTCATCAAGAGCGCGATCACCATGCCGATGACCACACCGACCAAGATGATGACCGCATACTGAACGGATTTCTTTTTCATCGTGTGACTCCTTCCTTAAGGCGTCTGCAGATACGTGATGTAATCGCGGAAGTTGCCGGTCTCGGCAAACGACGGAAGGCGGATCTCTTCTTTGACTTCCAGCGACATCCGGATGCCGATCTTCTCCTGCGTCAAATGCGAGAGATACGGGTCTTGTTCGATGACTTTTTGCAACGTTTCGACGGGGCCGATGGCCGTCAAGACGTACGGCGGCATCTGATGCTCACCGTAACAGCGAATGGTGGGGCCGATGCAGCTGAGTTGCGTGACGGCGGTCAGGCGCACATCGTTCAAGGCCATCGCGCGGGCGCCCGCCGACCACATGACGTTCAAAACGTAATTGATGGTGCTGTCGTGAATGACCGATTCGATCGGATGCTGCAACGGATCGTAATCGATGCGGTCGTTGAGCGTCAAAATCACCCCCGGCCCCTTCACTTCGGTCATGCCGGCCAGCATGGCGTTGCGCCGAAGCTCGTTCATGGTTTCCGCAATGTCGGGACGCTGATCGAGTTCTCGGTGCAGGGCATTTCGACGGGCCAACAATTGTTCGTTGCGCGCGCGAAGCGATTCGTACCGCGACTTCTCCGACGCAAGCGACACTTCGGCCTGACGCATCTTTATCGCGATCGCATCGTCGTCTTCGGAGCGCGTCGTCCATTGGCGAATCCAGACGCCCAACGCCAGGCCCACGACGATCGCCGTCACCACGAACATCACCATGACGCCGCGACGGTTCATCGCGCATCCCCGTCTTTCGAAAGAAACGGCGCAAAGCTCTTTGGCAACGGACTTTCAAACGAGACGACTTCGCCGGAGGCGGGGTGCACAAACGACAGCCCCGATGCGTGCAACAATTGGACGTCCGGCATCCCCTCCCCGCGACGGCCGCCGTAGAGCAGATCGCCGACGACGGGATGGCCGATGTACGCGAGATGCACGCGAATCTGATGCGTGCGCCCCGTGATCAGATGGCAGCGCACGTGCGTCCACCGATCGTGGATCGCCACCACGTCAAAGGCGGTGATGGCCTCTTTGCCGTCTTCGCGCACATCCATCCGTTGGCGGCGCACGTCGCCCCGACCGATCGGGACTTCAATGCGGGCCCGATCGACATCGGGCACCCCCCACACCACGGCGTCATAGATGCGTTCGACGGTTCGATTCCGAAATTGGCGTGCCAAGGCGGCATGGGCGTCATCGGTGCGTGCGATGACCAAGAGCCCCGAGGTGTCTTTGTCGAGGCGATGCACGATGCCCGGTCGCTCGGCCCCGCCCATCGTTGAAAGCGTGTCGCCGTAGCGCGCAAGCAGCGCATGCACCAAAGTGCCCGTTGCATGTCCGTGCGACGGATGGACGACCATGCCGGCGGGCTTGTCCACCACGGCCAGAGCCGCATCTTCGTAGATGACGTTTAAGTCCATCGCTTCCGGCGTGAGCTCCGCCGCCTCATCGGGACGCCATGCCTCGATCGCGTCGCCTTCGGCCACGGCGTACGACGGCGCGACGGCGCGTCCGTTGACCGTGACGTCTCCCGCCTCGATTTGGCGGCGCCACCGCGTGCGCGACACGTCCGAAAAACGGGACGCCAACAGTCGATCCACGCGCTCGCCGCGATCGTTTTCGGTGACTCGATACGTTACTCGCATGGCGCCTCGTCTTTCGTCTCGATCGACGGATGCTCCCCGTCCGGAAACACATCGTGGATAAAGTGATGGTCAAAGATCAAAAAGATGATGAGCAATACGGCACCGATTGTGATCAGGGAATCGGCGACGTTAAACGTCGGAAAGGCATAATCGCCGAAGGTGAACGCCAAAAAATCCGCCACGGCACCGAACCGCAAGCGATCGATCAAGTTGCCGCCGCTGCCGGCAATCAGCATGATCAACACCGTCTTGGCTTTCGGACCGCGGGCGCGTCGCAAACATAAAATCAGCGCGATCATGACGACCGTCGAGATGATCGACAACAACCAAATGCCCCACGACTTGTCGGCCAAAAAACTCCAGGCCGCCCCCGGGTTGTACGTACACTCGAGATGAAAGAATCCGGGGATGACCTCCACCGCGGGCCCGGCCCCGATGTGCCGCTCCGCCATGCCCTTGGTCCACTGATCGAGGATCATTAATACGACGATAATCAAGGTCTCCATACGATGAGATCCTCCACATTTCCATAGGGGGATTGCCACATCCCCGCAAGCGTTCCTTCGACATTCTCACCGTACCAAATCATGGACGACGGCGTCGTCCAACCGAGGATCGGCACACGCGTAAGCGACGCTTCCAACGATCGCATGTAACGGGTGGGATCCGGCAACGCCGCGTCACCGGGATCCAGCATGCGCCGACGCGCCGTCACGAGCATCTCCCGATCGCCCGCGTCGACGTGGGCCGTCCACGAAAACAACCCGGCCTCGGCCAATGCGTCGTAATAATCGGCGGGGTCGAGCGTCCGACCGCTGATGTCCCACATCAGGGCGGCGTCGTAATGACCGTCCGCCAGACGCTGCCACCAATGCGACGGCGCGACACGTTCGACATCGAGCGTTTGTCCGCGTTCTGCCAAGCGTCCCGCCAGATGATCGAGCCAACGCGTCATGGAAAACGACTCCGGCACGAGCAACACAAACGATTCGGCATCGGGCGCGCCCGCCGCGTCGTGGTCGAGCGCACCCAAAGCGTCATCCGTCACGACCGGAGGCTCCAAGCGTCCCTGTCGACGCGCGTCCCCCGACATCAGGGCGTGATGCGCCCGATCAAAGGGTGCCGCGGAATCGGCGTCACGCGGATCGGCCGCCATCGCCGACGCGAGCCCGTCGCGATGGCTCAGTCCCCGACCGCGCGATTGACTGAAAAACAAGCTCACGAATTCGGGCTCGTCGATCCGCTGTTTTCGTATCCGCGATCGCTCGGCAAAGCGTCCCGTCTCCTGCGAATCCATCCACAAAAGGTCCACATCGCCCGCTTCGAAGGCGCCGGCCGCGCGCTCAATGGAGGCAAACGATCGCGCTTCGATCCGTCGAATCATCCCGCCCGTTTTCATGCATTCGAGCACCAAGCCGTCGTCCGACGACGCCGACATCACGGACCAGGGGCCGCTGCCCTCGATCGGCGACAACCCTCGATCCATCGCGCGCTCCCTCGGCACCACGGCCATGGTCAGGTACGAGAGCAACGTGCGATCGGGCGCGTGCAATCGAATGACCAGACCTTCCGAACCGTCGATGGCAATCGACGCGATGTTCGCATACGCCGCCTGCTGCATCCGCCAGATCGGCGAATACCCGCGCGGATCGAATCGATACGACTCGATGAACGTGTCGTCCGGCAACGCGTCGGCGTCATCGTGCTTTTTCGTGGTCGGAACAACGTTCGGCACCGTCTCTAACGGCACGTCTTCGGGCTCCTCCTCGGACGCAACCTCCGAAGGCGCACGATCCGCGTATCCGTTCAGCGTCAAAAAGGCCTCGATGGACGCCTTCACGTCTTGCACGGTCACGGCCCGTCCGTTATGAAAATAATGGTCGGGGCGAAGCTCGATGCGACACGTCAAATCGTGATCGTCCCACCGATGATCGGCCGCCAACACGGGCACCAGCCGCCCTTCATGGTCAAAATCGTACAGCGACTCGTAGACGAGATGAAAGAGGCCCGCCGACGACCCGTGCTGCGGCATCAACGGGTTGGCGCATCGCAGCGGATGGATCGCCACACGTAAGGTGTCGGACGATGCCTCGGGGCTCGCCAAAGGCAGCGTGGGCTCCGCGGGATCGGATGCCCGCGGCGTGGGCGCCGTCGGAACCGCGACGTCCGGTTCGGCGCACGCAAAGAGCGTCGCCGTCGCGACCAAAAGCAGCGCCAAGAGGATTGTCCGCATCCGATGTCTCAACGTGAAAATAAGCCTCCGGATCTTTGATGATGTACGTCATCAGGGTACCACACAAAGGTGAAGAAAAAGCGAAAAAAGACCTCGCACGTGTTCACATACACGCACGAGGCCTTCTCATTGGTTGGGTCTTATTTCGCGTAGTCGCTGAAACGACTTTCGCGAATCATGTTGACCTTAATCTGACCGGGAAAATTCAATTCCTGCTCGATGGTTTTACAAATCTCATGGACCAACAGCGGCATCTCTTCATCCGAGACGGCGTCCGGTTCCACCATGACGCGGATTTCACGTCCCGCCTGCACGGCATACGATTTCTCGACGCCCGGCACCGACTGCGCAATGTCTTCCAACTTTTCGATCCGTTTGATGTACGTCTCGATGTTTTCTCGACGTGCACCCGGACGAGCGGCCGAAATGGCATCGGCGGCGGACACAAGGCATGCAATCAACGTCTCCGGCTCAACATCGCCGTGATGCGACTCGATCGCGTTCACCGTAATCGGGTCAAGTTTATGACGTCGTGCGATCTCGCTGCCCAACTGGACGTGCGATCCATCCATCTCAAAGTCAACGGCCTTCCCGAGATCATGCAACAGACCGGCCTTCTTCGCCTGATCGACATCCAAGTCGAGCTCGGCGGCAAGCATCCCGGCGATGCGACACACTTCAACCGAGTGGTTGAGCACGTTCTGCCCGTAACTGGTCCGATATTTCAATCGTCCGAGCAGATGAATGATCTCTTGCGGCAATCCCGCCACCCCGGTATCAAAGACCACTTGTTCCCCGGCTTCGCGGATCGTCTGATCGATCTCTTTCGTCGCCTTTTGAACCATCTCTTCGATGCGTGTGGGGTGGATGCGCCCGTCTTGGACGAGGCGCTCGATGCTCAAGCGGGCAATTTCTCGACGAACCGGATCAAAACTCGACAAAATCACCGCTTCCGGTGTGTCGTCGATGATCAGATCCACGCCCGTCAATTGCTCAATCGTTCGAATGTTGCGGCCTTCGCGACCGATGATCCGCCCCTTCATCTCTTCGTTGGGCAAAGCCACGACGGAGACGGTCGACTCGGATACGTAATCGCACGCATAGCGCTGAATGGTACTCACAACGATCTCACGCGCCTTGGCGTCGGCCGTCGCTTTCGCTTCCTCTTCCAAGTCACGGAATTTAAGCGCCAAATCGCGACGATATGTCTGCTCCGCTTCTTCCAAAACAAGCGAACGGGCATCCTGCACCGACAGCCCCGCGATCCGCTCCAATTCCATCCGCTTTTGCGTTTCGACTTCTTCCAGCGCGGCTTCGCGCTCATTCAGTCCCGCCTCACGTTCGGTATAATTGCGTTCACGGTCTTCAAGGCTTTGGGTACGGCGATCTAAGACGGTCTCCTTCTGATCGATCCGTTGACGTTCACGCGTCAACGCCTGCCGTTTGCTGCGAACATCGCGTTCAAGCTCAAGCTTGGCATTATGCACTTCTTCCTTCGTTGCAAGGAGGATTTCACGTTTGCGATCTTCGCCCGTTTTCACGGCTTCACCGATCAGTGCGGCGGCCTCTTCTTCCGATTTCCGCTGATAGTCCTCTAACTCACGGCCCTTCTTGCTAAACCCTTTATGATAGAAAAGCGCCGTCACCGCCCAGGCGGCGATGGCACCTGCAAGCAAACCGATCACCAGATATAGCCAATCGATGGTAATCACCTCCATATTCAATTTTCAAGTTTCGAAAAACGATAATTTCACGATACAATCTATGAATGTCCGACACTTACGCGTCGTACGATCGTTTAATCTACAGTTTAGTGTAAGTTGTTCACCTTAAATTGTCAATAAAAGGAAGATCCATAAATATCTACCTCAACCTTTTGTGACGTATGTCCAAAGATCTCCCGACATCCAAAAAAGAGACCGCGACATATGCCGCGGTCTCGCACTTCCCGCTTGGGAATAAATGTTTAGTCGGTGCGCTTGCGAAGCACCACCGCGGTCAACCCGATGACCATCACAAACATCAGCATCGCCCAACCCGCATACGTCGCTTCACCGGTGGCCGGCGGCTTCACGGGATCCGTGGGTTTCGGATCGGTCGGTTTTGGATCCGTGGGCTTGGGATCCGTGGGCTTGGGATCCGTGGGATCCGTTGATCCATCATCTTCTTCGAATGGAATTTCAATGAAAACCTTCCCCAAAAACACATTCTCAGGCCTAGGCTCCTGATATGCTTCATCAATCGTCACCCACCCGGTTTCGAACTTTGCTTCAACGAGACCGGGATTTCCATAAGGACTATCGGCAAATAAGACCTGATATACACCGTCTTCGCCTTCGATGGGTACGATCTCATACTCATCATTAGAGGTCAATTCTACCTGCTTTCCAAAAGGATCGACACATTTGAATGTAAAACGTCCATCAACAGCTGCTTTAACCCAGTTTGTGGTGCTGACATATATACGTACAGTCTCAACTATCGGCTTCAACGGCGTTAAATCGCATATATTTTCACTATGAACAGACAACTGAGAGCCCGGAATAAGCCCCGTGAACACAGATAGATCATTCCAACTAAAAAAGGAAACATCCAGATTCAACCCAGGTATATCCTCACCCGTATCCGCGCTTTTACCGGTTACCTTTCTGAGTTGTTCCGGTTGACCTTTGGCTTCTTGCTCCTTGGTGTAAGACAAGCCAACTTCTCTAAAACTCTTTTCATTCAAGAACGTCAAATCTTCGAGGCTGGGTAAATTGATAATCCGAAGATGGTAAATGGGCGTCGATGCAATCGCGGAAAGATCGGTAACATTCGGCAACTCAGTCAAACTGAGCATTTCAAGCTCCTTCAGATTTGCCAACCATGACATATCATGTACCGGACATTTGCTGACATATAGCTGCGAAAGCTTTGGAAGTGTGCCAAGCACTGACATATCCTCAATTTTAGGAAGATCAGCAAAGTCAGCACCAAATATTTCGGGATAATTTTCAATCGACGATATATCCGTCAGTTCTGAAAGTCCCTCTAAACCTAAAACCTCAATCTTATTTGAAAATTGAGGAAGAGCCTTGATCGGACCAAGATTGTAAAGACCAGCTGATTCCAAATTTTCCTTGCCATCAAAAATAGATAAGTCGGTAAGTTTCGGCATCCCCTCCAAGTGAATACTTTTCAAGTTCTTCGCTTTGGAAAAAAGAGGCAGCTTTTCGACATTAGCAAGTTATTTGAGTGTCAAATATTCTAAATTTTCATAATCGGCTATGGGACTTAAGTCCACCAGCGGGATGTAATCATCAATACCATAACTGATGGAGCTTTCCAGACTGAACAATTTAATATTTTTAAGATCCTTGATGGGAGAAATATCATCAAGTGTCGAAGACCCCGAAATCATAAATCTCTCAAGGTTTATAGCATACTCGAGTCCCGTTAAATCGCTGACAGGATCTCCATATTCACCCACAATTTGAGTTAAACGACTCATGTCCGCGGCGGTGATGTCACCTTCGGGCTTTTCAAGCGATTCCCGAATAAGTGCTTCAAGTGCCGGGTCGGGAATATTTACGACCTCACCTTCGGCCAAGACAACACCGTTCAACGGTGTAAACACCATGAAGACCGCCAGCAGTAAGCCCAGCGTCCACATAAGTTTCCTCTTCATATCTGTGTCCCCTTTCTATGGTTTACCAGGCGCAATATACCCACCTGTTCACAGCTACATCAACGATACTTATACTTTATAAAACGATGAGCATGTTGTCAAATAATTTAAAGGTTACAATTATTAATTTAAGGGCAAATCGACAGATAAACATTGTTTATTACTTTTATATTCTAATTTGACGCAATAAACGATATTTTAAAACATCAAAAAAAGATGTCTATGAAAATTGTCTTTATATTACATAAATGTTGCAAACGCTTGTTTGATGTTGCCAATCATGATGAATTGACTTTTTTGTCGGTCAAAGCAAAAAAAGAGCGAGCATCGCGTGGTGCCCGCTCGCGGTATGCATGAAGCGACGGATCATGAAATCCTTGCAAAGACGTGATCGACAATCTCTTGAGTGAGGGCTTCCGATTCCGCGAGGTACGCTTCGCAGCTCGAGGCCGCTTGTTGTTTGAACGCTTCATCTTTGAGACCGCCCAAATTGATGCGAACATTCATCACGGCGGCCTGAAGCGCGGCGTGTGCACAGAGGGCGGCCACGCCCGCGTCGGAGATGCAGTTGTTATGGCCGTAGCGCGTGATGGAGCCCAAGTGCTGGAGCAGCTCCAGCGTCTTGGCCGCGGTATCGAGCGGCGTTTGGGTCGCCACGACCGTGGCGGCTTGGATCGCTTCGCTTCGTTTCGCCTTTTCTTCATCGGTCCCCTTCGGAAGGGCCAGGGCTTCCATGAAGCCGTCGAACGCGGCCACATCGCGGTCGATCAAGTCGATCAGTTCTTTCTGCAGTTGCACAATGGCACGGTAATCCGCTTGAACCGCGGCCTTGGTCTTCTCGGGATGCTCCTGATACGACTTCTTGTTGACCGTCAGATTGTAGACCATTTGTCCCAGCGCGGCGCCGAGCGCACCGACCAAAGCGGAGACGCTCCCGCCTCCCGGTGTGGCGCTGCCGGAAGCCGCGGCTTCGATGTATTGACGAATTTCCATATCCTTAAATTGACTCATGTCATCCTCACTTTCCCATGTCACTTCCATGGTTTAAAAAATTTCTCGCTTATTTAACTATACCATGCGATCGCATAATATGACGGATTTTCCGCTTATTTTGCATGTTTCAAACGTTTATCTCACATTTCCATGCATTTTTTCACGTCGCCCCGGAGCACCGCTTGCGCCAGCGTCTCGATGTCCGGCGACGGCGGTCGATCCTCTTTGAGCGGACGCACCCGCGAACGGACCAAGTCGTAGATCTTTTGCGTGCCTTGACCGAGCGGGCGGCGTTCCATGAGATCGATGGCCTGGGCGGCACACATCAGTTCAATGGCGAGGACGCGGGCGACGTTGCGGGTGATCTTGCGCGCTTTTCTCGCGGCGATCGTGCCCATGCTGACGTGGTCTTCCTTGTTTGCCGACGAGGGAATCGAATCGACCGATGCCGGGTGCGCCAAGACCTTGTTTTCCGATACGAGCGCGGCGGCGACGTATTGCGGAATCATGAAGCCCGATTGGACGCCGCCCTTCTCGCAAAGAAAGGCCGGCAGACCGTACGACAGTTGCGGATTGACCAGGCGCTCCGTCCGCCGTTCGCTGATGTCGGCGAGCTCCGCCGTGGCGATGCCGAGAAAATCAAGGGCCAAGGCGAGCGGTTGGCCGTGGAAGTTGCCGCCGGAAATGACGTCGCCCGTGTCGGGAAAGACGATGGGGTTGTCCGTGACGGCGTTGACTTCGCGTTCGAGAATGTCGCGGACGTAGCGCAAGGCGTCAAAGGAAGCGCCATGGACCTGCGGCACGCAGCGAAGCGTGTACGCGTCCTGGACGTCCTCCGTGCGGGTGTCGGCGTATTCCGAGCCTTCCAGGAGGGACAACAGGGTCTGTGCCACAACTTGCTGGCCGCATTGATTCCGCAATTGATGGATGCGCGGGTCGTAGGCGTTACGAAAGCCTCGCAAGGCTTCGAACGTCAGTGCGGCGGCGCCGTTCGCGGCCGCCATGCAGGCCTCCGCTTCCAAGAGCGTGAGCACGCCGAAGGCCAGCATCACGGCGGTGCCGTTGATGAGGGCGAGCCCGTCCTTGCCCGACAGCTGCACCGGGGATAGATGCTTGAGGCGCAAGGCGTCCGCCCCCGACACGATGTGTCCGTCGACGTCGGCCGTGCCCTCCCCGATCAAGACGAGGGACATGTGCGCCAGATTGGCGAGATCGCCCGAGGCTCCGAGGGATCCCTGTTCGGGAATGACGGGACAGATGTTTTGATTGATGAGCTCGGCGAGCAGATCGGCGACCTCGGGATTGACGCCGGAGTGGCCGACGCAGAGCGCATTCAAGCGAATCAACATCATGGCGCGCACAATGTCGTTCGGCAACGGGTCGCCGACCCCGGAAGCGTGACTTCGAATCAAGTTTTCCTGAAGCGCGAGGTTTTGATCTTCGGAGATCAAGACGCGGCTAAGCTCCCCGAATCCCGTGGAAATCCCGTACGTCGGCGTTCCCTGTCGGACGATGGTCTCCACCAAATGGCGCGACGCTTCCATGCGACGTCGCGCCTCGGGCGCGATCGCGATCGTTTGCCCGCGCGTGGCAACCGCGCGCACGGCATCCGGCGTCAAGTCCTGTCCGTTGATCTTCAATGGATGGTCATGTTGAGTCATAACGATGCGGCAAGCGCAAGCTCGCCGTTCCCCCCTTCGAACTGCGATGCCATCATTATGGGCGTTGCAGCATATCTTGAGCAAGTGCTCGCGATTTATCGTCATCGGGTCGCCCCGAGAGCAATCGGGCGATTTCGGCGACGCGCGCCTCCCCTTCGATGGGGCGGACCGTCGTGCGCGTGCGCCCTCGGTCCACGTGTTTGCCGATCAAAAAGTGCGTGTCCGCCGCCGCCGCGATGGGCGCGCTGTGCGTCACGCAGAGCACCTGGCGGTGATCCGCGATGGCGCGCAATTTGCGGGCGATCATGGTGGACGTCTTCCCGCTGATGCCCGTATCGATCTCATCGAAGATCAGGGTGGGCAAGGCGTCCATCGCGGCCAACACGGTCTTGATGGCCAAGAGCACGCGGGAGGCCTCTCCGCCCGAGACGATGGAGACCAACGGCATCGACGGTTCGCCGACATTGGGCGCGATCAAAAACTGTACGCGGTGCGGATCGTTCGGCAGAAACGATTCGGTGAGGTCTTCGTCGACGATCTCCACGTCAAAGGACGCATTCTGCATGTTGAGATCGTTGAGTTCACGGTTGATGGCCTTCGCCAGCGCTTCGCCCGCCCGAGTACGCACCGCCTTCAGGTCCGAGGCCACGGATCGAAGGTGTTCCAACGTGGCCTGTTTGTCGTCAAGCAATCGTGCAAGCTCTGTTTCCGTGGCGTCCAGGCGCTCGAGTTCTTCGCGGCCTTTGACGGCATAAGCGTTCACCGACGCGATGTCGCCGCCGTACTTATCCTCCAAGCGACGAATCGTCGCCAAACGCGCGTTGGCGCGTTCCAAGGCGTCGGGACGAATGTCCAGGCGATCGGCGACGCGCGCCAGATCGTCCACCCATTGGGCGATCTCTTCGCGCAGCGCCTCGCCGCGATCGTAAAGCGCTTGCATCTGTGTACTGACGCGCGTGGTCGGCAGCAATTCCGCCATGGCGCGGCGCAACCCCTCGTCCACCGACGGCGTGTCATCGGAGGACAGCACGGCCAAGGCTTGCGACAGATGCTCGGCGATGTCGCGGACCGCCGTGTCTTTTTTGATTTGACGGGCAAGCTCGGCGTCTTCGCCGGGCACGAGTTCGGCGGCCTCGATTTCCTCGACTTGATACAAAAGAATATCGCGCCGACGTCGGCGCGTTTCCGGATCCAAAAACAATTGTTCGAGTCGGTGATTGATGGCATGCACGGCATCGCGTTCGCGGTTCCATGCCTTGATCAGGGGCAGGACCTCCTTTTGCGCGTACATGTCCAGAAGTCGGCGATGCACGGACGCTCGAAAAATGGTCTGTTGATCGTTTTGACTGTGAATGGCCAGGCGCGTGTCCATCAGGTCGCGAACCTCGCCGACGGTGGCCATGACGCCGTTGATGCGGGCATAACTTCGTCCCGCCGCACGCAGCGTCCGCGCGATGACGAGTTCATCGTCCGGATCCTCCGAACGATCGAGGAGCACCGTCACCGACGCTTCATCGGCGCCCTGTCGAATCAACGTTCGATCGGCGCGACCGCCCGAGGCAAAGTCAAGCGCATCGATCAAAATCGATTTGCCGGCGCCCGTTTCTCCGGA
>JBMNTA010000016.1:0-27092 GCA_050945495.1 Saccharofermentanales bacterium
CGAAGGACGTATGGATCTTGATGACACCATTGACCGCTATTTGCCTTTGCCGAACCGTGGGGATTATCCGACGATCGAAGCGTTGTTGACGCACACGTCCGGGTACAAATCCCATTATTTTGAACGCCCGATGATCGCCAATTTCTTTCACGGCCGCAACAGTTTCCATGGCATCTCCAAAGCCATGGTTTTGGAAAAAGCGGGCGCGTTGCACGTGGATCAGACGACGCATCCGTTTGTGTATTCCAATTTTGGGTACGCCGTCTTGGGGTTGGTTTTGGAGGCGGTCTACGAGAACGACTACCGAACTTTGATGCGAACGTTCCTCCACGAGGCCTTGAAGCTCCGGGATACCGATCTTTCGGACGGTCAGGGGGATCTGGGTCACTATTGGGATTGGCAGGCGGATGACGCCTACATCGCTGCCGGTGGGATCACCTCTACGATGCGGGACATGCTTCTTTATGCGAAAGCGCAGCTCGAAGAAGATGGCCCCTTGGCCGAAGGTCATGCGGCGTTAAGAGAGATCCACGCAACGCGTGACGATCACGCGTCGATGGGCATCCGTATGGACGCGATCGGCATGGCGTGGGTGATTGATCGCGAAAATAATCTCGTGTGGCATAACGGCGGCACGGGTCATTTTAACAGCTACATGGGGATTGACCCGTCGTCCGGCATCGCCGTGGTGGTTTTGTCCAATCTTTCGCCCCGTGACCGAATCCCCGCAACGATTCTCGGAATCAAAAGGATGCAGGAACTCCGCCGTGTGATACGCTGAGTTCGTCGGCATCGTTTATACAAGACAAGGAGGCTTTCGAATGAGCGCTTCATTGTTGCCGTTTGTGCTTGTGAAGCAAGGCAGCTACCTGAAAAAATTGATTAACCGGGGTGCCTTCGATCCCGCGACGGCCGTCGCGCCGGAAGACGTCGACATCCCCGACAATGCCTTTGTTCGGAAATTGCGTCGGCAGCGATGCATCTTGGTGACCGAAGATCATCGGCTGTACGCCAATGTGCCGTTATTGTCCAAAAATGCGATCTGGAGAAGATACATTCATAAGGTTAAAGGACTTATTTAACGGAGGGTGTAGGCAGAGCTTTGGCTCGCATACATCTCTTTGTATAACGAGGCGTTTTGGATCAGTTCGTCGTGTGAACCGTATGCCGCAACCTTCCCTTCATCCAGCACCAGAATCTTTTCCACGTGCGGGCAAATCGCCAACCTGTGCGTTATGATGACGCTTGTCTTGCCCTCGGTAATGTCCGGCATCTTTTGGAGGACATGGGATTCATGCAAGGGATCGATGGCACCGGTTGCTTCATCGAAGACGAATAAATCAGTTCGTCCCAGGGTGGCTTTGGCAAGCGCGAGCCTTTGCCACTGACCACCCGATAGCTCAATGCCGGAAAACTCCCTGCCGAGCTCGGTATCGAGTCCCGCCGGTCCCATATCAAGGCCCAACGTATCCAAAGCACCCAACATGGCCTGATCGCTTGGCGGGGTCGGCTCACCCAAGGACAAGTACGCTCGCACAGAAATTTTTAGCCGGGGGATCTCTTGGGGAACGTAAGCGATTTTGGGGTTAAGTTGGCCCGTGTAACGGATTGCGCCATGATCCGGCGTATACAGCTTCAGCAAAATTTTTGCCAACGTCGTCTTACCCGAGCCGTTCATGCCCACGACTGCCACACGCTCTCCGGCGGCAAGCCGGAAGCTGACATCTTGGAGCGCTTGAACCCCGGATTCGGGATAGGTGAAATCAACGTGCTCCAAAAGAATCGCCGGTTGATCGTCTGCGACCGGGTCATCTGAATCTCGGCATTCCGGTGTCCGTTGATCCAAAGCTCGGTCCTCGTCGAAGAAAGCCAGAAGTCCCGCCGACCGCTCTAAATAATATTTGCCGTTTCCGAGCGTGGTAAAGAAGTCGGTCGCTGCAACTTGCAAGGAAGAAAAAGCAAGCATCGCGGCGGCAGCTTCGCTTGCCGGAATCATCCCTTTTTGGGCCATGGATAAGCTCAGTAGAATCGAAAGCAGAACACCTAAGGTTTTCAGCAAAGAGCACCATGCAAATTGGCGATAGTCCTTGATGAGAAAGTCTTTCTCATGCTGACGCTTTAAGGCGTCTTTTTCGGCCCATCTCGATTGCATGGCGTCGTAAGCTTGGTTGACGCGTAATTCCTTGGCATGGGGCGCTTCGTAGAACCAACCCTTAATCATATTGGCCTTTCGCTCTTCTTCGGCCGTCTTCGTTCTCACCCGGTTGAAGGCGGAGCCGCGGATCCAGCGGTTGACCCATACGGGCAAGGTTGAAAGCAGGGCAAGCAGACAGAGATAAGGGTGGTAGGAATAGAGCAGCAGAGCCACCGACACGAGGCTTGTCACGGCTTGGATGTTATTCATCAGGGTGTAATGCACCATGGGCAGTTCTTCATTTTCTATGGAAGTTTCCGCATTGCGCAGGGCATCCAGAAAATCAACTTCTTCAAATCGGATGAGGGGAAACATGCATTTGTGCTTACATAAATCGGCACGCAAAGACAAATTAATCGTCTCGAAAATACCGGCGTTATTGGCCACGCTGTAGGAAGCTTGCAAGACCGTTTGCAGGATATAAAAACAACCCAAAAAAACGAGGGCCTTGACGATGACGGATCGGTTTTGTCCCCCCTTGACTTCTTGGATGATGACCGCCACCCGGGCACTTAGGGCCGCCGGAATTAAGCCGGTCACTAAACTTGTCACGAGCGTCACGAAGGCACTCTTGGGAACTCTGGACCAAATAAGATGCTCAACGTTAGCCAATGTTTTCATTTTTGACATAAAAATCTCGCATCCCCTAACCTTAAACATACCAACGACTTTGCTCATAAAACATGGCAGCATAGAGCCCCTCGTGCGCCATAAGTTCGTCATGGTGGCCGTCTTCGATGATCTTTCCCCGATCCATAACCAAGATGCGCTCAGCTAATTTCGCACTGCCCAACCTGTGAGAAATCAAAATGCATCCACGCTGATCCATCAGACGGACGAGCTCTTCGTAGAGGGCAGCCTCTGCAATCGGATCGACAGCGGAAAGTGGCTCGTCAAATAAAATAAAACGCTCGTCATCGTAGATGGCTCGTGCAATGGCAATCTTTTGCCACTGACCGCCGGATAAATCCAAGGCGCCGTTTTCCATCTTGCCAAGCTCACGGTGCATCTCGGGAATTAAAGGTTCCAAGCCCACTTGCCCCAAAACCTCCGCCACCCGTTTGGCCGAAGCGCCCTGTTGATCAAAATGGATGTTCGTCTCTAAGGGTAAATCAAATCGTGCGTAATCTTGGAATACCGCCGAGAAAAGCCCGGCAAGATCCCGTCGCGTGTATTCGTATAAAGGACGGTGATTGATGAAGATTTCACCCTCCGTGGGTTGATATAAACCCAGCAAGAGTTTAATGAGCGTCGATTTCCCGCATCCGTTTTTCCCAACCAAGGCGACCCGTTCGTCTCCCTGTATGAATAAATTCAGCTTTTTGAGAATTTCTTTCGTCGTGCCCGGATAAGCAAACGACACGTCCCTAAACTCAATCGTCTCCACGCGATGATTCGGTCGGATGTCATGGGCAGTGCTTGCAATTTCGCCAACCGCGGTTTGACCGTTCTCGCCCGCTTCGTTTGCCAGCTCAAAAGCATCATTCTCAATGTCCAACCAGCTAAAGTACTTTTCCAGATAAAAAGCATTTTCACCCAGAGCCGACCAGGAGACCGACAGTTGCTCGGATATATCCAGAGCGGACGACAGGGCCGAAACGGAGGCTACAAATAAACCGATGTTGATCACGCCCAAGAAGACCGAACGCGTCAACAGGACGAGGGAGCCGATAAACCAAATTAAAATTAGGAGATGACTTGTAACGGAATACCGTTGAGCCTTAACCGTTGTATCCAGCCGCTCGCTTGCCAAGTCCTTCGCCAATGCGTCGACTTTCTTGCGAAATACGTCTAAGCCACGTACGGTTGCAAGAAAGGCCAGTGTATATCTGTCTGAAAGTTCTTGTTCGCAATATTTAAAGCGACGTTCTGATGCACTCTGGCCTTGGAACATTTCGTTCATCATGGAGATCGCTTTGAAATCCAAAAAGACAATCGCCAAGACGATCACAACATAAAAAACGGGTAAATAGATGCTGGCTTGCCTGAACACCGGGATGAGACCAAGGAGACGAATGATGCTGCCCATAAACACCAAAGACTGCTCAAAAACCTCTGTAAATTTCCCTGAAGTGGCTTTTTCGGCCAGATTTAAGAGATTTAAGGTCTCCGCATCCTCATAACAACGGTAGGGAACCCATCGACATTTGATCATCCACTCAAGATTAATTTTGTGGCCAAAACGATGGCTTAAACAAAGCCTTAGTTTTCGACTCCAATAGTCTATAAGGACGATGAGCAAACCGAGTGTCACGTATCGGAGGATGGCGGGTGTGGCAAGACGAACCTTCTCAAGGCCGTCAATCATCTCCGATAAGTACTTCAAGGAAAGAGGCAAAGCCAAGGCTGCCATGAGCTCAAAAACCATGAGCCATAAGGTGTACAACGGACACTTTTTTATAAGCTCAAAAAGCCCCCGTGCCACCGATTTGAATAACATGGTATGTCTCCGCTTAATGGTAATATGCGCGACCTTCCAATATCTCGATCAACGCTTGATCATACGTGGTCATGGCCGAGCTTGATAAAGTGTTTTTGATCGAAATCAAACGTCTCTTTTTTCGTCCCCATGTGTGTTCGCCCGTCCCGACAATAGGCTTTACTTGCATGGGCCTTTACTCATTATACGTCATTTTTACGGATAATATGTCGGGTTAATGTCGGTTTATAGAATATAATGTCGGTATATGATATGATGTCGACGGAGGTGATTTGAGTGAAGAAATACGTTGAGTCGGAATCAGTGGAATTAAAAGAAAAATATACAGATGGCATCGTCAGAGAAATTGTATCTTTTTTAAATGGCGCTGGCGGAACAATTTATATCGGGATAAAAGACAACGGCGATGTTGTCGGCGTAGAAAAAGTAGATGAAGTTCTACGAAAAATTTCCGATGTCATCACCACTCAAATTGAACCGAACCCACAGGATGAAATCCGTTCAGAGTTGAAATTTGATGAAGGTAAAACCATCATCGTTATAAATATCAACAAAGGCATAAAGCATATTTATTGCCAGAAAAAATATGGTTTTTCTTCGAACGGATGTACCATTCGCATCGGCACCACCAATAAAAAAATGACGCCGGATCAAATTAGAACCAGGTATGAACGAAAGTTTGCAGATAGAGAATATATGCTCCAAAAAAGGTCCAGCCTGGCAGATTTGTCCTTTCGCGAACTTAAAATTTATTATTCCGAGAAAGGATTTCATATAAGTGATGGTTCTTTCGAGTCAAATCTTAATCTTAGAAACGATGATGGCGCGTACAATTTATTGGCGGAGCTTTTAGCGGATCAAAATAATATACCGTTTATTTTTGTTAAGTTCAAAGGGCGGAACAAAGCTTCCATTTCAGAAAGAAGCAATTACGGATACGGTTGCTTGATAACGACTTACATGAAGATAAAAAATAGACTGCAAGCGGAAAACGTCAATGTGACGGATACCACGGTTCGTCCGAGAGAAGATATCTATTTATTTGACGACGATGCGGTCAATGAAGCTGTCATTAATGCGCTCGTCCACAATGATTGGACTTTGACGGAACCTCAGATATCCATGTTCGAAGACAGACTGGAAATATTATCCCATGGGGGTCTTCCCGCGGGCATGGATGAAGCTCAATTTTTTGAAGGCATAAGTAAACCGAGAAATATGACGCTGATGCGAATCTTTTTAAGTATCGGGCTGACGGAACATACGGGGCATGGAATTCCGACCATTGTCAGCAAATACGGTAAGGACGTGTTTGAAATTACAGACAATACCATCCGCTGTACCATTCCTTTTGATCAAAGGGTGCTAAATAACTTCCGGAAAGGCGATGTCGGTATGAATGTCGGTATGAATGTCGGTTTAAACAATACAGAGAAAAACGTAATCAAGCTGTTGATAGAAAACGGAAATTATACCGCCAATGACCTTTCGGAAAAGATAGGTGTAACGCCAAGAACCGTGGAGAGGGCATTTAAAAGTCTTCAAGACAAGCATATTCTGTATCGTATCGGCTCGAAGCGTGACGGCACATGGTTGATTGCCGAATAAGTTGTGATGGAACGCTAAGTGGTTTTTATGATGATCCGATAAAATCCGCGATGAGTCGATTAAAGCGTTTTGCAAAGACGGGCGGAATGTTGTGCCCCGCTTTGTCCCAAATCTCAACTTTGCAATGTGCGTTCATGGCGCCGAGCGCTCGTACGCTGTCGATCATGGAGGGCGGCTCTTTAACGCCCGCCAAAGCCATCATCGGGAGATCGGCCGTTGCGAATCCCGGGATCGTTTCGAGCGTGATGCCGTTATCGACCATGTTTTGCAGGGTCTCGTATCGTACGTGTTGCATCTGCTCGACGAAGGCTTTGCGCTGAGGCGTGGGAAGCCCGTTCATCATGCCGATGAGGTTGCAAACAAAGGGCTTTTTCATCGAATCCCATTGTTTTTTGTTCATGGCCATGACGCGGGAGCGTTCCGGCTCCTCTTTGATGAGCCAGGGACTCACGAGGATCGCTTTGTGAAAGAGGTTCGGATGTTCGGCGATGAGCTTCACCGCGAGTTGAGCGCCCAAGGAAAATCCGATCAGTGATACTTTATTTTCGAGGGCGCGCATAAAGGCCGCCAATTCGGCCGTCGCCTCTTCGGCGTCAAAGATGCGATCCGCTTCGTCCCCGTACCCCATGATGTGGGGTACCAGAAGATGAAATCGATCGGATAAGACGTACTGGCGCCCGAATGCATGCACAAAATTCGCACCGTGCAAAAAGACGATGGTGGGGTTTTGGGAGTCGCCGTAGGCTTCGCAATGCATCGCTCACTCCTCGAATTCGCTGTAGTTGCCTTGCATGCCTTCTTTGACCTCCGCCTTGGCGTCTTCGAGCGATGAGAAGATGTAAGCGTATCCGGCAACGGCTGTGTCGGAACGCACTTGTTGGATGGGGCCGTTCAACGACCACTTCGAATCGTAGGCCACGGTGGCGGCTTCGCCGTCAAAGACAACGATGTTGGTGTAATTGACGCTGCCGTAGTAGGTGGCGACGGAGTCATCCTCCAGGGTGATCTTCATGCGGAAGACATCGTGCAGCCGATTTTGTTGTTTGCCGTCGCTGATGAGGTACATGCCCGCGGGTTCGTACTCAATCGATTCCGTTAATTCCGCCAAGCGGTCGTATGAACTTTTCAGCGCCGAGACGGAGATGTCGTGAATCGTCTGACGGGCATCGGCGCTCAGGCGGGTGACGTCATCCAGCTGCTTCGAGAGACCGTGTACGACAAATTTCATCTCATGCTCCGTCAAGTCATATGTATCACTGTCGGCGGCCAATACGACTTCCTCGCCTTCTTGAAGCTCGTGTGTTTTGGAGAGCTCATACTCGATGTCGTTCAAAGAAACATCGCTGTCGTCGGGTTGAATCAGGACGATGTCGGCTTTGCCTTGACCGTTGATGCCTGAAAATTCCGGAAACGCAAATTCAAACGGATCGATCGTGGGCCTTCTTAAGACATTGACGGCTGAAAAGATGATCACGAGGGCGGCGATGATGAAGATGATGAAAAAGATGATTTTCAGTAGCTTCGTGGATTGATCTTGTTCGTATTCCGACTTCGCCCGCAAGGCGCCCCGCGCCTTGGCGTAACTTTGTTGTTCCACATCTTCCAAGGCGACGTGCGCATCGTCGTCGATCTTTAAAAGTCCCTGATAATCGCAGTATTCGCATGTGACGTGGTGGATGCCGGGCTCAATATGGTCCAGATCGGTTTTCGTCTTTAAGATGGCGCCACACGAAGGGCACCTCAAATCCAATGTTTGCATAGACACCTCACCGTGAATGAATTCGTGGCAATTGTACCACCTTTTGTCGAAAGCCGCGGCGTGTGTTCGAAAAAGGGACACATGCAACCGTTGGGCTACTTGTGACATGGCGCGGCTCGGCGCGCCCATTCATGATAAACCGCGGATGTAAAAAATTGATAAAATCAGAGGTCATCCGACGCCGAGGCGCATGTGAAGTGAATCTCGCCGCGGCCTTCTTTCAGCGTGAGCAAGGGATCATCGCATAACGCTTGCATCAGCGGGAATAACTCACGCGATGTATAAAACGTGACCTCTGATATCCCGGTGACGCCGTTCGGATGTGTGTAATTTTTCGGTTTGGGATCGATGTTGAAATACGTCATCATGAAAGGCACGCGCGTGTCATCGGGATACGCCACTTTAAAGCGCAGTTTACGACCCTTTATGTCGTTGCGTCGCGTGGGAACTTGCGTACAACCGATGCCGTGATCGGCTAAGATGGCGCATTCGCGTTGCATGTTGTCCTCGTACGTTTCAAGCGCCAGTCCGCATGGTCCCCCGGGGTGTTGATCCCAGCCGTCCAGTCGATCGACCTGGGGTCCTTTCCCAAAAAATCGCAACAGTCTTTTCATGAATTTAGGCATGTGTGTTCCGGCGAGGAGTTCGATAAAAGGACCTTCCGAAAAATAAATCAGTGCATTGTGGGGGTGCTTCGCTTTACCGTATTCAACGGTGAAACCACGGGCACGGTAGTGCTCGACGGCCTGTTGGAGATTATCGACTTTGTAAATGATATGACTGACGTTCATCATCGCCTCCTATTTATAGTTAGTATATTCTAACTGTATCAGCATATCATATGTTGTCCATGAAATGATCATCATCTCGGAGGGAAGACGGATCATCGTCCGCTTGTCGAAAGCCGCGGCGTGCGTTCGATAAGCGGACACATGCAACCGTTGGGCCACTTGTGACAAGCCGCTGCTCGGCGCCGAGGTCATTCCCGTCGTCATGGGGACGGCAACCTTGAAAGACGCCGTCTCGGAGGCCATGCATGCCTTCCGGCAGACGATGCGAACATGACATGTGATTTGCACGTTCAAACTGACTGCATACATGCATAAAATCCTTGACCGCACCGACCGTCCATGGTATAACGAACACGCGAAAATAAGCATTGATCGTGCTTTTTGAGTGTCTTCGGACGTTCACGGAAACAGGTGCAAATCCTGTGCGGTCTCGCCGCTGTGACGCTTAACGAATTTCACATGCCACTGAGCCTGAAAGGTTTGGGAAGGGTGAAAGGGGAGCGGAGC
Organism: Saccharofermentanales bacterium; assembly: GCA_050945495.1. Classification (GTDB taxonomy): domain Bacteria; phylum Bacillota; class Clostridia; order Saccharofermentanales; family DTU023; genus UBA4923. The sequence continues at coordinate 9,300 of JBMNTA010000016.1, forward strand.
CAGAATACGTGCTCAAAAAGTGCCCGTGTCACGATGTATGGCAGGAGCGGGTGACTTAAGTGCAACATGGTTATGTTGCTTTCCAACCGCTCTCTTCTGCTCGAAGGGAGTTTTTTATGTCGTGTGAAGGCAAGGAAGACGGATCGCCGCGACGGGCGTGCGGGGCATGGCACCCGTGCCCGGGCAATGGGACGATCTCGGAGCAAAAAAAGCCGTCGTATGCCCCGGATTACAAACGGAAAGGATATACGCGCAAACGCCGCATTAAAAATTTTTTGTTGCTCAATCTCGGCGTGTTGATTTTGGCGGGCGGCATTCACTTTTTCAAATATCCCAATAACTTTGCCCTCGGCGGCGTCTCGGGCTTTTCGGTTGTGCTGGGCGCCGTGATCCCGTGGGCGACGCCGGCGACGATTGCCTTGGTCGTAAACCTCGCCTTGTTGATCCTCGCGGGTGTGCTCTTGGGTAAAACCTTCACCGGCAAAACGATCTACGCGAGTTGTCTCTTGTCCGTTCTCCTGGTGGTCCTCGAACGCGTGGTTCCGATGCATGCGAGTGTCAGCGGTGAAGCCTTTTTGGAGCTGTGTCTCGCGATGGCGCTGTCGGCCATCGGGAGCGCCATTTTGTTTAACCTCCACGCGTCGAGCGGCGGGACGGACATCGTCGCGCTCTTGATTCAAAAATACACGAGTGCCGACATTGCCAAGGCCTTGCTCTTGAGTGACTTTGCGGTGGGGATGGCCACGTTCTTTATTTTCGATGTGCGCACGGGGTTATTCTCCGTATTCGGCATTGCCGTGAAGGGGTTCATCGTGGACGCCCTGATCGATCGCTTCAATCGAGTCAAGTGCTTCACGATCATTACGTCGAAGCCGGACGAGATCGCGGCGTTTGTCTGCGACTTTTTGCAGCGAAGTTGCACACGGATGGAAGCGGAGGGCGTGTATACGGGGCAGGAACGTCATGTGTTTTTGTGCGTGGTTGATCTTCGGCAAGCGAAAATCCTGCGTGACGTCGTAAAAGACATCGACCCGAATGCGTTCATCATGGTGAATGCCTCATCCGAAGTCTCTGGGCGAGGCTTCCGAAGCAGTTTCTAGGGAGCAGGCCTTGATCGGTCGAACAACGGCAACGGATGGGGGCCGTTCCGTTGTCTCATCGATGATCGCGTCATACAAAAACTTAACAAAGGCCTAAACTTTCCCGTCGAACCGCGATCTACAATGAAATGACCATGGATACGGTGATGCTAAGATACGCCATCGGCTTGACGCTCATGTACGGGCTCTATTTCGTCGTGAGCGAATGGGGGCTGAAGCGTCGGTTCACGCGCGGTCGGCAAGCGATTATCGCCATAGCGGTGCTCTACGTCCCGTGCCTTCTGATCTTATGGCTTTGGATCCGCGGGTTGCCGCAGGTCGACGTGCGACCGCTCGATTGGGGGATCGGTGCCTACGTGATTGCCTTCTTGGCGCTCTTTTTCTCCATGCCGATCATGGCGTTTACGGGCGTGCTCGAGGCAAAGCTTTGGGGTGAGTCGCCGGAGGACCTTCGGCGGATGAACGCGCAGGTGTTGAGCACGCCGCTTGATTATGTCGCCACCTTGGCGCTCGCGCCCGTGATGGAAGAAGTATTTACCCGTAAATTTTTATACGATCGCCTCGCCGGCCGCGACATCTTGGCGTTCATTTTATTTTCGGCGCTGGCGTTCGGTCTGATGCACTGCGTCACCGGCAAGTTGATGGTGGCGTTCGGAACCTTCTACGGCGGCGTCATCTTCGCCTTGGTCTATGCGGCGAGCGGGAACCTCTGGCTGCCGATCCTCTACCATGGCTTGTTCAACGTCGTGATGGTCATGATCCCCGAAAGGCTGATCAAGGGCGGTCACGAAAAAGCGGCCGGAGTGTATCGGATGGGTCTGATGGTTGCGGGGACGGTGGGGTTCATCCTCTTGATGGTCAAGCGTTCAAGCCTGTGGCCGGCCGAGCGGGCAGGCGATGTATGGGCTTCGATTTTCACCAATGCCGGCACGTGGATCATGGCGGCGACTTTCTCGGGCATGTACATTTATCGTCGATGTGCCATGCGAAGGGGCGGGACGGAAGCGCGCGACGGCCTTCCCGGAGACGGCGTTCAATAAAATGCGGATATGTTAGTGAAAGGATACGATTGCGGGTGTTGGACATCACGAAGATCACGGACAATCGCTATCGGGATTTGTTCAATGCGTTTTTGGAGCATTTGACGCAATGGGGCACCACGGGTGTGGAGCCTGCGGAAGCGACGGCGGGTGTCCGACGTTTTCTGGACCTCAAAGAAGCACGCCTGAAAGCCCACGGTTTGACCGAGCATCGCACGTTTGAATCCGATCATGATCGAACGAAAGATTTCGCCTACGGGGATCACGTCTGGGCGACGGGGCGTCCCGTACGTCAGCGATTGACGCTTTTTCGGGGTGATCAACGCATCCATCAGACGTCCAAACGGCTGTTCATGCGCATGTTGGTGCTCGATGCGGGGGAAGGCCCCGGACAAAAAGATCAGCGATACGCGTGTCCGAACTGCGGCGCCATCGAGACGCTCGATCGATTGAGCGGTGCGGGGTGCTCCTACTGCCGAAGCCGTTTTATGATGTCGGAATTGTTCCCGAAAATCATGAACTATTACGCGCTCGACGACATCGTCGAAGCGGATACGCTGAAGCGGCATCTCAAAGTCTTCGTCATCGCGGGCGGCGCGACGTTTGCGGGCGCACTCCTGTTCTCGACGATCCTTTCCGGCAAAATCATCACGCAACCGATCGAGACGATCTTTGGCGCCTTGACCGTGTTTGCCTTCGGGGCGTTGTTTGCGTTTTTGGTGGTGAGCATGATGCTGATTTTTGCCGTGGTGGCAAAGGGGCTGATCGAGTTGCCCGCCGGCGTGGACATGATCCGCTCAAAGCGGCAACTGAAACAGTATCTTGCGGCGATCGATCCGCAATTTTCCTACGAATACATCGAATCAAAAATCGTCTCGCTCCTCCAACAAATTGTCTTCAGTGACGACGCATCGACCTTGACCATTTATCAAGGGGTGCCCTTGGGCGACCGTTATAAGTCGATTTTGGACCTGAATTACCGCGGCATTTTCGGACTTGTGGACGGGCAAACGCACGGCGACACGTTCCTGATGGTCGTGGACGTTCCCATGCAAGCCCTCGTGATGTCGCAAGGACGGATTCGTGAGCAAAAGAAAATCTTTCGCATGACCCTCACGCATCGCATCGATGTGCCGATTCGCTACAATTTTTCCATTGAACTGGTGAAATGTGCGTCGTGCGGAGCGTCGTTTGATGCCTACACCGAGCAACACTGTCCCTACTGCGGCAGCTTTTACGAGCTGCATCGCGATGATTGGGTCGTGTTGTCGTGTACGGACGCATGACGTTCGCGTGCGAGGTTTTTTAAAAAACGAGCCCGCCGATCGGCGAGCCCGTCCATCGTGTGGGTCGGCGCCCCTCTTAATTGATCCGCATCCCCGTTTCTTCGTCGAAGAAGTGGAGCCCCTCCTTGTCGAGGTGGAATGCGTGAGATTCGTCCGGGGCGTAGGCGTAGTGTCCCGGCACGGAGATGACGAAGCTCTCGCCATCGTTCAGTTTCGAGTAGAGGAGCTTTTCCTTGCCGAGCATCTCGATCACTTCGATGTCCGCATTGAGCGTCTGGGCGCCGTCGTCGGCGGGACCGGCGAGGATACGCTCGGAGCGAATGCCCAGGGCGACGCGTCGGCCCTCGTAAGGGCGAAGCGCTGCCTCGTCTTCCGGGGCGGGCTTGGACGAGACGGTCCGGCTGTCGTTCACAAACATGCCGTCTTCCATCGTGCCGTGGAAAATGTTCATCGTCGGCGATCCGATAAAGCCCGCGACGAACAGGTTTTCGGGACGGTTGTAGAACGCCTCGGGGGGACCGACCTGCTGAACCTTGCCGTCGTCCAACAGGACGATCTGGTCGGCCATGGTCATGGCCTCCGTCTGGTCGTGGGTGACGTAAATCGTCGTCGTGCCGAGCGATTTATGGAGGCGCACGAGCTCCACGCGCATGTGTTCGCGCAGTTTCGCGTCGAGGTTCGAGAGCGGTTCGTCCATGAGGAAGACGGCCGGCTTGCGGACCATGGCGCGTCCCAGCGCGACGCGCTGGCGTTGGCCGCCCGAGATGTCGGAGGGTTTGTTGTAGAGGTACTCGTTGATCTGCAAGATGTCGGCGGCCTCCATGACGCGCTCGTGAATCACTTTCTTGCTCTCATGGCGCATCTTCAGGGAGAAGGCCATGTTGTCGTACACCGTCATGTGCGGGTAAAGCGCGTACGACTGGAAGACCATCGCGATGTCGCGATCTTTCGGCGGCACGGTATTCATCAATTTTTCGCCGAAAATCAACTCGCCTTCCGTGATGGAGTTGAGCCCCGCGATCATGCGCAAAAGCGTCGACTTGCCGCAGCCGGAGGGGCCGAGGATGACGCAGAAATCTTGCGATTTGATCTCGAGATCGATGTGGCGGATCGTGAAGTTCTCACGCCCTTCGTATTTTTTACCGATGTTCTTTAACAAAACACGCATCTTTGAAGCATCCTTTTCTTGTTGGGTCGAAGGATGGGCATCCGCCGACCCTGCATCTCCTTATCCCTTGACCGATCCTTGGGCGAGCCCCGACACCAATTCTTTTTGCAAGAAGATGAAGAGCAGCACGATGGGTAACGCGATCAAGAGTCCGCCGGCGGCAAACGCCGGTTGGTTCATGGTGCGCGTATCTTTGATCAAGGTGTACAGGCCCGTCGCGACCGTGTACGTCTCGGGATCCGTCAAGAGGATCGACGGCATCATGTAGTCGATGAACGGGTTGATGAACGACCACAAGGCGATGATCGCGAGCATGGGGCGCACCACCGGCATGATGATCATCCGATAGACCTGCATGTTGCTGCAGCCGTCGATTTTCGCCGCATCGTCCAATTCGGTCGAAATCGAATCGATGTATCCTTTCAAAATAAAGGTATTGGACGCGATGCCGCCGCCCGCGTAAATCAAGATCAACATCATCTGTCGGGAGAAAAACGGGATCACGGAGTTGACGATCGAGTGGATCGTGTAATACGCGGTGATGCCCGCAAACGCCGGGATGGTCTGAATCAGCATGATCGCCATCAAAGAGGCTTTGCGCCCTTTGAAGCGGTAACGTGAGTAGGCATACCCCGTAAACGACACAAACAAGAGCGTCAGGAGCGCCGTCGAAACCGCAATGACGAGGGTGTTCTTGACCCATTTCAGATAATGCGTCTCGTTGAAGAGGTACTCGAAATGTTTAAACGAAAACTCGTACCCGCCGCCCATGATGATGTGCTTGCCCATCGCGCCGTTCAGGGACGCGATGATCATCTGCACGAGCGGCCAGAGGATCACGAACGCCCAAATGATGAGAATGATGTACGAGACTCCCAAGGCGATCGCCCCGCCGACGGTCAGTGGCGGTTTGTCGGACAAATAGAGCTTCTCTTTTTGCTTTTTGCGTTTCGATCCGATCATAAGCGCTCCTCCTTGAAGGCCTTACTGTTCTTAAAGCCGATGAACGCGAAGATCATGAGGCCGATCGAGATGACGAGCGTGATCGCCGCCCCGATGCCCTGATATTGTTTCTCGATGGTCAGCTTGTAAATGTACGAAATCAGCAAGTCCGATGAACCCGCAAGGTTACCGTACTTCGTCGGGTTGAAGGGGCCGCCGCCGTTGAACAGATAGATGATCGAGAAGTTGTTGAAGTTAAAGGTGTATTGCCCGACCAGCAGGGGCGCCGTCTGATAGAGCACCAGGGGCAACGTGATCTTCGATATGCGCTGCCAAGGTGTCGCGCCGTCGATCATGGCGGCTTCGTACAGATCGCCCGGGATGCCTTGCAACACCCCGGTGGACAAAAGGAAGACGTACGACGACCCGAGCCAGCCTTGCAAGAGGATCAAGGTGATGCGCGTCCCCCACGTGCTGTTTTTCACGATGATGTCGGTGTTGAAAGCGCTGTGCATCACTTCCGTGAGGATGCCGCCGTTCGCAAACATGAGCGAGAAGAACATGATCGTGATGAACGCGGGGACGGCCCACGGCAAGAGGTAAATCGTTCGGAAGAAGCGCTTGCCTTTGACCCGATCCTGGTGCAGGAGCAGGGCCAAACTGAAGCCGATGAAGATGGCAAGCGACGTCGACAAAAGCGTCCAGATCAGGGTCCAGCCCATGATGAGCCAGAACGGCCCGCCGGCGATGCCTTGGCCCAAGAAAATCTGCTTGTAGTTGATGAAGCCGGACCAGACGAATTTGGACTGGTGTTGCGGGTCGTAGTTCGTAAACGAAATGAAGATGGTGGTCAGGATCGGCACGATGACGATGAACAAGATGACCAACAGCGCGGGCGTCGATACCAGATAGGGGAAGCCGTTGACGCGCACATTCTGGCGTGTTTGGAAGGTATTGTTCGGCCGAACGCCGCGAATGCGCTTTTTGTCGACGTTGTGCGCATCGCGGAACGCAAAGATAAAGATGGCGATCGCGATCAAGAGCAGGACGATCGCGATGATGCCTTCAATCATGAAGATGATGGAGCGGTCGAGCCGCTTGCCGCCCTCCGCGAGGCTGATGAGTCCGGCGATGCCGTCGCCGCGATAGTTGCCTTCGCCCAGGGCGTAGGGAATGGCGACGAAGTAATTGAACAGCGTCCCGAGGAAGAAGCAGATCGCCTTCAGGGGCTGTCCGTTCAATAACTGTCCGAGGCCCGGGATCGGGAGCCCCGCCCACGCATGCCATGCGACACGGTCTTCGGTCTCCATGGGGATCTTGCGCCGAAGGTCGGCGATGTCGCTTTCCATGACGCGTTTGCCGGTTTTCAAGGAAATCTTTTTTTGATGTTTCCATTTGTTGCGCTCGCCTTTGAGCGCCCGGCGCGGGTCGGCGTTTTTGATCGCTCGGATTTCTTCTTCGACGCGTCGGCGCAACTGTTTCTTTTCGTTGTCGTACGCCTTCGCGGAGATTTGTTTTTGTCGGCGAAGCGATTTCAGTTTGTCGCGCTCGGTGCGTTCGCGTGCCTTTTCTTCGTCGATCTTTTGTCGAATTTGGGCTTCGATGTCCGTGAAATCTTTGCCTTTGAGTTCACGCGCGGTGTCGTCCAAGTCCTTCAGTATGCGCTCGATTTCAAGCTGTTGCTCCAGGATCTCGGGGAGATTGCGCATGCGAATGCGATTCTCTTTGTAGGCGAGTTCATCATCGTAGGAAAAATCCGCGCGATCTTCGTAGAAGGCCGCGCGCCGGCGTGTGAGTTCCAGCTGATGGCGCAGATCCGCCACGACGCGTGAATCGCCGTTCGCGCTCGGTCGGATCGCCCGCAACGATTTTTCGAACGCGCGTCGTTCGCGATCGAGTTGTCGCTTCTTTTGGATGTACGGGTGCGTCGCGCGGTTCGGCTTTTTGCCGTCCAAGACGTCGATCAGGTATTGATTTTTACGAGGATGTTGATTGCCGATTTCATCGTATAAATAACGTTCCATCAAACCCCCTCCGCATATGTGTGTTCACGTCCCGTCATCATGAGAAAGACAAAAATGGCGAGCATCACGAGGCCGTAGAGCCATTTGAAAACGGGAAACCCGACGCCGGAGGTGACAAGCCACGCGGCGCGGACGATTAAGAACAGTCCGAATACGCCTTTAAACAAACGATTAAAGCCGTAGCGGGGCCAGATGAAGAACGCGCTCAAAGCCATAATGATCGGCATGTAAATTTGGCGGAAAAATTGCAGCAGCATCAGCTCGCGAAACAATTCGTAATGTTCGGGGGTGGCGGCCGCGCCCAGATAAGCGGGCGGATTGCCCATGGCGGCAAACACCTCGAGGGTCGCCAAAACGATCCACAAGGCGCACAAACTCACCATGATCCCAACACGTCGCTTCATAGGTCTCGGTATAAAAAAGGGGTTACCGCGTCTCCCACGGTAACCCCTTCGGGTCAAATGATCTTAGCCGATATTTTGCATCATCGCATCGAACGAAGCTTTCAGCTCATTGTAAGCGGCTTCGGCATCGGCGGGTTGGACGGAGTTCCAGGAGAGAATGGCGTTCTTCCAGGTATCCCAAACTTGTCCCCATTCGATGAACAGCGGACGGTACGGCGCGGCTTCGTAGGATTCGAGGACCGCAACGATGACGTCTTTGTCCACATCGGAGAGACCGGTCGCCAGGTAATCTTCCTTCGAGACGTTCTCGAGGATTTTGCCGGTCGACTTGAAGAGGTCTTCCGCGAATTCGGGATTGACGATCTCTTTGATCATCGCGACGCCGAGTTCCATTTGGTCGGCGTTCTCTTCGCAACGGCTGTTGATGCCGAGGCCCCAGCCGCCTTTCCAGTGCAGGAAGGGGTGACCGGCGATGGTCATTTGCGTGATCGGCACGATTTCGAGATCGGCGCCGTCATTGGTGAGCTCGACGTTGCCGCCGGTCTCCCACGGGCCGCCCAGGCGGATGACGCCGCCGTTGCCGGATTTGAACGACTCATCGATGTAGCCCCAACCGGCTTCGGGGTCGAACAACGGCGTGCCCGCTTCATAGTGCAGTTTCCAATAATCGTAGAGCGCCGTCATGACTTTTTGTTTCTCTTCCGGCAGCTCGTTCCAATCGAGCGTCATGTCGGAGAAGAAGTTGCCGTCGGCGTCTTTGCCGAGCAATTCGATATCGCCGGCGTTGGCCACGGTGACGCCAAACCAAGCGTCAAACAGCGGCAACAGCATGATTTTGCCATCGGTCATTTCGGTCACTTCGAAGACCTGGTCGGCTTGGTAACCGGCCGCATCGGCGTTCGCTTTGTTCAAGAAGCAGATAAGCGTTTCGATGTTGTACGGGAACGCCATGTACTCGCCGTTCAGCTTGAAGTTGCCGCCGAGACCGGCGTTGAAATCGGCAAACCCGCCGAGATCGGCCGCCATCTGTTCGGCCGGCAGCGCCGACAAGACTTCTTTTTTATAGAGGTCATGGAGACGGTCCGCGGGCAGCGCGAACACGTCGGCGACGTCTTCGTTGGTCGCGTCAATGGTGTCCAGGTGATCGAACGAACCGACGGTCATCAGTTCGATGGTCGCTTTCGGGTACACTTTTTTCACGCGCTCGACGGCGGCTTCGTAGTGCGGCACCCAGCCTTCTTCGACTTGCACTTTAATGCTTGCGTCGTTGTCGGATGTTTGCACATCGCGCCCGTGGCGTCCGTTGTGTCGGGCGCGTCCGTGGCGTCACTGTTCGGTTTGTCGTTGTCCGGGCCCGGTTTGGGGTCTTTGTCGCATGCGACGACGGTCAAGACCATCACCAAAGCCAGGAGCAGTACTAAAATTTTTTTACTCATAACTTTCCTCCAGGTAAAATCAGTCGCCTAATAAGGCAGAAACCAAGTCATTTGTAGCATGTGTAAAATGATGTACCAAAAATTTAACAGATATATCACATATGGCACAGGTCGTTCATGTCTTCGCGTCGTTTCGCATCGTCGGCGGCCTCGGGTCCGCCGCGTCCGCTCGTTTATGTGAAAAATCGCTATAATGACATCGTTCGATCCGATCGATATTGAATCCATGGAGAAGGGAACGATCATGCCACATCGACATCGATTGCTGCCGCGGATGGTGAGCCTTACGCTCATGGTGATTTTGCTTTTGCTTCCGTTGTGGAGTTGTGTGCAAGACCATGAAGCGGTTCCCATATTGACCTCAAAGCAAACGATGACGCCGACCTCGACCGAAGCGCCCCCGCCTTCTTTGACGACCCCTTTATCGCCCACGTCGACGTCCGCCGTCGCAACCTCTCCCGCCACCGCGTTGCCTTTCGAACAGCTCCGAGATCTTTCGGATCCCGACAAGGTCGCCCGTGCGTTTATTCGAGAAAGTTTCTCGGTGCGCGGACGCCTTTTGCCGTGGGAACACGTCCACCCGGAGGGTGACGGCATGGCTTTGTTTCTGGAAAAGCGCCAAGAAATCACGCGAATCAGGCGCGCACTGTCGAGCCGTGACGATCCTTTCCGATCGATTGCGTTGGAAAAGAACCTCGAATACCGCGAAGGGGGGCGGGTGCTGTATGACTTCCGGTCGGAGGAACGCGTCGATGGGGGGATGTCCAAAAATCATTACTACGTGTTGCTCAAACAAGACGGCGATCGCTGGAAAATTCTCTCGGCGCTGTCCGACGACGGCGGAAGCACGCAGCTTGTCTCTCAATCGTTTGTGATCACGGTGCGTCGTCAAATCCATGAGCATCAGCCGTCGCAAGCGATACAGTCCCTGATTTACATGAACCGCAAGCTCCTCACGCCGGAGCGGCTGCAGCCGATCGTGGACGCGGAGAAGGCCACGATCGAAAAAGAAGCGGCCGCCATGCGTGAACCCTTCGTCATGCCCGAGGAACATCATGACGCGGCATTGAAAACCTTCGATCGAACCGCCATGGTGAATTACCAATACCGATGGGCGCTTGCCCAAAATCCGCGATGGGGCAATTTCTCCGAGTCCGGCGGTGATTGTCAAAATTACGCGTCGCAGGTGATTCATGCGGGTGGGGCGCCCATGGATGATGTGGGGGAGCATCAGTGGTATGACTTTCGAAACTACAACCATACGCGTTCGTGGGCCGTCACGGTGGCCATGCGTCGATACATTTTGAATAACGTCGGCAAGGGTCCCCACGCGGAGCTGCACCCATCGCCCAATACGCTCTTGCCGGGCGATATGGTGCATATTGATTGGGACCACGACGGCGGCACGGACCACGTGGTCGTGGTGCTTGTTCCGGGGGCCAACCCGCTCGTCACCTCGCACACCCCGCACTTTTTCGCCTTGGAATTATCGGACGTTCGCGGCGCCAAAACATACATTCATCTTACGGGGTACGGGCCGTAAGGCGGCCCCGGGTCGATGGGTCCGAGGATCTGCTTGACACGTCCGTTGAGAATCATTAAAATGACAACGGTTTTCAAATTGGATGAAGGAGGCGGTCCCTTTGGCGACCAAAACGCATTACAAAACAAAGCAAATGGAAGCCATCCTTTCATTCATGCAATCCATGCAGGGCCACCATGTCACGGTCCATGACATTTGTGAGCATTTTGACCAAGCGGGCATCTCGGTCGGCAAGACGACCGTGTACCGTAACCTGGATCGCATGGTCCGACAGGGCGTGGTGGCAAAATACATCGTTGACGGGACGAGCGGCGCGTGCTTTGAATACATCGGCGAACCGGACATGCCGGAGGAGAGCCCATCCTTTCACTGCAAGTGCAAGCAATGCGGCAAACTCACGCATTTGGAATGCGATGAGGTCTCCGAATTCGGCCGACACATGCTGCGCCATCACGACTTTGAGATGGATCCCATGAGAACCGTATTTTACGGCGTTTGCGGCGATTGCCGCAAAGCCCGTGGCAAAAAGACATCGGGAAGGTAGCGCGACATGCGTTCGAAAAAGCACACATGCTTGGCGTTGTTGACGGCGACACTTTTTGTGTTGGCCGTGCTTTTGTCCGCGTTTGTCGTCGTGCTCGCCGCCGATCATGATTGCTCCGGCGACCATTGCCTCGTTTGTTCCACCGTTCAACATGTGGAGCAGACGCTCAAACAACTGAGGATCGGCGCGACGCTCTTTGTGGGCGTGATGCCGGCCGTTGCGGCGGTCTTGCTCCTTTTGATCGGTGCGGGGTCCCGGGCGTCGGCCATCTCCCTCGTTTCACAAAAAGTTCGCTTAGATATTTAATATTCCACCTCTGTGACAAGCCGTGACACGCTTTGCGAAAGGGTATGGCGTGCGTTCGGACTTGTCGAATCCCGCTTTTTGAACGATCCCACGGACGAAGCATATGACGGAGGTTTTAACCATGAAAAAATGGACAATTCTGCTTTTGGTCTTACTGTTGGCCATGGCCTTCATCACGGCGTGCGACACGCAATCGGGCCCATCATCGGCAGCGACGACGCCGAATCAAACCGAAGATAAATTACATATTGTGACCACCATTTTCCCGCAATACGATTGGGTTTGCCGGATCCTCGGCGAGCGCGCCAAAGATGCCGAGATCACCCTGCTCTTGAACAACGGCGTCGACTTACACAGTTATCAACCGACGGCCGAAGACATCTTGAAGATCGCGACCGGCGATGTATTCATTTACGTCGGCGGCGCCTCGGACGCGTGGGTGGAGGACGCGCTCAAAGAATCGCCGAACGAGGATCGCGTGGTGGTCAACCTCGTGGAAGCGCTCGGTGACCGCGTGCGGGAAGAAGAGATCGTGGAGGGGATGGAACATAACCATGACCACGCCCACGAAGATGCGCACGACCATGACGACGAACATGAGCACGAAGACGAGCGCGACCACGACCATGAAGACGAACATGACCACGAACATCATCATGAAGCCGATGAGCACGTGTGGCTCTCGCTCAGACACGCTCAAACGCTCGTGGGCGTGATCCGCGATGCGATCATCGAGGCCGACCCCACGCATGCCGAGCTCTATCGCGACAACGCCGCGGGTTACATCGCGTCCTTAGCCGCTTTGGATGCGCGGTATCAAGCCGCGGTGGCGTCGGCCGAGACGACCACCGTGCTGTTTGGCGATCGCTTTCCATTCCGTTATTTGGTCGATGATTACGACCTCGATTACTACGCCGCCTTTACCGGCTGCTCGGCCGAAACGGAGGCCAGTTTCGAGACAATCACGTTCCTTGCGGGCAAAGTCGACGAACTCGGTTTGACGTGCGTCTTGACGCTTGAAAAATCGGATCAAAGGATTGCGGAGACCATCATTCAGAACACGAAGACTCGCGATCAGGTGATTTTGTCGATGAACTCGATGCAATCGACGACGTCGAACGACGTGGCAGGCGGGGCGACGTACCTCGGCATCATGGAACATAACCTCGACGTTCTCGAGAAAGCACTGAAATAGGGGGGACCATGGCACAGATCACCTGTCGAGATTTGACGCTTGGATACGACGGCAAGGCCATTGTGGAGCATCTCAATTTTTCCATCGATGCGGGCGAATATTTCTGCATCGTGGGTGAGAACGGTTCCGGAAAGACGACGTTGATGAAGACGTTGCTTCGCCTGCAGGCGCCCATGAGCGGCACCATCGAGACGGGTGACGGCCTGCGCCCTGATGAAATCGGCTACTTGCCTCAACAGACATTTGTCCAACGCGACTTTCCGGCATCCGTGAAAGAGATCGTGCTCTCCGGATGCCAGAGTCGACTGGGGCTTCGGCCGTTTTACAACAAAAAAGAGAAGGCGTTGGCCGCGGAAGCGATGCAAAAAATGGACATTGCCGCCCTGGCCGACCGCTGTTACCGCGAATTGTCGGGCGGGCAACAACAGCGCGTCTTGTTGGCGCGCGCGCTGTGCGCGACGCAAAAAGTCCTCTTGTTGGATGAGCCGGTCTCCGGTTTGGACCCGAAAGTGACGCAGGAGATGTACCGTCTGATCGCCGATTTGAATCGGGAGGACGGCATCACCATCATCATGATTTCGCACGACATCGCCGCCGCGGTGCGATATGCGAGCCATATTCTGCACATCGGTCGGACGAGCTTTTTCGGGACGAAAGAAGAGTACTTGCAAAGTGCGGTCGGTCGCGGCTTTTCGGTTTTGGAACAAGGCGGGGCGTCATGAACATGATCTTCGACAAATTGACATTGTATTTTCAATATCCGTTTGTGCGCTACGCCTTGATCGTCGGCGTCTTAATCGCTTTGTGTTCGTCGCTTTTGGGCGTGACGCTTGTATTGAAGCGGTTTTCGCACATCGGCGACGGGCTCTCACACGTCGCCTTCGGCGCCATTTCGGTCGCGGCCGTCTTGCACTTGACGAACGATATGTTGTTCGTCTTGCCGGTCACGATTCTCTGCGCGATCCTCTTGCTGCGCACGGGGCAAAACGCCAAGATCAAAGGCGATGCCGCCGTGGCCACGATTTCGGTGGGCGCCTTGGCGATCGGCTATTTTCTGATGAACGTCTTTTCCACCGGCCCCAACATGTCGGGAGATGTGTGTACGACGCTGTTCGGATCGACCTCGATTCTGACGCTCACGCAGGCGGAAGTGTTGCTTTCGATCTCGCTGTCCGTGGCGGTGGTGGTCTTGTTCGTGTTCTTTTACAACAAGATCTTCGCCGTGACATTCGACGAGGATTTCTCGAAAGCGATCGGCGTTAAAGCCAATCTCTACAATCTCTTGATCGCCGTCATTGTGGCCGTCATCATCGTGTTGGCGATGAAGCTCGTCGGCTCACTCTTGATCTCGGCGCTGGTGATCTTCCCGGCGCTGTCGGCGATGCGTATTTTCAAAAGTTTTCGATCGGTCACGATCTTTTCGGCGGCGTTGTCCGTCGTATGTGCGGCGCTGGGCATCTTGATCGCCATCGTGGCCGGGACGCCGGTCGGCTCGACGATTGTCGTCGTGGACATCGTTGCTTTTGCGATCAGCCACGTGATCGGAACATTGGCGGGAGGTAAAGCATGAGACAACGCATGGCGCTTTGGATGGTCTGCTTGCTTGTATTGACATCGGTCGCGGTGGCGGCGTGCGGCAACCGCGTAGGCGGCCGCGAAATGAACAATCCGAATTCGGTGGAACAAGTGATCTCGAATCAGATGAAGGGTGCTACGGAGGTGACGCCCTTGACGACGTCCGCCAAGACAACGACCATGGACGACGCTCGGCCGTCTTTCTCCTCGGCGACATCGTCGCCGACGTTGCCAACCGATGCCGAGGCGGTGGACTACGATTTGACTGAGATGAGTACCGACATGGCCTATGCCACCGTGGCGCAGATGCAGATGGAACCGGATCCATACATCGGAAAAACGTTCCGCATGCGCGGGCGTTATTACACAGCGTTCGAAGAGCCGTCGGGCACCTATTTTCACGGCTGCATCATCCAAGATGAGGCGGCCTGTTGTGGGATGATTATGGAGTTTGTTCGCGGCGACGACTCCCGTGTTTTCCCCGAAAATGATCCGGAGATCAATGCGGAAATCATCGTCGAAGGGACGTACGAGACATACCGTGACGAGAACGATGACAACCAATGGTACGGGCGCTTGGCGAATGCGTCGCTGCAGGTCATCGGCGACGGACACCCTCAACCGTGACCGGACATGCGCTCTGCTTGGACGAAGGTCGGGCATGGGAGATGCGGCGCCCGAAAGACGGGTGGCCGTGGTGTACGCCATGTGGTCGTCGCATGCGCCGTTTCACAGGTATAATCGTGTAAAAGATGAACCAAGGAGACGGTTCGGATGATGATCCATGCATTGTTGTTCTTGAGCGCGTTGAGGGCACGGATGTGGCCGACGGTCGGGTCCGCGACGGCGACGGTGCCGATCATCGTGATCGTGGCGGCCGCCATCGGGCTGTTGGCGGTCGGGATACGATCCCTCCGTTCACGGATTTCCGGATCACTCTTCGGCATGATGTACGCGGAACTTCACCGGTATTTGAAAAGCGACCAATACCGGAGGGATCAACGCCGTCCGAAAAGCCTCGGAGGCATGGATCGCATCATCGGCCCGCGGATCGCACGCGATTTCCCGACGCTGAACCTCGACGAGATGAAAAGCGCCGCGAAGAAGACGTTGTGGGCGACGTTGGAGTCGTTGACGGAAGGCCAGGTGCTCCCGATGGAGATGACGGACGCGTTGTACCGGGAAAAGCTCGCATCCGACATCGAGAAAAACGACCATCGCGGCTTCGACGTTCGCTATGAGAACATCGGCATGCACGGCGCCGTTATCAGTGATTACAAAAAAGGGGACGGGCTTTGCCGCATCGAATTTCACGTGGCCTATGAGGCCGACTACACGGAGACGGATGACCGAGGGAAACTCATCGCCGGCGACGATCGTCACATGACGCAGATGCGCGCATCCATGTCGCTGCTCTACATTCAAGATTTAAGCAAGAGCACCGCGAAGCACCCGTCGGCCTTTGCGGCCAATTGTCCCAATTGCGGCGCTCCCTTGGACACGTTCGGTTCGTCCGCGTGTGCCTATTGCGGGTCGCCCATCGATCCCATCCATCTCCGCGTCTGGCGTTTCAACGACTACGTGCTGAACGTGTAACGGTGCGGTCTGCTCATCGGTGCATCCGTTGATGTTACATTTGCCCCTCCGCACATCATCATGCTTTCATTGTTATATTGAATGGGAACAAAAATTCATTCGATGGAAAGATAAATTATGACTGACACTGAACAAACCCATACGTCCGCCACGGATCCGAAAGAAAAGCGCCGTCAAACGATTCGTCTGACGATCGGCTATGGCATCATGTTTCTGGTGGTTGTGGTGATTGTGGCCGTCCTCATGACCTATCCGTTTTATCCCGCCTTTGTCAAAGAAGTGAAATCGTACGATCGATTGGTCCGTGAGTTGCAGCCGACCCGTATGATCGTGCCCGATCTGGAAGCGGCCGAGATCGAAGGGGAGACTTTCCGCGTTTTGCTGGATCGTCGCGATCTGCAAGCGAAGCCGATCGGCTATTTCGTGGAGGGGCATGCTGTGGCGTCCGATGCCGCGGAGCCGATCGACGTCACGCTTCGCGTGGGGCCGTCCGAAGAGGCACCGGACGTGAGCGGGACGCCCGAAGCGTACGCTTATCGCGGCGTTCCCATTCGCATCTTTTATACCGTGGAGACCGCCGATCCCGAGCGGGTCGTGTCGGTCGTGATGTCGGTGATCGGCGATCAACGTTACGAGATCACCGCCACGCGGGGGTCGGCCGACGACATCGTCATGCGCCTGATCGACGTCATGCACGACGTGATCGATCAATCGCTGGATGTGTCGTAGGCGTCTGATTTCCAAGGCTTCCGTGGGCCTTATCGCGGTCCGTATTGAATCACATGGCACAGGAGCAGCCACCCGATCGAGAGCACTGTTAAGATCAGCTGAAAGCCGATGGAGTAGCGAAGCCACTTCGGCCAGCTGATGTTCGCGATGCCCAGCGCAATCATCAGGACGGCGTTCGTCGGATAGAGCACATTGCTGAAGCCGTCGCCGAAGAGATACGCTTGGACGGCCGTTTGGCGTGTGATGCCGACCATGTCCACGATGGGAATCAGAACGGGGAGGACCAGGAAGGCCTTGGCCGAGCCGGAACTGATGAAGAAATTCAATACCATGACCACGAGGAAGACGAAGAGGATCGCGACGACGGGCGACATGCCGGAGACGCGAGACGCGATCGAGTAGAGGATCGTGTCCATGATTTTGCCTTCCACGACGACATGCTTGACGCTCGATGCCAAGAGAATCAGGAGAATGCCGGGAGCGATCCCGAGCATGCCGGAGAAGAGGTCGCGCCAAAGGCCGTGTTCGCGGTAATGACTGACCTTGCCGGCGACGAGTCCGGCGACGAGAAACAAGAGCGCAATGATCGGGAAGATCACGCCCGAGAGCGGCTTCCAGAAAAATCCCGCAATGATCAAGACGGGGATTGCCAGTAAAAACCACCCGAAGACGCGGATGGCGCGGTCGAGCGCCGCGGGGTCGGCCGTGGGGTCATCCGGGGAAGGATCGGCTTCGAACGTGACGTTGACGGCGTCGGTCGCAAGCATGCGTTCCTGCTTTTTTGCGTGACGATACACAAACAGGAAGAGCAACGCATAGACGAGGATGAAGAGCGGGATGCGAAGCAGGGTGCCCGAATAGGCCGGGAGATCGGCGACTTGTTGCGCAACGCCCAAGGTAAAGGG
>JBMNTA010000017.1:0-25672 GCA_050945495.1 Saccharofermentanales bacterium
AGTAATAGACATTATGAAGTTTTGACTTATGTAGTAAGGGGTGACACCTGTCGGATTCTCTATTTGTATATCCTCAATATTAAAATACGTATATCTAGAGTCTTTGAAATCATTTTTTATTCCCCTTACTAAACTGTCCACAAACAAAGTTTTCCCACTTGATGAACCTCCTATCACAACATTCAGCCCTGGTGTCATATTGACATTAATGTCGATTTTATCATTATTTAGTTCAACTCGACCTATTGTTTGCGTCCATTTCTGTGGCGGTTCAGTGTTATAAAATAATCTTGATTCTTCTGAAAGAGATAATCTTAGCCCATCAAAACTAGGTTCAGCTAGCATCCACGTCGGTGTAAATTCCTCGGCTTCGTTCGTTTTTGTTTTAGGATAAATTTTAGGATTATAATTATCTGTACATGTAACTAAGTTTACAAATTCATGAATACCGATTCTTTTAAAATATTCTTTTGTGTTTTCAAGCCCTGTACTGCTCCTAGATGTAAATCCATCAAAATGATTATGATAAATACTTTGCTCCATTGATGTATCAAATCGAGTAGTTTTAGATGTTGCTTTATCAAACGTTCTGTGCGATTGCCCTCCATGCGGTAATAATAAAAATTCATAAGAGTCAAAAGTATTAATAATAGTTTCAATATTTGGTGTATTCTCATCGTCATCTGTTACGACTTTATTTGGATATAACTTATCTAACTTACTATTTAAATCGTCAATGTTTTCTTCAGATATCTCCGTATTAAAAATAATATGACAATGATATGGTGGTGCATCAGGATATTTTTTAATATGCAATTCTACGCCTAAAACAACAGAAACATCCTCTTGAATTAAAGATAAGTATGCCGATTTATTAATAGTATTATGGTCTGTTAAAGAAAGAAGAACCTGATTGCTCCCAGATATCCTACGAACATTCTTCAATAATTCTTGCACATCATAATACGATGGCAATTCATTAGGATTTTCTGAGGTATGAATGTGAATATCTACATATGTTATTTTCATTTTGACTTCCTTTTAAAAACCATTTCAAACTCTTTCATCTTCGAATCCTTATTAAAGAACGGTAGGCCAAATATTCTGTACTCATTATCATCTACATATTTCTTTATTTGTCGAACATCTTGATACTCTTCGAGAATCATTGCTAGAAACTGACTACCTAAGCCTCTTCCTTGATATGCTTCTAATACTAAAATATCTTGAATATAAATGATCGTACAGCCATCACCAACGACTCTCGCCAAGCCTATTAATAAATCATCCTCCCAAGCTGTCCAGACCTTCAATGAATTCTTTAAGGCATTTTTTAACTGCTCCGGATGAGAGGTGTATGCACTCCACGCAACATCATTATATAAATTTAGAACACTCTCTAAGTTCGGTATTATGTCTTCCTTAATTACAATATTTTTCACTTATTCCTCTTACTCCCACTCGATCGTGCCGGGCGGCTTCGACGTGATGTCGTAGACGACGCGGTTGACTTCCGGGACGGCTTCGATGATGCGGCGCTGCGCTTCTTCGAGGAAGGCGGGGTCGAAGGGATAGGCGACGGCGGTCATGGCGTCGACGCTGTTGACGGCGCGAAGGCCGACAAGGTGGCCGTAGGTGCGTCGGTCATTCGTGACACCGACCGTGCGGACATCGGGGAGCACGGCAAAGGCCTGCCAGATCTTGTCGTAGAGATCGTGCTCGCGAAGCATTTGGATGTAGATTTTATCGACGCGACGGAGAATGTCGAGGCGTTCTTCGGTGATTTCTCCGATGACGCGAATGCCGAGGCCGGGCCCCGGGAAGGGGTGGCGGTCGACCATGTGTTTCGGAAGACCCAGGGCTTCGCCCACTTTGCGGACTTCGTCTTTGAACAGCATGCGGAGCGGTTCGACGATGGTGAAATCGACGTCTTCGGGGAGACCGCCGACGTTGTGATGGCTCTTGATGACGCCGCCTTCGGTGGCACCGCTCTCGATGATGTCGGGATAAATCGTGCCTTGCACGAGAAACTTGGCCCCTTTGGCTTGGGCCTTGGCTTCCTCAAACACGCGAATGAATTCTTCTCCGATGATCTTCCGTTTTTTCTCCGGCTCGGTCACGCCCTTCAGTTTGTCGAGGAAACGCTTGCGGGCGTCGACCTTGTGAAACGTGACGTTGAATTTCTCTCGGAAAACGCGCTCCACCTGTTCGCCTTCGTCGGCGCGCATGAGACCGTGGTCGACAAAGATGCAGGTGAGCCGATCGCCGATGGCGCGCTCCATGAGCGCGGCGGAAACGGCGGAGTCGACGCCGCCGGAAAGCCCCAGGATGGCGTGGCCGTCGCCCACTTGAGCGCGGATGCGTTCGGTGGTCTCCTCGATGAACTGATCGACCGTCCAATTATGTTGAATCTCGGCCTCTTCAAAAAGGAAGCGATGAAGCGCCTCGGTACCTTCTTGGGTGTGCTCCGAGTCCGGCGAATATTCCGTCGTGTAGATCTTGTTTTGCGGATCCGCTTCGATGTTGGGCGCCCCGTGCGGGACGGCCACAAGCATCGGGAGGCGGAGGTTTCGGAGATCCGAGTCGATCGCGCGAACGCCCTCCGGGCCCGCGGCAACGATGATCGCTTGCGGGGCATCAGCGGTCATCTTTTCCAACGATGAATGCATGGGCAGGAGCGTGCTGAAAATGTGCGCCTCGCGAACGCGGCGGGCAATCCACTGCGCATTCGGGCTGTTGTCGTCGAGGATCAAAACGGGATGTTGCATCGGGGACTCCTTGATCAGAATTCAATGCCGGCGCGACCTTGCATGCCGGAGGTCTCGTAGGGGTGTTTTCGCATCATGACTTCGGAGACGTAATCCGCCTTGGCCCGCAACACTTCGGACGGATCGCGGCCCGTGAGCACGACTTCGGTGTGCTCCGGCTTGGTGTCGAGAAAATCGAGGACATCTTGTTCGTCGATGATGCCCGTGGCGATCGCGCCCATGATCTCGTCGAGCACGATGAGATCGTATTGGTCGGCGTCGTCGATGACGTCTTGCAGACGTTCTTCGAAAAAGGCTTTCGTCGCCTGCTTTTCTTCCTCGGTCATTTGGAAGATGAACTTGTTTTGCAATTGACCGGATATGACGTCGACGCCGAGCTTTCGGAGCTGATCGAGTTCGGCGGACGTGCCGGTCTTCAAGAATTGCACGAAGCGGACGTTCAGGTCACGGCCGCGCGCACGGACCGAGAGTCCGATCGAGGCGGTCGTCTTGCCCTTGCCGTCGCCGCAATAGATGTGAATCAAGCCGAGTTTTTGACGAATGGGATCGAGATTGGATGGCATCTTGGCATCTCCTTTGAAAGCGCCGTCGGGCGCCGATGGTCACGTCTCAGTTTAACACGTTTGAACGCGACCACGCGCGAGACGATGGCGGAAAAATCTCGGAACGACGGATGGATGTCGGAGCGAGGCGTCAGCGGCCGAGGCGGACGCTTTTGGATTGAACGGCGTAGGCGAGCAAGAGAAAACCGAAGCCGATTGCGAGCGATGCGACGGGACCGACGGTCGTCGGGATGTCGGAGAGACGGGCCATGGCCCAACCGTGCGGCGTATATTGCCCGACATTTTCGATCCAGATGCGGGGCAGATGGAAGAACGCACCGCCCATGATAAGGGAGAGCAACATCACGACGGACGCGGGCGCCATGCGTTTTTCCGCGGGAATGAGGGCCACCCACTGCCCGTACGCGAGCATGTGCACCAGCAAGATCGCCATCACCCAAGGGTACGAGGCGGGGCGAATCGAGTCGGGCATGAGAAGCTTGCTGATCCCCACCAAAATGCACAATTGGACGATGCACGCGACGGCGAGGGCGATGACGCTTGCCGCAAAGTCGCGGCGCTTGCCGCCCGCGATCGATTTGAGCCGACTTTCCGTCTCGGCATCGGCGAGGAGCATGCCGGACAGAAGGGCGAAGATGGACATAAACATGATGTCAATCGAGAGGTCGGGCACCGAAATAAACGTAGTGGCGTGCGCCGGGGGTTCGAGACGGATTTCCAGCTTCAGCGACGCGCCGTCTTCTCGCGCTTCTTCGGTGGCGCGGCGGAGGCGTTCGCACACCTCGTCGACCGAGAGTGATTTCGCGGGTTCCAAGCGACGAAGCGACTGCACCATTTTCGTTTCGGCGGAAAGCGCCAGGGACGAGATGGTGAAGTTTTCTCGAACCAAGGCGGAGGCCGAACGGTTGCGGCCGTCGTGGAACACGCACGTATACGCCTCTCGGACGGAACGGCCGGGGCCGCTGACGCCGAAATCCTCGGGAATGATGAGCACGCCGTCGATCTCGCCGAGCGACAGGGCGCGTTCGTAATCGCGGTCGGATGCGTACGCTTCCCACGGCATGGAACCGTCCCTTAAAAATTCGATCAGCCGATGGGAGGCGGCGTTGTCGGCAAGGTCGACGTAAGCGCCGCGCACGGTCGACAAATCGTTGCGCATGATCGTGAGGCCGGCCAACAGCGAGAGAATGATGGGCACGACAATGCAGAAAACAATGATCGCGGGGCGCCCCAACAGCGTCCGGAGCTTTAATCGAATGAGCGTCCAGATCGCCATTATGCGGACCTCGTGCGATGGGTGACGCCCGCCAAAATCGCGGCGGGCACGATGGGCACCGCGGCCCACCAAGGCGATGCCTCGACGACGGCCGCACCCTTCTCCATGAGCGACAAGAAGGTCGCTTGCGTGCCGACCCACAGCGGGGAGTAGCGCGCGATGTTCTGCAGCCACGGCGGGAAAAGCGCGGCGGGATACAGGGCGCCGCCCAGGACGATCGCGACAAACATCAACATCCATCCGAACAGCATGACGCTCGTCGACGACGTCTTCATCCGACCGACGGCACTCATGATGAACGCCGACGTGATGTAAATCGACAAGAGCGCGACGACGATGGGGCCGAGGGTTTCGATCAAGCCGATCAATCGAAGCAAAATCAAGGGGCAAAGCGCGGTGACCAACCAGATCAGGGCGCCGCCGAACACGCGCGCCGACATGAGGGCGCCGAGGCCCGTGTTGAGGATCATCCGATCTTCGAGCGATGTGCGCGCCATGCGATTGGTTTGCACGAGCACCGACATGGACGGCAACAGCGCCAAGATCACGAGGATCGCCGCACCGGCGTGATACACATACGCCAAGTGCCCCATCCCGCCCGGTTCCGCGAAGCGGTCACGGCCGAGGAAGGCGCGCAGCGCATTGAACGATTGACGCGTGGCGGCGTCCCAGGATGCGGCGTCGTCGCCGCCCAAATCGACAAACACGCGCTGGTAGCCGAAGACGGTGCCGTACAGACCGTTCACGGCCGTCTCGTATTGACGCAACAAGATGCTCACCTGTTTGGACTCCGCCGGCATGCGAGGATTCAGCCAGAACTCGATCGGGCGTGCCCCGCCCGCCACCTGGGCATCGTCGAAGAAGGACTCGGGAAGACGCGCGACCAGCACGACTTCGTCGCGATCGAGACGCGCGAGTCCCTCGTCCAAGGTATCGTAATAAATCTCGTCGATGTACGAGATGCCCTTCAAAAACTCAACGGCCAGCTGTCCCAAGATCGATCGATCGTCGTCGACCACCGAAAGCGAAAGCTGCAGGACCGGAATGTTTTCATCCGACGTCTTGTCGGGATCGAGCTTCAACATCGGCACGATCACGGCGCCCAAGATTAAGAAGGCCGCCATCGCGATGAGCAACAACGACCTCAGGGCGCGCATTTCTCGCCGAACCAGGGCGGCGCCGGAACGCATGCGTCGTCGGACGCGTGCAAGCCATCGCTTCCACGGCGACGGTTCCGCCGACATGGCGATCGGTGAGGGCGCGGGCGTTGTGGCCATCGGTTCGGATGCGGTCGGGGCCGCGGGCTCGGAAGGCAAAGAAGCGTTGCCCCGCGTCGGGGGGTGTTCGCGGATCTTGCCGTCCTCGATCACCAGGATGGCATCGCACAAGTCATCGAGCAGCGGGCGGTCGTGGCTGGCGATCAGGACGGTGCACCCGCCATCGCGCAGTTCCCGCAACCGCGTCATCATGAGCTGACGACTTCGATCGTCGGCGCCGGCAAACGGCTCGTCGAGGAACAAGAGTCGCGGCGCATTCAAGAGTCCGACCACGAGGCTCACGCGGCGCACCATGCCGCCGGAACATTCGCGGAGCGGTTTTTTCCAAAAATCTTTGATTAAGGGATCCCGACGGGCGAGGTCGACGAGACGACGTCGCTCCGACTTCGGGAGGCCGCGAATCGCGGCCCAAAATTTCACCGTGTTCTTCACGGTGAGTCGATCATCCAGCGCGACCTCCTGCGGGACGTAGCCGATGTTCGGGCGCCAGCGGGCGCGGTCATCGAGCGACAGGCCGTTAAAGGTGACGGTACCGCCGTCGCGTTGCAAGACCGACGCGAGGATTTTCAAAAGCGTGCTTTTGCCCGCGCCGTTCGATCCCGCAAGCCCGTAAATGGTGCCTTCGGGCTGCGTGAAGGAGACGTCGGTCAAAACGGGGACGTTATGCCACGCCTTGTCGACGTGCGTTATGCAAAGGCCTCCGGGCGATGATCCGCCCGGAGACCCTTTCGACGATTGTGGATGGTGATCCGACATAGATATCTTTGTGATGATTATCCAATCTCTGCGAGGACGTCGGAATCAATGCCGAGGTCTTCCAGAACACCCATCAAATTCTCAAAGAGTTGATCGATATCGACGGCTTCTTCGAGGTCGTCGAACGTATCGATCGGGTGCGCATCCTTGGGCGGCGCGTCATCAAACTTAAGGTCGCCTTTCTTCAGCGGCTTGTACGTGATGTTGATCCGGAGTCCCAGATCTTCCATGTCGCCCAAATCATCGGTGACGAGGTCGCCGACGTAGATGGAGCCTTGGAGGGCGTCGCCTTGGATCTGACCCTGGTAGGTCAGCGTCACATAGTCGTTATCCTCATCATCGAACGTCACGGCCACTTTGCCCACGGGCACGTATTGACCGTTCAATTCGACGAGGCCGAAATTCGTGTACGCAAACGTCGCGTGCATCAACTCATCGACGTTTAAGGTGACATCCGATGTGCCGGTGAACGCGTTTTTGTCTTTGGTGTAATTGCTGGTAATCTTGATGCCTTCGCCATCCGGCGTGTTGAGATACATTTCCGAGACCACCTGATTGCCATCGGCCAAAATGGTGCGCCCCAGCTCGACGGTGTCGCCGTCCGATTCAATCTTGATCAGACCGCCCACCGGCGTTTTGCCCTTGGAATACAGCTCACGGGTGACCGTGAAGCGGAAATCGTCGGGATTCTCCTCGATGTCTTGGATGGTGTCTTCGAGTTCATCGATGAAGTCCTGCTTGATGTTCTCATCCGCATCGATCTCGCCCAGCTTCAACTGCATGGCATTGACTTCATCGAGCATCTTCAAGATGTCCGGCTGCTTCTTCAGGTATTCGAGGACCTCTTTCAGCATCTCGGCCGAGTGCGCTTCGTCGATGACGATGCGATAGCCCGAAGCTTCGTCAAAGACCGTGCCGACGTGGAGCATCACGTCGTCCAGTTTTTCCTTGTCGCCGCCATGCTTCAGCGCGATCTCTTTGACGTCCAGCCAAATTTTCTCCAGCTGATCGGCATTCAAGGCAATCGCGGCGTCCTGGACGTGGGAGAGCACGCCGACGAGCTCTTCGACCGATGCAAACTCAATGTCGCCGTCCATGAGCTCATAGAGCATGTCACGCGAGAGCGCCAACGGCTTCTCCAGCAGACGCTCCGACGCAATCACCACGTGATCTTTCGTCGTGTAAATGTTCGCCAGAGGAATGACGTCGCCGTCCAACCGTCCGGCCCCGATACCGAACAGAATGCGCGGCTTGGAGGCGTCAAGTTGGGCTTTGGAGGTGAAGCGCAGATGCAGCGATTGCAACGTGTGCAAGAGTTCGTTCATGCCGTCGTCGCCCATGCCCTCCAACGCAAACGACACGTCGGTCTGAGCACCCATCGATTTCTGTTGAATCTGATCGGTGCCGGCTTCCTTGATGTGGTGCAGAAGTGTGCCCTCGTAAAAGAGCTTGTCGTTGGCTTCGGCACCGGACTTCTTGCCGCCGAAAATCAAAATCAAGGCGACGATCAATCCCACGACCACCAACGCGACAATCAACCAGATCCACCATTTACTCTTCTTTTTCGGAGGCGGTTGCTGTTGCACGTATTGGGGCGGATACGGCGGTTGACCGTATGGCGGCGGATATGCCGGTTGTTGCGGCGGGTACGGTTGTTGCGGCTGTTGCGGTCCGTAACCCGGTTGTTGATACGCCGGAACATTCGGCTGTTGTTGACCGTATGACGGCTGCGCATAGCTCTGTGTAGGTGGTTGAGCATAACCGTACGGTGTGTTTTGAGGGGGTTGCGGCGGGGCCGGGCCGGGCGGCGGGGGCGGTGCGGGCGTTTGCGCCTTCACTTCCGGCTCGGACACGGGTTGGGCGTCCTCGGATTGAGGCACGGGAGCTCCGCAGGCAGCACACGCGGTCGCGCCTTCGGGTAAGCGAGCCCCACATTGTTGACAAAAATTCATCCTTATCCTCCTGTCGGTTTGAGGCGACGCGACATCATGCCGGTCGCGCGGTCAAAGGGACTTAGTCGCGCTCAGTATATCGTAAAACGTGCCGTGATGGTATAAAAGGAGGCCGCCGACGGCGGCCTCCCTCATTTATTATACATTTATCCCAGAAAAACGGTGATTTTTATAAATCCTTAACCCGCATTTTAGACTTTATGAACAACCGGTCGTCTCCCCGCAATCGAGGCAGACTTTGCACGTGCCGTTGCGGACGAGCCGCGTGCCGGAACAGTTCGTGCACACGGATCCGTCGTAGAGGCGCTCACCGTTCTTGCTCGCCTCACGGGCGTTTTCATGGATGAACTCTTCCATGCTGATCTGGGTCGGTTCCGCGTCGGCGCCCTGATCGTCCGTCGCCCCCGCATCGGGCTTCACCTGCACGCGCGAGTAGTCGCCCGCTTCGATGTCAAGCACCTTGCTGATGAGGTCGCTTACCGAGGTGCAGTACTTGATGTACGGGTGGCGCTGCACGAAGCCGTAGGGCTCGAACTTCTGACCGCGCAGCATCTTGGAGATCGCCTCCGGCCGGATGCCGTACTGAAGCATGACGGAGATCGTCTTCGACAACGAATTCAGCAAGCCCGTGATGAGCGTGCCTTCGCGGTCGGTCGTCATGAACAATTCCATGATCTCGTCGTTCTCGTCGCGGTTCACCGTGATGTAGACCTTGACGTCTTCGATCTGGGCGGGGTGCGTCACGCCGGTGCGAATGCCTTTCGGCTTCACGCGGGCGTGGATCACATCGCCGCGATCGAGCATATCGTGACAGCGATCGAGTTTGGCTTTCGTGTCCTTCGCAAAGTCGAGCAGGTCGCGGTAATTCAACTCTTCGAGCGGCACATCCCCGCGATCGGCGTCGGTGAGACGCAAGTTCAGGGGCTGTGCGAACTTCGAGCCGTCGCGATAGAGCGTGATGCCCTTCACGCCTTGCTTCCAAGAGGAGAGCACGACGTCGGCGAAATCTTCGACGGTCGCCTCATGCGGCAGGTTCACGGTCTTCGAGATCGCGCCGGAAATCAACGGCGTGATCGCGGCCACCATGCCGACGTGGCCTTGGTAGGCGATGTAACGCTCGCCGGAACCGCACTGATTCGCGGTGTCGAAAACGGCCAGGTCCTCGTCCTTCAGATACGGCGCGCCCTCGATCTTGCCGTCGAGGATCATGCCGTTGTCGTCCTCGCGCAAAACGTAGTCGAGGATCGCTTGCCGCTGTTCGTCGCTGTAACCGAGCGCTTCGAGGCCGTTTTCAACGATCGGGTTGACGAGTTTCATGTACCCGCCACCGGACAGTTTTTTGTAGACGACGTGCGAGAAAAACGGCTCGATGCTCGTCGCGGCGCAGTCCATGGCAAACGAGATGGTGCCGGTCGGCGCCATGACGGACACTTGGGCGTTGCGGTAACCGTACTGCTGTCCCCAGAGCTCGGCGTCGTGCCAGCTCTCGCTCAAGGCGTCGGCCAACACGCCAAAGCCCGTGTCGCGGAGCAGATGGTGGTCGACGACGGGGAGTGCGTAGTAGATGTCCTCCGGTTCGTCGGTCCGCGCCCCGGCCGCACGGCTGTGGTTGCGGATGACGCGGAGCATGTACGGACGGTTTTTATCGTAATGCGGGAACGGAGCGGTCTGCTTCGCCATCAGGGCGGAAATCGCGTAACTTTGTCCCGTGAGCACGCCCGCCAAGGCGGCGCCGATGGCGCGCGCTTCGTCGGAATCATAGGGAAGTCCCGCCGACATGAAGAGCGATGCGAGGTTGGCAAGTCCCAGACCGGTCGCGCGGAACCCCCACGTTTTGCGGGCGATGGCGGGCGTCGGGAACTGGCCCCAATGGATCGATGCTTCAAGCGCGAGCTGTGCGATCGAAATCATGTGGCGATAGCTTTCGATGTCGAACGTGCGGGTTTCGGGATCGTAGAAACGCAAGACGTTCATCGAGGCCAGGTTGCACGAGGTGTCGTCGAGGAACGCGTATTCGCCGCAGGGGTTCGTCGAATTGATGCGGTTGTGCTTCGCCAAATATTCGCCGTCTTCGCCCGCGGGGCAGGTATGCCAGGCATTGAACGTATCGTCGAACTGCGGCGCGGGGTCGGCGCAACGCCACGCCGATTGGTTGAAGATATCCCACAGGTGACGGACGGACACTTCGCGGTCAACCGACGGATCGCGGCGCCCGGTCAATTTCCACGTCGCATCCGGGTTGCGATCGAGGTCGGCGACTTTCCGCATGAACGCGTCGCTCAGACGCACGGAGTTGTTGGAGTTTTGTCCGGATACGGTCTGATACGCCTCGCCGTCGATGTCGGCATCGTAGCCCATCTTGGCGAGCGCGATGACTTTATCTTCTTCGCGTGCTTTCCACGTGATGAATTCCTCAATTTCCGGGTGATCGATGTCGAGGCAGACCATCTTCGCCGCGCGGCGCGTCGTGCCGCCCGACTTGATGGCGCCGGCGTTGCGGTCGAGCCCCTTCAGGAAGCTCATAAGGCCCGACGACTGACCGCCGCCGGACAACGCTTCGCCCTCGGCACGAATCTGTGAAAAGTTCGTGCCCGTGCCGGAGCCGCCTTTGAAGAGCTTGGTCTCGGATACGTAGCCTTCGGAGATGGAATGGGGGCCGAGGAGCTTATCCTCGATGGAGAGGATGAAACACGCCGACGCCTGCGTGCGGGTGTAGTCGTCCTTTGACATGACGACCTCGCCCTTCGCCTCGTCGTAGTAGTAGAGCTGACTCATGCCGCCCGTGATGCCGTACTTCAATTTGAGGCCGGTGTTGAACCACTGCGGCGAGTTCGGAGCGAACATCTGCACGAGGATCGCGTAAACGAGTTCGTCGTAGAGAATTTGGGCTTCGTCGCCGTCGTCGATCATGCCTTCGTCGACGAGGGCGCGCACCCAAAACGAGACGAGCCGATCGGAGACTTGTCGCATCGAGGTCTCGTGGCCGACGGGCCCCGGTACGCCGGCTTTCCTGAAATATTTGGAGGCGATGATGTCGCAGGCTTGCTGCGAATACGCCACGGGGAATTCCAGGTCTTTCATATCGGTCAAGACGCGACCCGACTTGTGGTCTTTCAGCAAGACGTCCACATGTTTCCACTCAAACAAATCAAAGACGGTCTTGTCGGTGTTGTTCAGTTCTTTTGTAAAATGGCGCTTGATGTAAGGCGATAAATCACTCATGTCACACGTTCTCCCTTGTCACTACGTTCGGCAACCTCTGCCTCGGACGGTCGTACGAAGCAGGATAAACCACTTGATGTAGTACGTCAAGTAACATCTTACTACTAGATGTTGTGTTGAATTATTACAACTTGATGACAGTTTATTTGGGGCTTCCATGGTAGAATGAGGCATGTATGGGAGGCCTTGGATGAAGCGACGAGCGATGATTTGGGTGATTTTGGCGCTGATGCTGACGTCATGGGCGCTCGCGTCGTGCGCCCCACACGTCGACGAGATCGTCGGTTCGTGGCGCGTCGTGTCATCGGAAAGCGACATTTTTTCGCCGGGCATGGTCTTTGAATTCACGTCGGATCGCGACGTGCATATTTCGGTCGGCACGGCCGCATGGACGGAAGAACAACGACAAACATTCGAGGATGCCTCCGCCGATATCGACATGACGTACACGATCAACGCCAACGGCGATTTTCGCCTCACGCTCGATCGCGGCGCTCAGGGCTCCAACATCGTCCGCATGCATTATGAACTGAACGACGACGTCCTGACGATCACGGACGCCGAGGGGTTGACCCTCACGTTTCGTCGGATGTGAGCTCGGAACCGAGGTCAAAGGTCTCCAATCGACCCATCAATGCCTCGCGCTCATTTTTGACTTTCCCCGTGACGACATCGTAACGCAACCGATCGAGGGCGGCTCCGATCTCCGGGCCGCGACATCCTCGCGCCTCCACATCGTGTCCGTCCACGGCCAGCCCCTCGTCTTCGAGCCGCGCCGCACGCAGCAACAGCGCATGCGCTTTCACTTTCACGGCGGTCCACGCAATGATCTCAAACGTGTCCCCGATGGCGGATGCCGACGCGCGATCGGCCCCGATCAGCGTCACGGCATCTCGGACGGCTTGGGCGCCGTCTCGGCGGTATGCCCGCCAAAGAACGGGGTCGGGATGATACGCGCGCATCGCCGCGTCGACGGTGGCCGCGGCACGACGCAATGCCTGCAGGCGGTCGACGGTGGCGCGATCGGAACGCAGCCGGCGAGCGACCTCATCGATCGGTCGATCGGCATCCGCAACATCCCATAAAAGTCCGGCCAGACGAAGGGCGGGATCGGCGGGCAATCGGGCCATGCGTCGGACGGCACGATCGAGCTCGCCCCGTCGGATCACGGCGTCCAATTCGGGGATCACGACGGCCGGCACCGGCGCGTACGCGGCAAGTACCTCGGGTGCTGCGAGGCCGACCAACAGGCGGCGCAGTTCGACGAGCACGCGTTCGGGGGCCACGCGGGCGAGCCCGTCGCGGCAGGCCATGAGCGCTTCACTCGTCGCGGGTTCGATGGAAAACGATAACTCGGAGGCCAATCGAAGGGCCCGCATCAAACGCAGGCCGTCTTCTCGAAAACGCACGGTCGGATCGCCGACGGCGCGAATCACGCCGCACGCCATGTCCTCGACGCCGCCCCACGGATCGATGAAGCCGCGGTCGGGGTGCCAAGCGACGGCATTGATCGTGACGTCGCGGCGCGCGAGGTCCTCCTCGATGGCATCGACAAACGTCACGCGATCGGGATGACGGCCGTCCGTGTAATCGCCGTCGGCACGAAAGGTCGTCACTTCGATCATGCGCCCGTCGATGGCGACGGTCACCGTGCCGTGCTTCAGGCCGGTCGGATACACCGCCCGATCGGCGAAGATGCGCATCACGGCCTCCGGCGAAGCCGAGGTGGCGACATCGACGTCGTGGGTCGGCCGCCCGAGCACCACATCGCGCACAAAACCGCCCACCACGTAGGCGGCGTGTCCGGCGTCATTCAATCGCTCGATCAGCGTGCGGGCGCCGTCCGGGAGCGCCGAAGCCATCGCGTCGTGCAACCGATCCGCCATGGGACTTACGCTTCCGGGCGATCGTAGCGAATGATCGGCACGGGCTCAAACTCAACCGTGTCGTTTTCGACATCAATGCGCTTGACCTGCGCCATCGAATAGATCTCGTAGCCCTTCTCACGCAGCATGTGGCCGCCGGGCTGGAAGGTTTTCTCGATCGCGATGCCGATGCCCGCCACCGTCGCGCCCGCCGATTCGACGAGCTCGATCAGCCCGGTCAAGGCACATCCGTTGGCCAGAAAATCATCGACGATCAGGACATGGTCGTCGGCCGTCAACAATCGGCGTGAAACAGCGATGGTATATTCTTTGCATTTCGTGTAGGAATACACGACGGTCTCGTGACGATCGCCCGTCAAGTTGTGGCTGTCGTATTTTTTGGCGAACAACGCCGGGACGCCAAAGCGCGCCGCGACGATGGATGCAATGGCGATGCCCGACGCTTCAATCGTCAAAATTTTCGTGATCTTTCGGTCGCCGAAGCGTTCGTACCACGCGTCGGCCAATGTTTGCAGCAAAGCGACATCGACTTGTTGATTCAAAAACGCGTCGACCAGGAGAATCTCTCCCGGCAGCACGTGCGCCTCCGAACGAATTTTGTCTTCCATCGCCTTCATGTCATCACCCTTTCAATGATTTTTTCGTTGAACGAGAAAAGGAAGAGGGCGCCGGCTGTCTCCTCAACCGCCAAGCGCCCCTCGGTTTGCTTCATATGCGGATCGCATCATCGAGCGTCAGCTGTTCGATCCGTTGCCGGGCACGTCGGACCGCGGCGGCACATTGTTGTTATTGTAAGGCACGCCGCCCATCGGCGGTTGCTGCGGTTGCTGCGGCGGAGCCGGCTGCTGCGATTGCGGCCGTCCGAACGCCATGCGCTGTTGCTCTTGCGGCGGCACCTGACGGCTGTACGGGTACTGCGGTTGGCCGTAAGCCTGCGGCGGTTGCTGCGGTTGGCCGTAGGGCGCCTGTTGCGGCTGACCGTAAGGCGGCTGCGGCGCTTGTTGCCCGTACGGCGCCTGCCCGTAAGGCGGCTGCTGCGGATATTGCGGATACGCTTGAGGTTGGAATTCCGGTTTGTCCCGATCGGCTTTGTTCAAGGCCGCCCCGACGATCAAGAGCACGGGCACGATCAAACCGACAAACTGCCAACCGTCAAAGTTGAAAATCAAGGTCAGGATCGCACTGATGGCACCCAAGATGCCGATGACCAACGGCAACGTCGCCCGATGCGGATCGTTTCTGCGCTTGAAACACATCACCCCGATGATGATGGCGAGCGCGGCGATCGCAATGATAATGAGTCCCAGCCCGATGCCGAGTCCGGACAGCCATCCGAGCGCCCCCGCATCACTTCCGGCGCTCCGGAAGATCAGTCCCATGATCGCGGACAAGCCCACCATGACGAGGATGCCGAAGATGACCGCAACGGACGCCCCGATAATCATCAGGACGGAACCGGTCGCTATGCACACACTTCCTCTTGGTTTTTTCATCGCTTTTTCTCCTTCGCTTTCAGCGTTTACCGTCCTCCGTTGGGCGGTGAACTCATTTTACACGAATCTTGTAAAAAAAGAAGGCTTTCCGCGCTGTTTATTCGCCGAGCGATGTTTTACCGCGCGTCCGGCAACGCCCCCCATTTTTTCAGCAGACGTTCGGCGTTTCCGCCCAGCACCAAGGCCTTTTCGTCGTCGTCGAGCTCGCTCGCCTCGAGGTCGGCCCAATAGCGGCGGGCCGGCAGGAGCGGGTAATCGGTCGCGAATAAAATCTTATCGACGAGGCCCAACGTTTTCACGACGTTGTAGACCTTGTGACCGTAAAGGAAAACGGACGCGGCCGTGTCGTAGTAGACGTTGGATAACGTCTTCGACACTTCGCGCATCAACTCATAAAAAAACAGACCGCCGCCCCAGTGCGCATAAATCACGTCGAGGTCCGGAAAATGCTCCGCAAACGCTTCGGCTTCGCGAAGCGTCGTCTTCGTCTTGCCCGCATAGTCATGCCCGACGGGCTCGTTCACATGGAAAATGACGGGGAAACCGAGATCGAGACACGCCTCGGCAAAGGGCGTCATCGCGGTCTCGGACGCAATGTCGAAGGATTGACCTTCGGGGAAAATCTCGCCGACGCCCCGGAGACCGCGCTCGCGGCAACGCACCAGCTCGGCCGTCGCGCCCGGGGCGTCCGGAACCACGGACGCAAACCCGATGAGCTTGTCGGGATGACGCTGAATGGCGTCGATCGTGTAGTCGTTGACGTAACGACAGAGCCCCATGTCCCGGAATCCGAAGCCGAAGACGATCGACCGATCGATGCCGTCTTCGGCCATCGCCTCGACGACGTCGTCCGCCGTCGCGAACTTGTTGACGGGACTCTCGCTCAACATTTTAAAGTACGGCTCGCCCTGGGCAATCGATTCCCAGTCGGCGATGATGTCGGGCGGGGTGATGTGTACGTGCGTGTCAATGCGCATAACCATGCCTCCTTACGATGCGGCGCGGCGACGGCGCAAGAGCACGTAGCCGATGCCGCCCAAAACAGCGTAAAACGCACCGAGGCCGATGTTCCACCAGAAGTTGGCGGCCGTCGACCCGCGGGCAATGAAGTTATAGTCGATCGGGCTGATAAAGATCGACAAAATGCCGATCAGTCCGAATCCCATGGAAAAATCATTCATGACGGGCGATTCGTAATCGGGATCCGTGATGCGCAGAAGCGTCATCCCCGTGATCATGACGCCCGTGTTGGCGCCCCACGACATGATGGCGCGCTCAAACGCAAAGTCGTCCCCAAACGCTTTTTTGAACAGGGGAAAGGTCACGTAATACGTCAGCACAAAGCCCACGACGCACATGATGGCGATCGGGATCGCGTACGCGCTGACGGTTTTGATCGGCATCGTCATGATCGCCGCGGTGATCGCGAAGTCCGACAGGGTCCCCGTGATGCGCGATTTGACTTTCGTGTCGATCAACCAGTTCAATTTTGATTTCAGCAAAATGAAGTTGATCACGTACATGATCAGCAATCCGTAGAACCACACGGGGAGAAAGAGCTGCGGCACCCAGACGCGCATGTGACGCGCGAGGACGTAGGCCAATGCCGACGCCGCGAACAACAGCGCGATGTGCACCGTGATCGTCTCGATCGAGCTGCCGACGGTCGTCTCGCGACCGAGGCTCTTTTGCCGGTCGACGTCTTTCGTGTAGCCGCGCTGCAATTCTTCGGAAATCTGACCCTTTTTCGCGATCAGCTTCGTCTCGCCGCGGCGCGCCGCCCGATTGATGAAGAAGATGCCAAGGATCATGCCACCGATCAGGCCGACGGTGGCCATCGTGAGTCCGATGCCCTGGGACGTCTGCCAGTAATCGATGCCGAAGTCGCGCAAAATGCTCCCGATCGAGGTCGCGGTGCCGTGGCCTCCGGAAAAGCCTTTCGGCAATTCCCAGCCGAAGGTGCGATACAGATCGGTTTCGGGGCGAACGGCCGTGATCGCCAGATTGATGCCGAATCCCGCGATGTGTTGAATGCTGCCGCCCAAGGCAAAGAGCCCCGTCATCAGGAGCACCATCGGGGCGACGTCGCGCAGCGCACGTCCTTTTTTGGCGGGCGACATGAACATGCCCAGCGGCGCCGCGGCAAAGATCGGCACGATCAGGACGACGGGCAGCGCCGCCCAGAATTCCATCCACGGCGCGGGGAACGGCAGCGGCGCTTTGGCCCCCCAAATCCCGGGACCCAAGAGCAAGCCGATCGTCCCGCCGATGACGGACGCCGGCAACAACCATTTTCGAAACAGCGGAACGACGGCACGCAACAACGCGCCCAGAAGCAAGAACCCACCGATCACGCCGAGGCCGATCAGCATATCTTGCAAAACATTCGCTCCCATCACATACCTCCGGAGCGCGCCTCCTCGCATGACGCCCATGCGACGCACTCAAAGCGGACTTCATTGTAGCAAACCCGCCCCGCGGACTTCCCGCCGATAACGTCGGTTACATCGCTTTGCCCGGCCCGATGACGAGCGGCCCGCCTCAGAGCGTTCGCTCCATTCGGACGTGGACAATCTCGATGTGATCGGGCAAAAACGGCGTGCCCGTCACCCGATAGCCGAGTTTTTCATAAAACGGGATCGCATGCTCACGCGCATACAAGACGATGGTTCGATCGCCGCGCTCGCGCGCCCGTTCGGCGAGTCGCTCACCGAGCGTGCGGCCCACGCCGCGGCCGCGGTACGCTTCCTCCACCGCCATGAAGCGCAGACGGGCGACGCCGTCCTCGGTCGGCATCAGCATCGCCATGCCGATCAGCCGCTCGCCGTCAAACGCGCCCATGGTCAGGGCTTGCCGATCGATCGCGGTATCGTCCGCCGAGATCGTTTTGCCCCACGGGCGGCGCAAAACGCGGTCGCGCAAGCCGATCGTCTGTTGAAAATCGCGGTCGCCGTACGGCACCGTTCGGTACGTGATGGATCCGGTCATGTCGATCCCTCCCAAAATGACAGCTCGCTCGGTGCAAGCGCGGGTTCGTATCGTCATGGTAACGCGTGTTTAACAAAAGAAAAGGTTCTATCGCCTTTTTTCGTGCGTTAAAACCATTCTAACGCCCGTTTTAACGCGTTAACACGCTTCGGTTGACCGTGCCACGGATTTTTCGCGGCTTTACTAAACGCCGAACGAAATTTGATATGCTAAAAGCCACGAAAGGAGCGCGCGACGCGATCATGACGAGGAACTTGATCAATCTTTTTGACGGGGCGACCCCCGATCCCGATCGGGAGATCGCCGCGACACTGTTTGAGCACACGCCGGTACGTGTGGAGCGGATCGTCTCGTCGGGGCAGACGACCGACGTCTACGATCAGAACGAACACGAATGGCTCGTCGTCTTGGAAGGGGAGGCCGATCTCTTGTTGGTCGATGCGGGGGAAACGTTCACGCTGAG
Organism: Saccharofermentanales bacterium; assembly: GCA_050945495.1. Lineage (GTDB taxonomy): Bacteria > Bacillota > Clostridia > Saccharofermentanales > DTU023 > UBA4923. The sequence goes on from JBMNTA010000017.1 coordinate 18,645, forward strand.
GCGCGGCGATACGCTGTGGCTTCCCGCCCATTGCCGCCATCAAGTGACGCGCACGTCCGACGCTTGTGTGTGGTTGTGCGTCTTTTGGACGGCTGAATCGACGTCGGAGGCATCCTTATGAATGCACGTCTCCGTGGGTCGGCGTTCGCGGTGACGATCCTTTTGATTTTGGCGTTATGGGCACCCGTCGCGGCCTCCGAAACGTGGTTTGAAGGCGGTGCGGACGCGCTGAATTCGCGCACGGCCTTGGTCGTCGTGGAGCGCGATGGACGCGCGCGAACGCTCATGGAGGATCGGGCCGACGACGTCATTTTTCCCGCCTCGCTCGTCAAAATGATGACCGCCCTGGTCGCGTACGACGCCGTGCGGGATGCCGACCGATCGCTCGACGATGCGGTCACCGTGCACGCCCAAGACCTCCGCGGACTCGCGGAGATGAATGCCTCCGTGGCGGGGTTGATCGAGGGGGAACAAATCCCGTTGCGCGACATCTTTTATGCCCTGCTTTTGAGTTCCGGCGCCGACGCGGCAAACGTCTTGTCACGTGAAACGTACGGGTCCGACGAAGCGTTTGTGGCCGCAATGAACGTGCGCGCGCGGGAGCTCGGCCTGACACATACCCATTTCATCAATACGTCGGGGCTCTTTGATGCCGACCAGGTGAGCACCACGCGCGACATGCTGCAATTGTTGCGTGCGGCATGGACGGAACCGTTTTTGCGCGACGTCATGAGCACACGTTTTCGCCACACGAAAGCGACCAATCGGCACGAGTACGGCCTCGCCATGGGGCATACGTTGGAGATGTACGCGCGAGAACGGGGCATCGACACGGCCGTCATCGACGGCGGCAAGACGGGGCGCATTCGCGAATCCGGGTATTGCCTCGCATCGTTCAAGGCGGTGGGCGATGATACGGTCGTGTTCATCTGCACGACGGGCGCTGACCCGTCCGACGGCCACATTCTCGATCACGTGGCGCTTTACGAGGCCATCGGAACACATTGGAGCGACGACGAACTCGCGGCACTCTTGCCCGACGTCGAACCCGGCGGGTCGCACGAAGATCCGTGGAACGATGGGCCGACGCCCGATGGCGCGGGGAGCACCCCGCCGGCGCTCGATGCCGTCACAATCGTCTTTCTCTCCATCATCGCGCTCTTGGCGTTGACCCTGTTGATCGGTCTGATTCGCAAAAACACCCATTAAAAAAGACCCGCCGAAGCGGGCCTTGATGTCGTAAAACGGACGACGGTTAAAAGTCGTCGTTCGGCGTAAAGTCGTCCACGTCGACGGCATCGTCGGTCGCGGCGTCGGGACGATCGGCGGCGTAGGCATCGAGCTGATCGAAGAGCGCCCGCCCGCGTTCAATGTAGGTTTGGTGCCGATCGCACATTGCCTCGAGATTGCGGCGTTGCGTTTCCAAATCGGCCAATTCCGCTTCGAACGCCTCCTCTTCGTCGCGGCGTTTCGCCCGGTACAAGAAGAGTTCCTGTTCTGCGCGCACCCGCGCTTCGCGGAAGATTTCGTCGCCTTCGCGGCGCGCTTCCTCCACGATGTCTTCGGCGCGCTTCAAAAGTTCTTCGCGTTCGGCATACCCGTCGAGCGCGTCCCGAAGCGCCTTGTTTTCGGCTTCCAAAGCCGCGATACGTTCGTGCGCCGACGCCGGATCCTCCGGCATGTCGACTTCGTCGATCGGCTCGGACGCCGCCGCGGAGAACTCCTCCTCGATCGCGTCGTCCAATGCCTCCGACGTCGGTTCGGGTTCCAAATCGTCGTAAACGGCCTCGTCGTCTGCTGCGTCGACGGCAAAGAGATCTTCGGTCGCGACGCCGTCACTCACGTCGTGGGCGCGGAGGACGAATGCCAGGGCCTCCGGGTCGTCCATGTTGTCCAACACATCTTGTTTGAACTGCTCGTATTGTTCCGATTGTTCCTCGACGAGCTCTTGACAGACCTCGCGGGCGCGGATCAGCAGATCTTTGAATTTCGCGTACACATCGGTCTTGTCATAGCCGAACATCGCGGATTTGAGGGAAAGCGATTTGACAAACGTGACCATGGTCTGGTCAAAACGATATTTTACAAAGTCTTGCATGGGGTTCTCCTGTTTTCCAAGGCCGTCGGATCGCTACGATCCGGCAGGCGATCGATGAAAGGTCTCGTCGTAAAAATGTGAGTTCGTCGCCAGCATGTCGTCGACGACCTGCACGCCATGGCGTTCGAGCAACGTGCCGACGTTACTGAACAAGTTCGTTCCGTACCCGAGACGGTCGCCTTCGATGGTCGCACCCAAAGCCGCCAACGTCGTCGGGAAGAAGTCCATCACGGTAAATTCACGGTTGAACAGGCGCGTCGTATCGACCTCGCGCGCCACATTCATCATAACATTGTAGATGCGCCGATCGTACGCATCGGGGACACTGTCGAAAAAGCGTTTGCCCATCGATAAGTGATCGCCGAGCATCACGATCGTGGTGTTTTCGTAAAACGGCTGCGCTTGGCACCATGTGACGAAATCGGCGAGATCGCGGTCGGACCAGGCGATGGCGTTGCCGTAGCTGCGCAGATCGAGCATCGGTCGATCGGGGTACGTGTACCCGTCGGGGAAATGCGTGTCGACCGTCAACAACGAAAAAACAAACGGCATCGACCCGTCCGCGAGTTCGGTCAACCGATCCTTGGCCAGATCGAAGAGCATGCGGTCCTCAATCCCCCAGAAAACGAAGTGACCGGGCGGAATCAATTTTTCGCGCGCCAACGCGTCGTAATCCCACATCACCCAGGGGCCGTGGGAACGGTACATGTCGTCTCGAGATGCAAAGCGCGCACTCGACCCCATCATCATCTCGAGGGCGTACCCTTCGTCGTACAGAATGTCGCCGATCATGGTCGCGCCCGGCAAAAATTCGCCCGATTCCGTGCGGAAGGCGTTGACGTCGACGGTCGGCACTTTGAGCGGAATGCCGCCCATCTGCCCGATGAGGCTCGCCGCGGTCCACGTGAGCCCCGTCATGTTGCGGGCACCGCCCAGGCGCGTCGGATCCCCGAGCTGCGAAAACATCACGTTGTCGTCGTCCAGGGCAAAGTCGGTCAGGTGCGGCACCAGATTGGTCGGCTCGGCCCCGCCGTGCGACCGATCGGCGTACGTGGTCTCCATCGATTCCATGATGATGTAAATCAAATTTTGCTTCTTGTCGGGGAACACGATGTCGACCTCGTCGGGATCGACGTACTCCGACGCCCACAACGGCGATTCGTTGAGGCGCGCTTTGGCGTACGCGAAAATACCGATCGTGTCGAGTCCGATCACGACGACGATCAAAAAAATCACGACCAACGTGATGACGTGACCGCGGATTTTACGACGTCTCGGCACGGCCGAAAACCAAATGTAAAACCAATAACAAAACGCCGCGAATCCGGCCAACGCGGCCGCCGGCCACCCGAATTTTTTCAGGGGGTTGAATCCGGCGCCCTCCAAGGGAATCCGCATGTGAAACAACAGTTGTTCAAATGGCGTGTTGTCGATGTTTCGGGCGTACCAGATGATGGCGTACAGCGTGAACACGGACAGCGCGAGCAACACGATGCCCCACGGCCAACGCTTGAACACGCGCGGCGATTTGCGATCGGGCGAACGCCGCGCCCGCTTCACATCGATCTCGGCAAGCCGCCAATCATCCGATGACTCATGCCGCAAACGCGCCTCGTCGTCCCGCGGATCGCGGGCAGGTCGATCAGGCATCGACGTCATCCTTTCTCCCGCGACGACGTCGGTAGAAGGCGACCGCGACGATGCCCGCCAACGTGACCAACGAAATGATCAGCCCGGGATAGAACCCGACGGGCACAAAATCGGCGGTCAAGGTGTGTGTGCCCGCCGTCACGGGCACGAGGATAAAGCTGCCGCGAATGTCGGTCGGCCGCACGCGGGTGCCGTCGACGGTGAACGTCCACCCGGGATTCGCCGTCGTCGGCAAAAAGACGTAGCCGTTTTCGGGCGCGTCGATCGTCCCCGCAAAGGATGTGGTCGTGAATCGGTCAAGCTTCAGGCCGCCCTCCGCCAACCGATGGCGTGTGCGTTCCCAGGCTGCTTCGTCGAGCCGTCCCACGCATGCACGGAAGGTCCCGTCCACGCGGCGATCGCTGTTCATGCTGACGCGGTAGTGCAATTCGGTGCCGGCGCGCAAAAAGCCGACATCGCCGATCCCGACTTTGCCGCCGCCCAATTGGAAGAATTGCTGATCGTTGATAAAACCGTTGCCGTACTCAATGTCGACCGATTCGTCACGCCAGAAGATGTAATAGTTGCCGTCCTCCGGCACCTCGTAGATCAAAAACGCCCATTCCGTGTCGCCTTGCTCGCGAATGACGTGGAACGTGTAGTCGTCGTAGCTTCGCTCCACGTAACAGCCTTCGTGCTCCCACGGGCGGAACGCGTCCTTTTGAAGGACGTACGGCTCCCCGCCGAGCGCGGCCACGAGACGGTTTTGTTCGTCCAAGGCGTCGCCGGCCAAGTAATCGATGCTGACGTCCGCCGCATCGGACGGCACAAAGAAGCCGAACGGCAACGCGTCATCGTTTTTGTAGAGACGCGTCTCCGCGCCCTCGTCCACGAGACGGCGCGTGTGATCCTCGAACACACGCGCTCGATCGACCATCAAATAGTCGATCGAGAGCACGCTGTCCATCACGATTGTCGACTCTTTGTATTGGAAACTGTTCACTCCGTTCGTCGGATAGCCGAGATCGGAGAAATAGTCGATCGACGACTCGGGAAACGGCGAGGCGAAGAGCGAAAAGCCGTTCGTGCCGTACAAGAACGAGTCGTTGACGGTGGTGCTCGGCAACACCTCGGCGCGCCACGGTTCGCCCGCATGCAGACGGCGCAGCGTATCGGTGTATTGATAAAATTCGACGCTCTTCGGGTTGTCGACGTAGTAAGCGCGATCGCCCAAAGGCGCGACCTCATTGAACATCGCGGAGCTGGACACCGCGTGAATGAGGATCTCCGCCACAAACACGATAATCAGGGCGGCCGTCGCCCCTTGCATGCGCCGTTTCGCGCGATGCCGCGGGCGATCGAACGGCGGCAACGACGTGTGTGCCACGGGACGGGACGCGATCCGCGTGCGTCGAGACGCCGGGCGTCGACCCGCCGGCCGCTCGGCATGATAGCGGATGCCTTGCATGAGCGGCAGCTTCTCGTGGCGCGCCTCCATGGGCCGGTCGAGCGTCGCGAAGATCATGCCGTACATAACGGCAAAACCGAGCACCGCCACGATGCGCCAATGCGACCAGTTGTCGTTTTCGATCAGTCGCTGTTCCACCATCAAAAGCAGGAGGGTCACGATCGCCGTCCAACGAACGACCGGCAATTGGTCCCTCAGCGGATCGCCCGCCGCCTGATAGGCCATGGCGAGCACCAGCAACACGAAGACGAACGCATAGCGAAAATCAAGCGAATTCGGGTAATGCGCGCCGTGCCACAGAAAACTCAACGTCCGCGACTGGAACGAGAACAACAGAAACGCCGTCAGGGTGCCGTACGCCAGCCGCACCTTGGCGCGCCGCTTGGGGTTCGCAAAAAAGGCGGGCACGAGCAGCAACACCGGCATGCCCGCGTAGATGTTCGGGAATCCGCTCATGATTTTCGGCGGACGCAAGGGCGTCAGACGCCCGAGCAAATCCATCAGGGCCTGATGGAACGTAAATCCTTTCGGAAACGCGTCGCCGGAGGCCGACGTAATGGCCAACGCACGCGCGGTGGGCCACAGGATGACCGCCGACAACAAGGCCGATACGATCGCGCAGCCCGCAAAGCGCCCGAACGCCGACATCCGCTCCTTGGCGGGTTTGGGTCCCGGCACGAATTGAACGCGCAACACGAAATAATAGAAGAACAAGAACACGCACCCGAAGAAGGCCGTGTAGTAGTTCGTCATGAGCATCAGGGTCAGGGCGACGATGAAACGGCCGACGCGTCGGTCGCGCACCAACTCGACGAGCCCCAACGCCGCCAGCGGGAAAAACACCAAGGTGTCCAGCCACATGATGTTCCACGCGTACGCGTACACCCACGTCGACAGCGCATAGAAACATGCGAACAGCGACGCCAGGACATCGTTTTTGCGAAAAGCACCGCTCAAAAACTCACGAAAGAACAACCCGGACAGCCCGATCTTCAAAAGCGTCAGGAACAGCACGGCTTCCGTGATGTGCTTGACCGGGAACAAGACGATCAGGAGATTGAGCGGACTGGCGATGTAATACGTAAAGAAACTGTAGAAATTGACCCCGAGCCCGCCGCTCCAGGAGAAAAACAGGCTTTCGCCCGACAAGAGTTTGCGGCGAAGTTCCAAGAGGAACGGGGCGTACTGGTGGTACAAGTCGTGTGCGAGCAGATGGCGATTCCCGAACGGCCACAGGCCGTACAGGGCAAAGCCGAAATAAAACGCCGCCACCGGCAATAAAAAGGCCAAGAGGCGCTGGTTGCGTTCCCGCACCCGTGCGCGCCGTTCCAAAACGGTGCGTTCCATGCGCCGTTCACGGCGCTTCGAAAACCATGTGCGTGTCATGGACGATCGATCCTCCTCGGGATTTATGCGCCCGCTTCCTCGAGCAGCTCGAGCAGCCGTTCGCGCTCATCGGCCGAATGGTAGTGAATCGTGATTTTGCCGCGCTCCCCAGCATCGTCCAGCGTCACGCGCGTGCCGAGGGCGCGGCGCAGTCGCTCTTCGATCGCCTCGATGTGCAGACGCGTCTGTTCATCGACGGCGGAACGCGCGGAGGCCTTCGGGGCCGGCGGTTCGTTGATGTCGCGAACGAGGCGCTCCGTATCGCGGACGCTCAGTTGACGCGCCAAAACCTCCGTGGCGGCGCGCCGTTGCTGGGCGGCTTCCGAAAGTGCCAGAAGCGCGCGGGCGTGCCCGGGCGACAAGTCGCCCTGACGAACCAAATCTTGAATGGTATCCGGCAGATTCAGCAAACGCAGCGTGTTCGAGATCGCGGGACGGCTTTTGCCG